>DGNT01000224.1 GCA_002389055.1 Alcanivorax sp. UBA4485
CTCATCGTTACCTCGGTGCGGGCGGCCGTGCCGCCCCTGGTTCAGTTGGAGTTGTGCAGATCGATCACTTCGTTGTCCGCCAGGGCGCGGGTTTTTTCCCGACTTTTCTTGGCGTCGTCGTTGCGGCGCGTTTCCAGATCGGACAGATACTGGCCGTCGATATTACCGGCCAGATAGTGGCCGTTAAATACCGAACAATCAAACTCTTCGATGTCCGCGTTGCCTTCCTTGCAGGCACTGACCAGATCGTCCAGATCCTGATAAATCAGCTTGTCCGCGCCGATCAGCTGACAGACTTCGTCGTCGCTGCGGTCGTGGGCGATCAGCTCGCCGGCGGACGGCATATCGATGCCGTAGACATTGGGGTATTTCACCGCCGGCGCGGCGGAGGCGAAATACACCTTGCGGGCACCGGCTTCACGGGCCATTTGAATGATTTCATGGCAGGTGGTGCCGCGCACGATGGAGTCGTCCACCAGCAGCACGTTCTTGCCGGAGAATTCCAGTTCGATGGCGTTGAGCTTCTGGCGTACCGATTTCCGCCGCTGCTGCTGGCCGGGCATGATAAAGGTGCGACCGATGTAGCGGTTCTTGATGAAGCCTTCGCGGTACTTCACGTTGAGCCGGTTGGCCATCTGCAGCGCCGAGGTGCGGCTGGTGTCCGGGATCGGGATCACCACGTCGATGTCGTGATCCGGCCACACCCGCTCTACTTTTTCCGCCAGCTTTTCGCCCATGCGCAGGCGCGCCTTGTAAACGGAAATATCGTCGATGATGGAATCCGGGCGCGCCAGATAAACCTGCTCGAAGATACACGGCGTGAGCTTGGGTTGGTCGTGGCAGGAGCGCGTGTGCAGCTCCCCTTCGGCAGTGATGTAGATTGCCTCGCCCGGCGCCAGGTCGCGCACCAGCTGAAAGCCCAGCGACGACAGCGCCACTGACTCGGAGGCCACCATGTATTCGGGGCCGTGCTCGGTGTCTTTTCTGCCGAAACAAACCGGACGGATACCGCGCGGGTCACGGAATGCCAGGATGCCGTAGCCGGTGATCATCGCCACCACCGCGTAGGCGCCCTCGGCGCGACGGTGCACGGCGGCCACGGCGTCGAAGATGTCGTCCGGTTCCGGGCGCAGCTTGCCCTTGCCGCGCTCGTGCAGTTCATGGGCGAACACATTCAACAGCACTTCGGAATCCGAGGTGGTGTTGATATGGCGCAGATCGGAACGGTAGAGGTGCTCGGCAAGCGCCTCGGAATTGGTCAGGTTGCCGTTATGGGCCAATGTCAGGCCATAAGGCGAGTTGACGTAGAACGGCTGCGCCTCCGCGGAGCTGGAGCTGCCGGCGGTGGGGTAACGCACGTGACCAATGCCCATGTTGCCGACCAGGCGGCGCATGTGGCGGTTGCGGAACACGTCACGGACCATGCCGTTATCCTTGCGCAGGAACAGGCGGTCCCCGTCGCAGGTGACGATGCCGGCGGCGTCCTGTCCGCGGTGCTGAAGAACCGTCAAAGCGTCATAAATCGCCTGGTTGACGTAGGAGTGGCCGACAATGCCAACAATGCCGCACATTTGCGTATCCTCGAGCTAGCTAAGCTTAGCTTCCGCTGACGTTCATAAGATAAGCGATCAAATCCCCGGCGAGACGGCGGGTCCAGTCCTCCAGCATGGCGAAATGCGGGACCAGAAGCGACTCGCGCCACCAGGCATCCTCACTGAACAAATGGTGGCCCAGGGCCACCAGTACAACCACCACCAGGGCGCCGCGCAAGGCGCCGAACACCATACCCAACAAACGGTCGGTGCCACTCAGGCCGGTGACGCGGATCAACTCACCGAGCAGGTGATTGATCAACGCCCCCACGACCAGGGTGACAGTGAACAACAGACCGAAGGCGACGGCCAGGCGCAGGCTGGGCGTCTCGATGGAATCGGCCAGGAGAACCTCCAGGGCCGGGCTGAACAGACGGGCGACGATGAACGCGGCCACCCAGGTGAGCAGGGAAAACGCTTCACGCGTGAAGCCACGACGCACACTAATCAGTGCCGAGGCGGCGATGATAAACAGAATGATGCCGTCTGCCAGATTCATGAACACGCGCGTGGTTAAAACAGGCCAGCGATTCTATCAGAGCGCCCGGGGCGGGCACAGGGCTTTATCGGCCCGGAATCGCTACGGCACAAAGGAACGCACCAGCCCTTCCAGGGCGAAGGCCTTGTCGTCGGCCAGTCGCTGGCGCAGGGCCTCGGCCCGCTCGCGTTGGATCTCCGGGCCCACGAACACCCGCTGCCAGGTGTTGCCGTCCTGCTCGACTTCGCGGTGATAGGCGCTGTAACCGGCCTCGCGCAGGCGCGCCACCAGCGCCTGGGCGTTGGCCACGTCGCTGAAACTGGCCACCTGAACGGTGAAGCCGGGTTGCGGCGCGTCCTGGGGAGCGGGTTCTGGGGGGGGCGCTTCCCCCGCTGAGGGCTCTTCTTCCGCTGAGGGCTCTTCTTCAACCGCCTGCGGCGCCGGCTCGGCGGTGGCCACCTGCTGCTGCTCGTCGTCGATTTGGCGGTCGGTGGCGGCCTGCTCTTCCTCGCTGACCACCGGCGCGATTTCCGGCTCGCTGATTTGTGGTGCTTGCGGAATCGACATATCCAGGGCCAGGCGCACCTGTTCCGGTGAGCGCAGCACCAGCGGCGCCAGAATCGCGGCCAGCAGCAGCAACAGCAGCAGGCCGATCACACGTTGGCGAGTTCGCAAATGCACCGCTAGTCTCCCTGATCCATGGCGTTCAACGCCTCGGCGACGGTAAAGAAAGAGCCCA
>DGNT01000020.1 GCA_002389055.1 Alcanivorax sp. UBA4485
CCCAGGTATGCGCGGCCTGCCACGGTCCGGACGGCAATTCCCCCTCCGGCCAGTATCCGAGTCTGGCGGGGCAGGGCGAGCCCTATCTGATCAAGCAGCTTAAAGCCTTCAAATCCGGTGAGCGTGAGAACGCCATCATGCAGGGCCAGGCCGCTAACCTCAGCGAGCAGGACATGCAGGATCTGGCCGCCTTCTACGCGGAGCAGACCGTGCAGACCGGCCAGGTGAAGGCGGATCTGGTGGAAATGGGCGAGCGTATCTACCGGGGCGGTGACGTGGAGAAGGGCATTCCCGCCTGCGCCGGCTGCCACGGCCCCGCCGGTCAGGGCGTCGACGCCGCCGGCTTCCCGGCGCTGGCCGGCCAGCAGCCCGCCTACACGGAAAGCCAGCTGAGGGCGTTCCGCGCCGTCGGTCGCGAGGACATCGGCGACATGGCCAAGCGTGACAACGACCCGCAGGCGATGATGCGCACCCTGGCGGCGAAGATGAGCGACGCTCAGATCCAGGCGGTGTCCAGCTTCGTAGCCGGTCTCTCCGCACCGGAGCGCGACAGCGAATAAGCGCCGCTGTTGAACGGTGCGCAAGCAAAAGGCAGCCTCGGGCTGCCTTTTTTGTGGCCGCCGTTCATGGGCAAAACGGCGCCAATGCGGTAATAATGCAACTTTCGTGAAAAGGTCCGCTGGCGGGGAGCATTTTCGCTTTGCCACGGTCCTATCTGCGACGATTCAAGTGGAACAGCCAACAACAAGGAGAACCTCATGTTGCGAACGGTCATGGCGCTGCTGCTCGGCCTTACACTCACGACGGTGGCCTGGGCACAGCAGTCCGGCGGCGAACACGCCCGCTACGCGGAAGGGACCCACTACAAGGTGCTGGACGCGCCGGGCAACGTGGACGACCCCGACAAGGTGGAAGTGCGCGAGTTCTTTTCCTACATCTGTCCGCATTGCTTCAGCCTGGAGCCGATTGTCGAGGACTGGCTCAAAGACAAGCCCGACTACGTGAATTACGTGCGCTCGCCGGTCACCTTCCTGCGTAACGCGGAGCCCCTGGCCCGCGCCTACTACGTGGCCGATATCCTCGATAAGGTGGATGAAGTTCACAAGCCCCTGTTCGATGCGATTCACAAGCACCGGGAGCCGCTGTTCACCCCCACCGCGCTGGCGGACTTCTTCCAGAAGTACGGCGTGGAAGAGGACGAATTCAACCAGCTCTACAGCTCGTTCGGGGTGTCCACCAAGCTGCGTCAGACCGATGCGCTGGCCCGCGACTACCAGATCCGCGGCGTGCCGTCTTTCGTGGTCAACGGGAAGTATCTGATTCTTCGTGACGGCCTGCGTAACAATCAGGAAATGTTCGACGTGATCGACTTCCTGGTGGAGAAAGAGCGCCGCTAGCCCTTTCGGGAGTTCAAACGGAATGCTGTTGGAGCGCGCGCGAACCGCGTACCAGTCCTGGAAAACCCGGCCCGCCGGGTTTTCCTTCGCCCGCGAAGGTCACCGCCGCACCCGCCGGGTGCGCGAGATTACCCTGCCGGACGACACTCTCCGGCTGCTCAGCTTCAATATCCAGGCGGGCATCGGCACCAGCCGGTTCCGGGAGTACTTCACCGGCAGCTGGAAGCACCTGGTGGCGCACCCGCGCAGTGTGGAGACCATCGAGCAGATCGCCGATGTGATCCGCCATTTCGATGTGGTCGGCCTGCAGGAAGTGGATGGTGGTAGTTTGCGTTCACGCAATGTGAATCAACTGGTCCATCTGGCGTCGCTGGCCGATTTCCCCTTCTGGCATCAGCAACTCAACCGTAACCTGGGCCGTCTGGGCCAGTTCAGCAACGGCTTTCTGAGCCGGCTGACGCCCTATGCCGTGGAGGACCATATCCTGCCCGGTCTGCCCGGGCGCGGCGTGATTCTGGTCAAGTTCGGCCACCCGGTGGAGCCGCTGGTGCTGGCGGTGGTGCATCTGGCGTTGGGCGAGAAAATGCGCAACACCCAGTTGGCCTACATCACGCGGCTGCTATCGCCGTTCCGGTACGCTGTGGTGGTGGGTGATTTTAACTGCCGGCTGGAACACCTGGGGCATTCGCCGCTGGCGGAGCTTGGCCTGCGGGCCGTGGAGGGTGATCTGAACACCTTCCCGAGCTGGGCCCCGGACCGGCACATCGACCATATTCTGGCGTCCCCCGAGCTGCAGGTCAGCCATAGCCGGGTGCTCACCGACTGCCTGCTTTCCGACCACCTGCCCCTGGCCACGGAAATCCGCATTCCCGACGCGGTTCGGGCCGCCACCCTGGAACATCGTCTGCCGCTGATTGACTGAGCGGCGGGTTACGCGTCTTCACGAAATACTCACAAAATCGCTAAGCCCGGACGAATCGGTTTAAGCGCGCCGACATCTTTGCCGGCCATGCTCTCTGTTTGATTCGCGGAGGGCGGTTTGATGGGCAAGACGACCGATGGGCAAGAGCCGGGTTTGGTCAGTAACGGCCGGCGGCTGTTTTTGCTGGGTATGGCCGGCACCGCTGTGGTGCTGTCCGGGTGCGGTGGCGGCGGCGGAAACGATACGGTGACACCGGCACCCAATGAGCCGGCCCCGTCCAACCCGGATCCGGATCCGGATCCGGACCCGCAGCCGCCGACGCAGCCACCCACACCACAGCCGGACAGCCATCCGCCGCGTGGTCTGCATGTGAGCCTGGAGGACAGCACCCGGCGGACGCGCTCCGTGACCTGGTTCAGCGACGGCAAGGAAGCGCCGGCTCAGCGTTTGGAATACGACCAGCCGGAAGCGGACTGGGACCCGCAAAGCGTGCAGAGCCGCCCTTTCCTGAAATGGGTATACGCGCGTTCGGAGCCCACCTTCGGTGTGGAGGCGCTGACGCACCGCGCGATGGCGCCGGCTCTGGACCCGCGCAGACCGTTTCGCTACCGCGTCGGGTCTCCGGAAGGGGGCTGGTCCCGTGTCTATTGGCTGGCACCCATCGACACGCAGCGCTGGTCGTTCACGCATTTCGGTGACCACGGTATCAGTGAGCGGGCCAAGCGCGTGGTCGATGAGAGCCTCAAACACCCCAGCGACCTTCTCTTGCTGGCCGGTGACCTGTCGTATGCGAATGGAGAACAGCCAATCTGGGACCAGTGGTTCGATCTTGCCGAGCCCCTACTGGCCAGCACCGTTACCATGGCGGCGGCGGGCAACCACGAGGCCAAGGATGGCGACGGCCTCAGTTCCGGCAAGGCATTTAAAAGCCGGCTCACCCACCCTGATCCGCTGCTGAATAATCTTAATGACAATCCGGGAAGCACCTACTATTCGTTTGACGTTAACCGGGTGCATTTCTTCGTCAGTAGCGCCGGCGCCCTGATCGATGATTTCTCCCTTGCCGAAGAGCTCGTTAATCTCGAGATTGATCTTTCAAAAGCGGCTCTACGGCGGTTGCGGGGCGAGATCGACTTTATCGTTCTGGTGCAGCATTACCCGATCTGGACCGACCAACTTGGCCGGAGTCCGGCCAATTTTGCTTTGGTCACGCTGCAAGAGAATATTCTTTTGCGTTATGGCGTGGATCTGCTGCTGGTCGGGCACGACCATGTCTATCAGCGCTCCCACCGTATGGCCTACGGGTTCCGCTCTCCTTTCGGCTATGTACAGGTGATGGCGGGTACCGGCGGCGAGTCCGTGCGTCTGTTCGATGAGGCGCCGCAGGATTGGTCAGCGTCTCAATTCGTGGGTATCGGGTTGGTGCACTATCAGGTCGAGCCGGGCCGCATTACGGGCGAATTCTGGGGCGCCGCCCCGGAGGGGCTGGAGGATGAAAATCGCCAGACCGTGACCGGACCTTTTCAGCCGCGTGACCGCTTCGTGGTCGAAAAGCGCGGTCTGTTGGCCTGCCGTGACTGCGCCCTGCCTGCTCGGTCGCCGGCTGAACTGCTCGCTGATTATCCCGATATCGTTGCCCATACGCGACGCCGTAACCGCCTCGCCCATGAGCATTGCGGCTAAGCGACAGTCTCTTATTGATGCGTCGCTACAGTTTGATCGGGGGCACTTCCCTGGGGCGCAGGGCCGGTGAAAGAAGAATGCGTGCCGCCAGCTCGTTCTGCCGGCGGGTGCCCGTTTTCCGGAACACCGATTTTAACTGCACGCGCACCGTCTCCACCGACAAGGACAGGCGCGCCGCCAAGGTCTTGAGGTCGCTGCCTTCGGCGATCGCGGCGGCCACGCGGGCTTCCGCCGGAGTCAGGTCGAACAGCTCGGCGATCCGCTGTTCATCCACCGCGCCCTCGTATTCCGGCGCGTGGAAGTACACCAGCGCGCGGCCTTGCGAAGCCAGCAGGGTACCGCTGGCGGCCGGCGCCAACGGGCTCACCATGCAGACCAGCCGGCCGCCGTCCCGGCGCGGCAGGGACACGGTGCCTCCGGGGTGGCGCCAGTCCCGGCCGGCGCCGGCGACCACGTTATCCACCAGGGCCAGGAACCGCTCCCGTGGGCCTTGCCGCTTCGGCGTCAGGCGCCCGTGCCGATAGAGCAGATCGTCGTCGCCGGCGATCAGTGCCTGCGCCCGGTCGCAAAGAAACGCCACCCGGCCGCCCTTGCCGAGCACCGCGAACGGCCGGTGGCCCGCCAGCCGCCCGCCACGGCCACCCCATTCCAACTGGTGCAGGTGGCGGGTGAGGTCGATGGCCCGGCGTACATGGGGCACCAGTTCATTAAACCAAGCGGTGTCCTGGGCTTCGTAGGGGCCTTGGCCGCCGGTGCGCTGCACCAGTAGCTGGATGGTGTACTCATCGGTTTGATAGACCGTGCCGCAGACGCCATGGTGAATATCCAGACCACGGGCCCAGTCGTTATAGAATTCGGTCTTGTAGAAACGGCGTTGGCGGCAGGAAAAATCCAGATAGGTGGAGTAAAGGCGGCCGGCGGGCTTTTCCCGCAGCTCCGGTCGCCACGGGCAGGTGTTGACGAAATAATCCACATAGTTCTGGTGGGCGCGGTCGTCGATGTTGATCTTGGTGCTGGAGCGCACGGTCTCCGCCGCCTGGTCGAGCACCAGCAGACGGGCCGACCGGGATTGGCTGACGGTGACCAGCTGATGGAGGAAATCGTCCCACAGCGACTGGTCCCTGGTCGTGGCGTAGAGCGTATCCAGAAGTGCCTGATGGCTTGCCCCGGAATAAGGAAGCCTGGTCGAACCTTCCATGAAACCCCCGATGTATCCTTGTTCCCCTCCGCCAACTATGTCACAAAATAAGGCGCACCGGGATTACCGCCACGTTAACGTAACGATTGGACAACCGACCGCAAAATGCCGACACCGCGAATTACGACGCCGCCACTGGTGGGGACGCCTACTTGAGAGTGTTCGTCTACGGCACCCTGCTGGCCGGGGAAAGCAACCATCGCTGGCTGGCGGACGCTTCGTACCTGGGCGAATGGACCACGCCGCCGCTGTTCCGGTTGACCGATCTGGGGCCCTACCCGGTGCTGTCACCGGCGGGCCGCACGGCCGTGAGCGGAGAGGTCTACCGGATCAGCCGCCTGATCCTGCAGCGCCTGGACGTGCTTGAGGTCTACCCCAGCGAGTACCAGCGTCGCCTGATCGACACGCCCTGGGGGCGCGCCTGGGTGTATTTGCGCGCCAGCGCACCGGCGGGCCGGGCCCTGCACCACGGTGACTGGCGGCGCCGTCCGCTGTTCCGCCTCTAGTAGCGGGTTTCCGCCATGCCGGAGAACTGCTTGGCCAGATAGGTGGCGTAGTTGTCGGTCATGCCGGCGAGAAAATCCAGCGCCCGCATGATGCACTGGTAAAGCCGTTCCTGTTCGTCCATGTCCGCCAGGCCGTCCGGGAAGCTGTGGCGGCCGATCAGGTCGATGATGCGCTCGTGCCGGTAGTTGCGCGTGGCGCCGCGGGCGTGGGACAGCGATGCCTCGATCAGGCCGTCCAGCAGGGCGCCCATCACTTCAAAGGCGCCAATCTCCAGTTCGATCTTGCGCGGGTGCTCGAACACCTTGCCGCGCGCCAGTTGCTTGGCGTTTTCCACCACGTCGTACACCGCCGGCTCGCAATGGTGCAGCAGGTCGCCTTCCATGTCGCCGGCCAGCAGGGCCTCATGGTTGGCGACGAAGGCCTCGACCCCGGCCTCGATAAAGCGCTCTATGATCTTGCCGCGCAGCAGCGCCGCTTTGCGGCCGTCGCGCAGCTCGGAATGGACCAGGCGGCGCACTTCGTTGTTGTCCGGCAGGGCGGGCTGCAGCAGGGCATAGACCTCGTCCCAGTGCAGCAGATCCATCTCCAGCCCGTCCTCCAGGTCGATGATGGCGTAGCAGAAGTCGTCCGCCGCCTCCATCAGGTAGGCAAGCGGGTGGCGGCAATGGCGGCCCGGCGCCAGCTCCCGGAGCCCGGTGGCCGCGCACACCTCCTGAAAGGCGTCGGCCTCGGACAGAAAGGCGCTGTACTTGCCCGGCTTGAGGCCGCCTTCAGCGGCGCGGGACGACAGCCACGGGTACTTCAGGAAGGTGGCCAGGGTGGCGTAGGTCAGGCGCATGCCGTCATCGTACTGATGGTATTCGCTCTTGGTGAGAATGCGGAAACCCTGGGCGTTGCCCTCGAAGTAGATCAGGTCGGACTGCTGCTCCGGCGTGAGCAGATCCAGGTAGCGCTGGCCGCGCTCCTGGAACCAGGCGCGGATCGCCCGTTCGCCGGTGTGGCCGAACGGCGGGTTGCCGATGTCGTGGGCCAGGCAGGCCGACTGCACGATGTCGCCCAGGTCGGTGGCGCCGGCGGCCTCCGGCAGGTGGCCGAGGGCGTGCAGGCGTTCGCCGACGCGAATCCCCAGCGTGCGCCCCACGCAGGACACCTCCAGGGAGTGGGTGAGCCGGTTGTGCACATGGTCGTTGGTCGCCAGCGGGTGCACCTGGGTCTTGCGCGCCAGACGCCGGAAGGCGCCGGAGAAGATAATCTTGTCGTGGTCCCGCAAAAAGGCGGTGCGACCGGTTTCATCCTTGGCGTCGCGGTGCCCCAGGCGGTCCTTGTTGAGCAGTTGTTCCCAGTTCATGGTTTGCGTATCCGTCCGGGCGCCGGTTGTTGAAATGGGGAAGGCCGCCCCCACGCTGTCAGGAGCGGCGAATAAAGTTCATCACATCTTGATGCCGCGTCTGTCAGCGTCAAGCGGAATCTGGCCAAAGGCGGCCTCTCTCGCCGGCAGCGGCATCAAGCGACAGGATTACCGACAAGGAGCCACTATGAATTTGGACAAGCCACTTCTGATACTGGTGACCAGCGCGTCACAGATGGGTCAGGGGCAACAGACCGGTCTGTGGCTGGAAGAGTTCGCGATTCCCTACCAGATATTCCGCGACAACAAAGTGCCGGTGCGTGTCGCCAGCCCCACCGGCGGCAAGGTGCCGATCGACCCCCGTTCGGTGCCGGACGATGATCAGAAAGAGCAATGGAAGGACGCCATCGCCGAGCTGGAGAACACCCGCCCCCTGGAGGAAATCTGGGAAGATGGCTTCGTCGGCGTGTTCGTGCCCGGTGGCCACGGCGCCATGTTCGATATGCCGGACAATCCGTTGGTGGCCGGCGTGCTGGAGCGTACCTGGGCCCAGGGCGGCGTGGTCAGCGCGGTCTGTCATGGCCCGGCGGCCCTGGTGGGGGTGCGCGATGAAAATGGCGTGCCGCTGGTCAAGAACCGCCGTGTGAGCTGCTTCACCAACGAAGAGGAACGGGAAGTGGGCCTCGACGAGGTGATGCCTTTCCTGCTGGAAACCCGTCTCCAGGAGCTGGGCGCGGAAATCCACAATAAGGGCAAGTTCGAGCCCCAGGTGGTGACCGACGGGCGTCTGGTGACCGGCCAGAACCCGCCCTCCAGTGAAGTCACGGCGCGCGCCGTCGTCGATACTCTGCACGCCGAATAACCTACTTATTATCGCAGGGGCCCACCCAGGTGGCCTCTGCGTTCACCGTCAGCGTGTTGTCCTCGCCACGGGTGGTGATCTCGCTGCTGTAGTGCTTCTCGTCGTGCACCGTCATCGACCCGCTGGACTCTATCGGGCGCCCGCCGCTGTCGCATTGCGCGGTCCAGCTGAGGGTGTCCCCGTCGTGCTCCGTCCGTGGATTGTTACAGCCGCTGCGCAGCCAGCCCTGCCGCAAGGTCGTCTCGATGTCCGTGGCCTCCTTGGCGGTCACGCAACGGGTGCGGGTCTTCTCCCGATCCATGCCCGGCGGTAATTCCGACCCTTGCATGGTCTGCTTCACTTCCCACTTGCCGGGGGCCAGGTCGCCGCCCCAGGAAGCGCCCGCCAGCCCGGCCAATGCCGCGATCAGTATCAAGCGTGTTTTGTTCATGGCATGTCCCTATCGATGAAAAAACAGCGCTCAGTGTAATCCCGCGCCCGATCGGGAACCACGGCGGCCGGCACGCAATGCCCTGTTGTGCGCACCCGATCACGTTTCCTTTTGGCATTGGCGGTGGGGCCGGCTGCTGTCGAGGACGGGCGCGGGCGGCGATGGTATGGTTCTCGCCGGTACTGACCCGGTTAACGATTAAGGAGAACATCATGAAGAAAACATTTGTCGCCGGTTGTGGGCTGGTGCTGCTATGTGGCATGAGCCACGCCGCTGCCGTGGATCGCGGCACCTGTGTGCGCATCGGCAAAGCGGTTTCCGAGACACAGCTGGCCATGGCCGGTGTCGGCGGCCTTGAGGGTCCGCGAGAAAAGTTGATCAAACTGCGCGATCAAGCGCCGGTCATGAAAAGTGAGCTGAGTGCGTTGATCGCGGTCTCGGAAAAGGCGCAAAGCGCGGCTCTCGGCGACGCCGATCACCCCATGAGCACCGGGGAATACGACGATGCGGAGCAGGCCTACAATAAAAAATACCGGGAAGTATGTGAGTAAAGTTAAGCAATAGCGATTTTCCTACACCGAACTACTGACGTCCCCTTGGAATAAAAAGCCTATAAACACAGTGTTTTATCGCGGTAAGCAAATGGCGCCCGCGTTCGTTTTAAGCGAACTGGTTCCGATTTTTGCATTGCCCTCTGTGAACTGGTTAGAAAAAAGGGGACGGGTAATCGTTTGGTAATGGAAAGAATTTCACATCTTATCTATGGTCCCCAACGTCAAAAGGAGGGGACATGGATATGTGTCGGGGTTGGACATTATTTATCGCCGTTTTATGGCTAGGCGGCTGCGGCGATGACACCACCGGTTCTCCGGTGGACTCGGAACCGGGTTCTGCCCCGCGTTTTTCCGGCACCTACCAGGTTGAACAACGCTGTAACGGCCTCGGCCCGGCCCGGGTGGACCTCACCGCGCGCGGGCGAGGCGGTAATTACTTTCTTCTCGTGCGCGGTGGCGACGCATCGCCGGTGTACGCCGCCGTAGACCGCCTGGAACTGGATCTCGCCTGGAACAACGACAGCGAAGCCTTTGAAGAGGCCGCTGACGGCTTGCCGATATACAACTGGCAAGCTCGCCCCACCAAGGACGCCGGCTGGCTGGAAGGCCCGCAAGGCACCGAGCAGATGCCCGAGGCCGGCCGTGTCGCGTTCGACCGGGAAAACAATCGCTTCTTTTTCGAAACCGCCTGCGCCGAAGCGCCTCGCGCCCCCGCCCATGCCTTTCAACACCAGGATACCCGCCTGGTCCTGCACGATCTGAACGTGGCCATGGCCAAGGCGCGCGCCGATCTCCATCAACAGGCCGGCCTGCGTTACATGGAACAGCGCCGCGACTATCAGGGCGGTTCGGGCCGCGAAGGGGTAAGCGCCGGGCACGAGGATCGTAACCGACATCTGTTGAACGTGGCCGAGTTGATGCAGGCCGACGCCAAGCAAAACGTGCCGGGCCTGGCCCGGCTGGTGGCGGAAAACCGGCCTTCGGACGAGGCGGCCGCGCAACGTTACCAACAAGAACTGCCAGCGTATCTGCGCGCCGCCGCGAGGGCCCATGCGCGCTGGTACATCGATGCCGCGGACATCCGTCTGGATTGGTTCAACGGCAACTATCCCGAGGGTGAAGCCGCGATTCGTGAAGGCATGGCGGCATTGCAAGACGCCTACCTTGGAATGGCAGGGCAGTAAACGCCGCCTTTAACCGGGCGATTCTTATTTATCCAATCAGGAGAGGGGAAATGAAACTACGTAACCGTCAACTTGGCCAGGGTATGACCGAGTACATCATCATCGTCGCGTTGATCGCCGTGGCCGCCATCGGCGTATACCGGTTGTTCGGCGATACCCTGCGCAACCAGACCGCGGGTCTGGCCCAGGAAATGTCCGGCCAGGACAGCGATCAGGAAATCAGCCAAGCGCAAACTTCGGCGAACGACGCCTCCACGCAGGCCTCTTCCGCCAAGGACCTTAGCAACTACGGCGAAGGTAACCAGAAGTAAGGGGTTGGTGTGTGCCCGTGGTGGCGGGCACACCGTTTTCGTTCCGCTGGGGGTAATCATGACTCGCCGTTACCAGACCGGGCAGATGACCGTGTATGTCCTGGTGATGTTGTTCGCCGTGGCCGCGGCGGTCTATTTCGTCTACGACGCCTATAACATCAGTAACGAAAAAACCCGGCTGCAATCCACGGCGGACGCGGCCGCTTATAGCGTCGCGGCGGTGGAAGCGCGCAACCTCAATATCCAGGCCTATAGCAATCGCGCGATGATCGCCAACCATGTGGCGGTGGCTCAAGCGGTGACCCTGGTGAGCTGGACACGCTGGCTGCATAACACCACCCGCAATATCAGCCTGGTGACCAAATGGATTCCCTATCTCGGCCAGGCGATGACGGCGGTCGAGAGAGTGCTCGACCAGAGCGCCACGGTGATTGAGCAGGCCATGCGGTTGGCGGTCACCGGCCTCGACGGTGTGATCGCGCTGATTTCCGGTCTTCAGGACTTTACGCACGTGGAAACGTTGGCGCTTGCCAGGCAGGTGTTCGAAGAGGTGGTCGAAGAGAACGACCCGCAGGTGGATACCGCCTACACGCTGACGTCGCTGGCGTCTTTCGCCAATGCTCATACCGCCATGGTCGGCAGGTATAGCCCCGACCGGGCCTATCGCTATCGCGGTCGCCGGGCCGATCAAGAGGCACGCGCGCGCAGCGACGAATTCCGCAACATCCTTCTCGAAAGCCGGGACAATTTCACCGTCGAGCGAAACGGCAATCTGGATGTGATTGATCTGTTCGGGCTTTTCGAAGTGAAAATCCGCAAGCGCGGCGGCACCGAGCTGGCCCGCACCCGGCAGCGCGAGGGCCCCTATTACACCTGGTCCGCCGTGGACACCCTGTCGGTGCATACCTGGACACTGCACTGGGACGGCATTGACCATAGCGAAATCCCGATCGGTTGGGGCGCGGCGCAGAGTGCGCAGTCCAACACGCGCCGTCTGTACAACCTGAATGGTATCCACCGCGACGAGGGCTATTGGAAAGACAATAGAACCGCTTCCCGGCTCGCCGGCACGGAATATCGAACCTCCAGGGTGATGCATAACTATCGGGGCATGCGTCGGTTCAGCGCTCTGAAAAAAGACGGCGTTCTCAATAAGGGCCCGGGCATCATCATCACCCTGACCAAACCCTCCGGCTCCCAGGGCGTGGAGACGGCCACCGACATCACCGGTGCGGAAAAGCGGATGAAGTTCGGCGATCAGCGCTCCTTCCTCAAGGACCGGATGGCGTCGATATCCAAAGCGCGGGTGGAATTCCACTATCCCAACGACCTGTTCCCCCGCGCCGACGGACGCCGTGAGTACGGCAATCTTTACAACCCCTATTGGCAGCCCTCGCTGGCGGCGCTGACCCGTGCCGAAAGGCTGATCGCGCTGGGTGAGCTGGGCTTATGAGATGCGGGCAGCAAGGTCAGTCAGTGGCCGGGTTTCTGGTTGCCTCGGTGTTTATTCTGGTGCCCGCGTTTATCGGATTGACGTTTCTCGCCAAGACCGGGGACATGAAGTTCCGCGCCCAGGAGGCGTCGCGATACGCGGCTTGGGAGAAGACCGTTTGGGAGGCCAACGGTGGCCATGCCAAAGGCGACACCGAGCTGGGCTGGGAAGTGCGTAACCGGGTTTTCGCCCGCGCCGAGTCACGGTTGGATTCCGAGCACGACAAAACCAGCCAGCGAAACCAGCCGCTCGACACCATGGCCTATACCCGTTACGCGCAGCAGCGAGGCCGGCAACCGATGCTCGCCAATACCGCCGACAACGACCCCGGGGTGCAGCTGAACACCAGTGCGCTGTCGGCGGGCGGCACACTCGGCGAACTCAATGACCAGGTCGCGGAAGTCCTCAAACTGGACGTCAGTGGCTATCGCCGCGCCGACGTGGAAGTGGCTCTGGCTCGGGCGAACCAGGATCACCTGCCGGTTGGGCAGTTATCACTGAAGACCCGGTACGTGATCATGGATGACGCCTGGAACGCCGCGTCGCCGCAACGCGCCACCGAATCGATTCGCCGCATGGTGCCGACCTCGCTGCTCGATAACGGCGCCGTCAGCACCATCCAAAGCATCGTCGGCACGGTGTTCGACGATCTCAGCCCACGCAATTTCAAGCCCGGGAAGGTCGACGTGGAGGTGGCGCCCTGTCAGCGCCTCGCCGCCTACCGGCCGGGCGAGATGGACGCCCCGAAAGCCTGTCTGGAGTAGCCATGAAATGGATCTTTGTTCTGCTGCTGATGTGTGCCGGCACGGTCACCGCGGAGGACTGGCCCGACACCCTGACGCCGGACGGCGTTAAGCCGCAATGGGCCGCCGATGAAATGATCTTCAACGGTGTGCCGATGCGCATCTTCACCTTTGATTATCCACCCGGCAGTAAGGCGTTGCGCCGTTTCTATCAGGACGCCTGGGATCGCCAGGGTGTCGAGCACAAGTCGGTCAAACAAGGCAAATGGTGGGTGCTGAGCAGTTTGCAGGGCGACTACTACACCACCGTGCAGATCACCGCCATCGGCGCGGCGGCCTATGCGCAGGTGGGGGTCAGTCGGATCAGCGAACTGCGCACGTCGGCGCCGCCGGGCGAAGGGGTACCGGTGCTGCCGCGCAGCGAGATCATCAGCGATATCACCGCCAAGGACGCCGGGCGCACTTCGCGCACGGTGATCGTTCGCAACCAGCATTCGGTGGGCAGTAACTACAACTACTATCTCAACCACTATCGCAGCCACGACTGGACCGCCGTTCGCAAGAATCTCGACCAGAGCCGGCGCGGCGCTCGTTTGGGGTTCGCGAAGAACGATCGGGAACTGGACGTGGTCATCAAACGGCAAGGCCGTGAGGTCAGCGTCATGACGGTGGAGGTGCGTCGATGAAAGCAGCACAGAAAGGCCAGGCCTACGCGGAGTATCTGGTTGGCGCGGTGCTGGTTATCGGCGCTTTGTTCGCGCCTGTTTTCGGCGGAGAAAGCGCCATAGGTCTTTTGATGGCCGCGTTCCAGGCGAATCAAGAATCGTACATTTGGGCCATGTCGGTCCCGGGTTAGGGGTTTTCATAATCGAATGAAGAAATATACCGCAATCATCATGCTGGTGGTGGCTATCGGTTTGGCGGTGCTCGCCGGCTGGCTGGGGCTTACCTACCTTGAGAACCGCGAGGCATCGATTCGCAGTGAACTGGCCAAACAGAAAGAGCCGGTTCAGATCGTGGTCGCCGCCCGGGACCTGTATCCCGGTGACCCGGTGGACGGCAGCACCATGGCGGTGCGCGAAATACCGCGTGAATTCGTGCCTTCCGGCGCCGTCACCGTCGCTCAGTATGACGCCGTCTCCGGGCTGCGGTTGAAAATTCCGGTCAAGGAAGGCACCGCCCTGATCTCCGCGTTTATCGCCGGCATGCAGGGCATCGGTACTTTCTCGGAATTGCTTCGCCCCGGGGAGCGCGCGATCACCGTGGATGCCAGCCCGCTGGACTCGGCGGAAGGCCTTTTACAGGCCGGTGACCACATTGATCTGCTGAGCATCAGTGATGACGACGATGCGTTCTACATGCGGAAGCTGCTCGACAACGTCACCGTGCTCGCCACCGGCACGCGGACCATGGCGGATATCGGCTATGACGGCGGCGCCGGACAGGCCTACTCATCAATAACCGTGGGAGTGCCGGTGGAAGACGTCGCCAAGACGCTGCGTGCCCGCTCCGGCGGCGAGCTCGCCTTTCTATTGCGCCACCCCGATGACGAGCGCGCCGCCAATTACGGGCAGGCGCAAAGCCAGGCCGGTGTCGAGGTTCTGGCCGGCGGCGAGTCCGACCAGGGCGTGCTGAAAAGCGGCCTGTACCGGGTCAACGACAGCGAGCGTGTCTACTGGAACAAACAAACCGCCAGCGAAGGCCGCGTCTATCAATTGGCGGACGACGCTTGGGCTACGGAGACTGGGGGTGAAACTGATGAGAAATAGCATTGTCCTGGCGCTGTTGCTGTCGAGCCTGTACTCGACCACCGCCTCGGCGGCAACGCGTTATCTGGAGCTGTACGCGGGTGAAGCACGTTCATTTTCTCTCGGTAGCATCACACGGGTGGCGGTGGGCAGCCCCGGCGTCCTCAACTACAAGGTGCTGGATGACGGCTCATTACTGCTGATCGGCGTGGAGGAAGGGGTCTCCAATGTGTCGGTATGGAAACGCGGCGGTCGCAAGGACACGCTCGAAATCACCGTATCCAAGTTGCCGGTCGATCGGCAGCTGAGTGTTTCCAAGCAGTTGGCGAAGCTGTTCCAGGGGCTGGAAGTGGAGAAGGTCGGCAAGTACGTGGTGTTCAAGGGCCGCGTTGAAGAGCAGTTTCTCGAGATCGTGAAAACCCTGGCGTCACAGATGCCCAACGCCATCAACATGGTGCGCGGTGACGGCTTCGAGGTCACCGAGATGGTGCGCATGGATGTCAAGATCGTAGAGATCGGCCGTCAGGATCTGCAGCGCCTCGGTATTCGCTGGGACGACCAGATCTCCGGCCCCGCCTATGGCGTGCACTCGGCGGCCACCACCAACCCGGTGTTCGGCGTCTACAGTGCCGCCGAGAATGGCATATCCGATGAAATCGCGGACGCGCTCGAGCAGGCCAGTTTCAACTACAACAGTTACGACACCTTGCAGTATTTCGGCATCACCTCCGGGATCAGCTCGTCCATCGACGCCCTGGCGGAAGTGGGTGACGCGCGCATACTCTCGGCCCCGAGGCTGGTGGCGCGCAGCGGTGAAGAAGCGGAATTCCGTTCCGGCGGCGACTACCCGATTCCGGTGATCAACCAGGACGGCTTTATCGACGTCAACTTCCGTGAGTACGGCATCATTCTGAACATTCTGCCGGTGGTATCCGGCGATGACATCAAGGCCACCGTGGAAGCGGAGGTCAGCAACATCGATCTGGCCACCCAGGTGAATGGCGTGCCCGGCGTTCTGGTGCGCCGGGCGCTCACCACCATCAACGTCAAAGACCAGGACACCATTGTCATTTCCGGTCTGGTGGCGGGCAATCTTTCCAAGCAGACGCAGAAGGTGCCGTTCCTGGGCGACATCCCCATTCTCGGCAAACTGTTCAGCTCCACCGAAAACCGCATCGACGAAAGCGAAGTGTTGATTATGGTCACGCCGCGCATCGTCGACGCCCAGGACGAGACCAACGAAAAGTTGGTGGAGCGCGTACGCGAAGAAGTCGAATCGATCCGCGCGGATATGGAAATTGATTCGCTGCTGATGGAGTAGGGAATGTTCAGTGTTCTGGTAAAAACCAAGAAAGGCACCTTGGTCGGCAGCTACACCGCCGAGCACGGCGAGTGCCTGCTGGGCAAGGATAAAGGCAGCCTGGTGCCGATGGCGGGCTGGAAAGTGGCCGGAGAACACGCGCGATTGCAGTGTCGCGAGGACGGTCTTTATGTCATCGACCAGGGCCACCGCACCGGCACCAGCGTCAACGGTCGCAAGGTTGAAGAGTTCGGGCCCCTCGACGAAGAAGATGTGGTGGAAATCAGCGACTACCGGCTGCATTGCCGGTTGTTGAGCACGCCCGGGCAGCTTAAACCGGCCGCCGGCGGCGACGACCACACGCCGGTTGAAGCGCCCGCGTCCAAAACCTACGAAGAGAGCGCGGCGCCGCACTCCCCGGAGCACGAGACGCGCATGACCCATTGGCGCGAACGCATCCGCCGTTCACTGGTGGATTATATGGACCTGCGGCGCGTCAACGTCGCCGACATGAGCGACCAGGAACTGCGCAATTTCACCGCCTCCGCGATTGATAAAATTATCCGCGACCAGGATGGCATCGACGCGGATATCGATCAGGACGAACTGGCCCGGCAAGTGCTGGCTGAAGCCGTGGGCCTGGGACCGCTGGAGCCACTTCTCGCCGACGCCGGGATTTCCGAAATCATGGTCAATGCCCGCGATGAGATTTACTACGAGCGCACCGGACGTTTGCACCGGTCGCGGGTCACCTTCACCGACGACACCTCGGTGATCTCCGCCATCGAACGCATCGTCGCGCCACTGGGCCGTCGCATCGATGAGAGCTCGCCGATGGTGGATGCGCGCCTGAAGGACGGCTCGCGGGTCAACGCGGTGATTCCGCCGCTGGCGCTCAAGGGCCCGAACATCACCATCCGAAAGTTCATGAAAGAACGTCTTACCGCCGAGCGCATGCGTGACTTCGGGTCGCTTAATGAGGAAATGGTGGCGTTCCTGGAGCTGGCCGTCCGTAACCGCAAGAACGTGGTGATCTCCGGCGGTACCGGGTCCGGTAAGACCACCTTGTTGAATGTGCTCTCCAACTTTATCCCCGACAGTGAGCGGATCATCACGGTGGAGGATGCGGCGGAACTGAGGCTTTACCAGCCCAACCTGGTCTCTCTGGAAGCCCGGCCTGCTAACCAGGAAGGCCGCGGTGAGATCAGCATTCGTGATCTGGTTAGGAACTGTCTGCGTATGCGCCCGGACCGTATCGTGGTGGGCGAATGTCGGGGCGGCGAAGCACTGGACATGCTGCAGGCCATGAACACCGGCCACGACGGCTCCCTGACCACCATCCACTCCAATTCACCACGGGACTGCATCTCGCGTATGGAAGTGCTGGTGCTGATGTCCGGCATGGAGCTGCCGGTGCAGGCGATTCGGGAGCAGATCGCCTCGGCGGTGGACATCATCGTCCAGCAAACTCGGTTTGCATGCGGCAGCCGTAAAGTAACCAGTGTCGCGGAGGTCACCGGTCTGGAAGGCGGCGTTATTCAACTCTCCGAAATCTACCGCTTTCAGCAAAAGGGCTACGATCAGGACGGCCGGGTGCGCGGCGACTTCATGGCCACCGGCGCGATCCCTGATTTTGTCGAGGCCCTGCGCGAACGTCATATCGACGTGGACATGAACCTGTTCCGTGGCCGGGAAGAGGCTAATGAGTTTTAGTATTTTCCTGTTCGCCGTTCTGCTGGCCATAAGCGTCTTCCTGTTCGCGTTGATGGGCTATCGCCTGTTCACCCAGGCGGCGGTGCGTTACGAAGAGCGTTTTCGCGAAAGCGCCGAAGCCAATCTGAAAGATCTGTTCATTTTTATCGACCCGAAAAAATTGTTCGCGTTTAATCTCGGCATTCTGGTGGTCTCCGCCTTCTTGATTTGGGCGCTGTCCGGCAATGTGGTGGTCAGCGTGCTGGCGGCGGCCGCGCTGGCGGCCTGTCCCAAGGTGGTCTACTCCTTGCTGCGGGCGCACCGCGAACGCACCTTCAGTTATGCGTTGCCGGACAGTATGGCGTCGGTGGCCTCGATGCTGAGGGCCGGCTCCAACCTGCAGTCGGCGTTGGAGCTTATGGTCAAGGAATCGTCTGGTCCGATACGCCAGGAATTCGGCTTGCTGCTGCGTGAACTGAAAATGGGCGTTGATTTCAACGAAGCCCTCGACAACATGCTCGAGCGTATGCCCGGCGAAGACCTGAGAATGCTCACCGCCGGCATGAAAATCGCGCGTGAGGTGGGTGGCAGCCTTGCCGATGTCCTCGCCCGTCTTGCCGAAACCCTGCGCCGGAAGCTGGAGATCGAAGGCAAGATCAAAGCGCTCACCGCCATGGGTAAAGCCCAGGGCTATGTAATGGCGTTGCTGCCTCTGGCGGTGGGCTTTGCCATCGCGCAGATCGAGCCGGAGGCCATGGGCAAGCTATTCAACACCATGGCTGGCTGGGCGGTGTGCGCGTTGATCGTGGTGCTCGAGCTGCTCGGGTTCTGGTTCATTAGAAAGATAGTGGCCATCGATGTTTGAGTCCGGAGCGTTCTACGCCATCTTCGCGGTCAGCCTGTTGCCGGTGGCGTTGATCCTGTTGTTCCTTGCGCTCAATCGTGCTCGCCACGAAGTGCGACGCGACGAACGCGAATTCATGGACCCGTTGCCGCTGGCGTTACGTCTGGTGTGGCCGCTGGTGGAGTTCTTCGCGCACTACCTGGGCAGCTTGATGCGGGTGGAGCAGGTGGCCCGGGGCAACCGCTTGCTGGCGCAGTCCGGCCAGGGCTTCATGATGAACGCGCAGCAGTTCCTGGGCCTGCAGATTGTCTCCGCGCTGTTGTTCATGGCTGGCGCCTGGCTGTGCATGGTGATGCTCGACCATCCCGCCGGGCTGTGGACCGGCATCGCCGGTCTGCTCGGTTTTTCTTTGCCTTACCTGAGTGCGAGGGAGAAGCGCAAACGGCGCAAGGTGGAGATCCTGCGGCAATTGCCGGTGTTCCTCGATTACCTGGCCATGAGCATCCAGGCCGGTGCCAATTTCACCGGCGCCATTCGTCACGCCGTGGACAAGGGCCCGGACGGACCCATGAAAGTGGAACTGAACAAGGTGATGCGCGATATCCGTGCCGGCATGGGGCGCTTTGATGCGTTGCGCCTGATGGCCGAGCGCGTCGGCGTCGATCCGGTGCAAACCTTCGTTAATGCGGTGGTGCAGGCGGAGCGAACCGGCGCCAGTGTCGGCGAGATGCTGAAAGGGCAGGCGGACCAGCGCCGTACCGAACGCTTTCAGTTGGCCGAAAAGCTCGCCATGCAGGCACCGGTCAAACTTATTTTTCCTTTGGTCGCGTTCATCTTTCCCACCACCTTTTTAATTATCGGCTTCCCCATCGCCATGAAGTTGTGGGAGGTATTCCAGTGATACTGCTGGTCGAAGGGCGGCGCCGCGACGCCCACATTGAGGTGGCAAGCCGTTACCGACGACGGTTGGTCGGCCTCATCGGACGCGCCGGTCTCGGCGAACGAGAGGGGCTTTTCATACCCGGTTGCCGCTCAATTCATATGTTTTTTATGCGCTTCGCCATCGACGCCGTGTTCATCGATGGCCGGGATCGGGTGGTGCGGCTGCGCACTGGCTTGAAACCCTGGCGTATCGCCACGGTATGGCGCGCGTGTTCCGTGCTCGAATTACCCGCCGGTGGCGCCGCCACCTTGGGAATAAAGGAGAACAGCCATGTACAGATTGTGTCTTCTGATGCTGGTGGCGGCACTTAGCGCCTGCTCGACCACCGCGACCACCAGCGGCGGCGACGACAGCGCCGACCGCCTGCGGCTGGCGGAGAACGCCTACCAGGAAGGCTTGTTCGTCGAAGCAGAGTCCTATTACCGGGAGCTGGTAGCCGACAATCCGGATCTCTATCAGGGCTGGTTCAGGCTCGGCAATATCTATGCGCGCAGTGGTCAGCTCGACGCCGCCATCACCATGTATGAGCGTTGCATGGACCTGGATCCGGATCAGGCGCGCGCCTGGTACAACCTGGCGCTGGTACGCACACGGCAATCCCTGCGCACCCTAGCCGACGCCGAGCAGCGGTTCGTCGATAACCCCGCGGACCAGCGCCGTATTGCCCTGTTGCGCGAGAGGCTGGTGGAGGCGCTCACCGGCGACCGCGAGGAGGCCCGGTAATGCGCCGGCGCGCTCAGAACGGGCAAGCCTTGGCGGAGATGCTGATTACCTTCGCCTGGGGCGTGCCGCTGTTGCTGGCGATTATTCAACTCGGCCTGATGTACCGCGCCAAGGCGACACTGAACGACGCCACCTTTCGGGCCGCCCGCGCGGGCAGTCTTCACCACGCCTATACCAGTGACATGAAACGCGAGCTGGTGCGCGGCATGGTTCCCACCCTGTACGCGGTGGTGCCCGGTGAGACACCCAGCCTGGCGGTTTACACGGCGCGGCGCACCGCACTGGAAGCCTTGTACGGCAACGCCGCCCATCCTATCGCCAGGGTGGAGGTAGTGTCCCCCACCGCGCAGGGATTCCGCGAGTTGGCCCGGCCCGCCTGGGGGCTGACCAGCGATTGCGGGCGCGGCGGCTGCCCCAATAACGGGGATTTTCGCGAAGTGGCAAGGGACGAACGTCTCTACGAAATCCCCAATGACAATCTTGAGCAACGCCCCACCACCCTGGTGGATGTGGGCGGTCGCAAAATTAATGTGCAGGACGCCAACCTTCTTAAGATCCGCACCGTCTGGTGTCAGGAAATGCAGGTGCCGGGCATTAACAAGTTGATCTGGGAGACGGTCAATCTGAGCGGCCTGATGAACTCCAGTGATTGGCGTCGTTGCCGTTTGCTGCAGGCCGCGCAAGGCGGCTATTACTTCCCACTTTCCAGCCACGCGGTGGTGCGTATGCAGACGCCGGTGCGCTGCCAGGGTAACCCCCAAGGAAACACTCGTTGCCAAAATCTGAGGTAGAGCATGTTTAAGCGAACCTGGCCCGTATGGGCTTTTCTGGCCCTGGCGGGCACCGCTCAGGCGTTGCAGGCGCCTGCATTTTTCAACCATGAAACGGTGATCGACAGCCGTTACCAGACTCAGGCCGCGAGAACCCTGCAGACCGCGCCGGTGCGCTATATCGATGAAGAGCATCGGCAAGGTTACGCCTCCGGCGGCGAGATCGAGGTCAGTGGCCGGATACGCCGGTTTGTCTTGGATCATCCCCGTGCCGACAGCGATCTCAGCATCGTCGCTCACTATCGCGATCGGCTGCGCGCCGCCGGTTACCGGATTGCCTACCAATGCGATCGCGGTGACTGCGGTGACGCCCCGGGTTGGCGGCTTCTGCTGGGTGACGGCGTGGTCGGCGACACCGGCGCGCAGCATTACCTGTTGGCTCACAGAGGCGATCGCGCGGAGCGGGGTGAGTACGTGGCGGTGTACGTGAATGAGATCGACGATCTGCCGCGCAGCGTGGTGCTGAGCGTGGAGCAGGGCCGTCTTGATCGGGTGCGGTCATTGCCGGCGGAGGGCGAACGGCACCGTCTGTTCTATTCGCTCAACGACACCCGCTTGTCGCTGCGTGATCGTCTCGCCCTGGGCCGCGTGGCGGCCAGACTCCGTGACAATCCGGACGTGCGGGTGGAGATCACCGGGTTCGCCGACGGTGACGCCGATCAGACCGGTCTCCAGGAAACCAATCAATCCTTGGCGCGCCGCCGTGCCGACCTGGTGGCCGCGTTGCTGGCCGATCAGCTCACTGAGTCCGCCGCCGCGCGGGTTATCAACCACGGTGGCCAGGTTCGTGTCCCCGAGCCGGGCCAGCAACCCGGGCAATGGCGCCGAGTGGATCTGAGCTTGCAGCGCGTCGCATCCGACGACCAAACCACCCCCTCGCAAGGAGAGCAAGACGATGACAGCAACCCGGTGTAACCAAGGCGTGTCGGCAACCGGCACGATGCTTCTGCTGGCAGCCCTGTTGACCGCCTGCGGCGGTGGCGGTGGAGGAAGCGGCGGCGGGGGCTCGGCGCCCGGAGGCGGCGACGGCGGTGGTGGCGAACTGCCGCGCACGCTCAGCAAACTGCCCGCCGCCAAGTTCAGTGATGAGGAAACCGTCGCTCTGCTGGCGCCGGGTTCGGCGTTTGGGGACACCGTGGGTTTGACGCTCTCCGGGCTGGCGTTCTTCGGAGAGGTCGGCGGCGTGGCCGACAGCCGGGTGTTGCAAACCCAGGCCTGCGGCGACGCCGGCCGCATCGAGTTCCTGTTTCGCCGCGACGAGGCGGTCCAGTCGCCGTACAACGGCGGGCTGTTCGATATGGTTGCCACCGACGACCAGAACTGCCAGGAAGGCGATCTCAACAACACCACTTCTTTCGCCCAGACCACCACCGACGGCGAGCGCCGCATTGCCTATCCGGTGAGCGGCGAGGGCAGCGGCGACCCGGGCAGTGCTCAGGTATTCGTCGGCTACGAACGCTCCGGCACCGGGCTGGACGACCCCTTCCACGTATCTCTGCAAACCGAGAGCGGTGGCTTTGAATGGTCGCGCTATTGGGACGGCCACATCCGCGTAGAGCGCGGCAGCGCCGCCGACAGCCGCCTCGGCGACGGCGGCGGCGACACCCGGCTCTATCAGGTCAGCCGGCAACGCACCGGCGGCATCGGCTACGACCTGCAAACCGGTAGCGGCGCGGACGACCGCTTCCAGCTCCAGTTCCAGGCGATCGATGAGCGCTCCGCGTCCCGGTACCGGGAAGAAAACTATCAAGGGGTTTACGGACGTCGCATGTTGAATGCCTCCGGCGAGCCGCTGGGCGGCGAGTGCCCGGCGGGGCGCTTTCAGGTGGAAACCAGCCAGCCTTTGATCGTGGATATCCCCGACGACGATGATTCGGAGCTATTCCTGTTCGGCGATAGCCAGTACATCGTCTCAGGCGGCCTGGCCATGGAAGACGATGCGGGTAATACCGCCCAGGTGGTCTATGATGGGGTTGCCGGTACCGTTTCCGTGACATTGAATGGCGGATCGGCGCAAGTGTTCGACTACCAGACCTTGAGCGAGGCCTGGCGGACGCGCTGCTCACCGGCACCTTGATACGGACGCCGTTCCATCGATAAGGGAGAAGGTCCATGAGTCTTTTCGACTACAAGGCACGCACGCTCAACGGCGAGGAAAAGCCCCTCTCCGACTACAAGGGCAAGGTTTTACTGGTGGTGAACACCGCCAGCAAGTGCGGCTTCACGCCGCAATACGAAGGGCTACAGAAGTTGTACGCCAACTTTTCCGACCGCGGGCTGGAAGTGCTCGGTTTCCCCTGCAACCAGTTTGGTCGCCAGGAGCCCGGCGAGGCGCCGGAGATCGGGGCTTTCTGCGAAAAGAACTACGGTGTGTCGTTTCCGATGTTCGAGAAGGTGGATGTGAACGGGGAGAACGCCCATCCGGTGTTCAAGTTTCTGAAATCGGAGTCGCCGGGCCTGCTGGGCACCGAGGCGATCAAATGGAACTTCACCAAGTTTCTGATCGACCGTGACGGCAATGTGGTGAAGCGCTACGCGCCGAAAGACAAGCCGGAAAAGCTCGCCGATGACATCGAGGCGCTGCTCTAAAGCGCTTCAGGCCGGCAGGACCGCGTAGTAAATCGCGAAGAAGTGGCACACGCTGCCGCCCACCACGAACAGGTGCCAGATGGCGTGGTTGTACGGCATCCGGTTGGCCAGATAAAACACCACGCCGGCGGTATAAGTGATGCCGCCGGCGAGCAGCAGCCAGAAGCCCAGCGGGCTGACCGTGTCGATTAATTCCCCGGACGCGAACATCACCAGCCAGCCCATGGCCAGATAGATACCCACCCGCGCCAGCTTGTAACGGTTACCGAACCGCAGCTTCAGTATGATCCCGGTGAACGCCAGCCCCCAGATCACAGCGAACAGGGTCCAGCCCACCGTGCCGCGCATGTTGACCAGCAGAAACGGCGTATAGGTGCCCGCGATCAGCGCGAAAATGGCGCAGTGGTCCAGCATCTTGTAGGCCGCCCGCCAGTGCGGGCGGCGGCTGCCGTGGTAGAGCATGCTGGCGCCGTACAGCAACGCCAGGCTGGCGCCGAACACACTGAACGAGACGATCTTCCAGGGATCGCCCTGGACGCTGGCCGACGCCACCAGCACCGAGGTGCCGGCGATGCTCAGCAGCAGGCCGATCGCGTGGGTAAGGCTGTTGATCACCTCTTCGACCAGAGGATAGTCCGTCTGCTCAGCGGCCGAAGACGCGGAGGACGTGGAAGGTGCCGTCATAGAGGAGCCTCGCGCATATTGGATGTCGCCGTTCCAGCTTGTATTGCATCAAGCTATAAGGAGTATACAGAAAATGAGTTCGCGGTCCCGGACACAAGCGCTTAGCGTAGTAAGCGTTAAAGTTCAGTCCGGCATCTATCGCAAAGGAGAGCACCATGATTGAACACAGCAAAGAAGTTTCCCAGGAGCTGAGCAAACTGCTCGCCGAGAGTTATACCCTCTATTTGAAAACCCACAATTACCACTGGAACGTCACCGGTCCGATGTTCCACAGCCTGCATCTTTTGTTCGAAGAGCAATACACCGAGCTGGCCACGGCGGTGGACAAGATTGCCGAGCGCATTCGCGCCCTGGGTGACAAGGCTCCGGGCAGCTACGCCGCCTTTGCCCGTCTGTCCTCGGTGGAGGACGCGGAAGGCGACCCGGATGCGGCGGAAATGCTGAAAACGCTCACCGGCGACCATCGCATCGTGGCGGAGCGCGCCAACAAGGTGCTCAAGCTGGCCGCCAGCCACGAGGACGAGGGTACGGCGGCGATCGCCAGCGAGCGTATTGAGATCCACGAGAAGGCCGCCTGGATGCTGTCCGCCCACCTGGGCGATTAATAGCTAAGAGCTATTCTTCGTATAGAGACTATCCGTTTTATTGATCGGGACCCGGTGCCTATCATGCCCGCATCAATCAGCCACATTCCGATGCACCGAACAGGAGGAAGTCATTAATGTTGGAGAATCGTGAAGGCCAGAACGTACCTGAAGTCACCTTCCGCACCCGCGAAGGCAATGAGTGGAAAGACGTCACTACCAAGGACCTGTTCGCGGGCAAGAACGTGGTGGTGTTCGCCCTGCCTGGCGCGTTCACACCGACCTGTTCGTCCACACACCTGCCGCGTTACAACGAACTGGCACCGGTGTTCAAAGCCAACGGCATCGATGAAATTATCTGCCTGTCCGTGAACGACGGCTTTGTGATGAACGCCTGGGCCGGCGATCAGGACGCCAACAACATCCGCTTTATCCCGGATGGTAACGGCGAGTTCAGCGAAAAGATGGGCATGCTGGTCGGTAAGCAGGACCTGGGCTTCGGCCCGCGCAGCTGGCGCTATTCCATGCTGGTGAAAGATGGCGTGATCGAAAAGATGTTCATCGAGCCGGAGAAGCCCGGCGACCCGTTCGAAGTGTCCGACGCCGACACCATGCTGACGCACATCAACGGCGAAGCGTCCTTGCCCCAGCGAGTGACGATCTTCACCAAGCCGGGCTGCCCGCACTGCACCCGCGCCAAGCGTGAGCTGCGTGACGCCGGCTACAAGTTCGAGGAAATCGAGCTGGGCAACCGTGGCCTGAGCTACAGCACCCTGGCCGCCGTCACCGGCGCCGGCACCACCCCGCAGGTGTACATCGAAGGCCAGCGCATCGGTGGCGCCGACGAGCTGAGCGACTGGCTCAAAGCCACCGCCTGAACCCCATTACGCGCTCACCGTAATGCTCAACCCGGGGCAAAAGGATGTGCCCCCGGGCGCGGGCTCGACCCGCGCCATGATCTTCCCCAACTGGCCGGCTCCCCGCCGGCCTTTTTTATGCGCCGCTGTTGCGGTCTCCGGGCGGGCCACGCACGGATAAAAAAATGGCACAACCGGCCCTGGAGTGTCCGGGGTGCGCTGGCCCATATTGACGGTCATTACTCAAGGTTCCCGTGCATCGTCGCTCAGCCGGCGATCACCGCAACAGGGAAGATAATTGCTATGAACGCCAAAGCCCCGGTTTCACCGAACCAGCCGCGCCGTACCTCTCAACGCACCAACGGCAGCGACATCCAGCCCCGGCGCATGGATTTCCAGTTCGACCCGGACATGCCGCGCTACTGGTTCGCCGGCGATCAGTTCAAGACCCTTTTGCTGACCGCGTTATCCTGCACCTTCCCGGAAGGGGAGCGCTTCTTCGTGCGCTCGGTGCGCCACTACCAGAAGCGGATCACCGACCCAGAACTGCGCGAGCGCGTGAAAGGGTTTATCGGCCAGGAGGCGCACCACGGCAACGAGCACGAGCACTTCAACACCTTCATGGAGAGCAAGGGTGTGCCCACTCAAAAGGTGCACGATTACGTCCATGAGGGCATGAAGTGGATGGCCAAGAAGTTCTCGCCGGAACGCCAGCTCGCCAAGACCTGCGCCCTGGAGCACTTCACCGCCATGCTCGCCGAGCTGATGCTTGAGGAGCCGGAGTTCCTGGAGGGCATGGACGAGCGCATGCTGCCGCTGTGGCTGTGGCACGCGGTGGAGGAAAGCGAGCACAAGGCCGTGGCCTTCGACGTGTACGCCGACCAGGTAGGCAGCTACTGGGTGCGCACTTCGGAGATGGCGCTGACCACGGTGGAATTCATCGGCTTCACCATTTTCCATTACATCCAGCTGCGACAGGGCATGGACGACAAGCGCGATCTGCGCTCGGTGGCTAACGGTCTGAACTGGCTGCTCGGCCGCCCCGGCTGGCTGCGCCGGCTGGGCCGCTCCTACGCCGCCTACTACAAGCCGTCGTTCCACCCGGAAAAGAAAGACAGCCGCGCGGTGCGCGAGCGCGCTCTGGCGCAGTTGGCGGAGATGCTGGACCGGCCTGAACTGGCCCCGCCCCGCTAACGCCCTGCTCAGTCGCGCAGTATCCGTGGCCGGGGAATTCCCTGGTCGCGGAACAGCGCGGTGACCCGCAACACCACATCGCTCTGAAACGCTTTCTCGTAGCGCACGTCCAGCACATACGCTTTGGAGCGGAACCGCACCGCCAGGGCGTGGCCGATTTCCACCTCTTCAATGGCGAACGTCACCGGTTTTTTCAGGTAGGCATAGCGGCTGGTGACGATCACTTCCTCGATAATGCCACGTACCCGTTCCAGATCCGCCTGCACCGACACATGGAAGTCGGTCACCACCATCATGTCCAGCTCGCCGGCGTTCCCCGACGCCACCACATCGGTGATGAAGCGCGCGTTGGGAATGGTCACCAGGTTGTCGTCCAGGGTTTGCACGCGCACCGCGCGCAGGCCGATGGCGACGATCTCGCCGTAAGTGTCACCGAAGCTGATGCGGTCGCCCACCTGGAACGGCCGGTCGAACAATAACAACAGGCCGGCCACCAGCGAGGTCGCCACGTCCTTGAGCGCGAAACCCAGCGCCACCGCGATGGAGCCGGCCGCCGCCAGCATGAATTCCCGGGGCGGGTTGAGCACCCCGACAATCAGCGCGCCGGTGCCCAGGGTGTAAATCAGAAAGCCGACCAGCGTGGTGATCTGCAGGATCAGGAAGCGACGCGCCGGGACCTTGTCCATCAGCGAGCCGCTGACTTTCTGAATGCCCCAGTTCAATGCCCACAGACAGAAACCGCCGGCCACCAGCAAAAGAATGGCGTAGGCGTTGAACAGATCGACCACCACCGCCAGGTCCGTGACAATATCGCCGCTTTCATTCATGGAGCAGATTCTTCCTGGTCAGATGGTTGATCACGGTGTGGTACCAGAGCGGCACCATCCGATACCGGCCGTCGTCGCTCTGGCGAATAAAGCCGGCGTCGAAACCCGCCTTCAAGGCGTAACGCACCACGTTTTCCGGCAGGTCGGTGGCGGCCACGATTTCACCGCTGGACAGGTTCTCGTGGGTGGCGATGGCGGCGTACACGAACAATAGATTCTCGCCGGCCTTTTCCACCGCGGCGCCCTGTGGCTTGGCGGGCAGCCCCACCAGCACCTGGCGGCGGGTGACTTTCACCGAGCTCAGCCACAGCCGCAGTGCCGCCATCGGGTTACCGCGGCAGGCGTCCCACAGCAGGCTGAAATAGCGCTGCTCGGCGTTGCGCACATTGCCCGCCTCGGGCCCCCGCGACGATAACAAGACTTCGTCGTAACGCAGGGTCTGGCCGGAAAGGTGATGCCGCGACAGAATCAAGGAGCGAATCTCGCTCTGGCCCCAGCGCTTCACCCGCACCACATTGCGGAACTGGTACTCCCGGCCGAACACATTGCACAGATACGCCCAGCTCTGGTTGTTGAGCAGCACCAGCCAGAACAGGTTATCCAGGCGCGCATTCGTTAAACGCAACAGCGTGCGCCAGCCTTCCAGGCCGCCGATCCGGGCGAGGAAAAAATTCTGCGCTTCGTCCAGTACCAGCAGGGTGGGGCGGCGCTGCTCGTCGTTCTTCACCAGGCTGGCGGGGCCGTCTTCAAGGGGCTCGTCCAGGGCCTCGGCGATCAGCGTCGTGACCTCTTCCGGGGTCAGTGTCTTCGGCGGCACGGCCACCGACACCACCCGCAGGCCGTCGTCGCTTTTTTCCAGGGCCCGGGTCAGGCGCCGCGCCGCCATGCTTTTGCCGCTGCCTTTCTCGCCGGCCACCAGCAGGGTGTTCTCGTCGGTTTTGTCCTCGCGCCAGCGTTGGATCGCTTTTTCCATGGCGTCGGTGAGCCCGGTGTCGATAAAGGGCGCCGGTTCATCGTCGGGCAGGCCGGCGTCGAACCACTGCTGATACGCCCGGGCGGGCTGGGTGTCGTCGTCGGGTTTCTCTTCCTCGTCGCCGCTTTGCGCGCGCATTCGGAACCAGCGCGCCTTGAGGCGCAGGTACCAGTCCGAGCTGGCCAGAAGCTGGTCCAGGTAGCGATACACGAAATACACCAGGGCCACCGGCAGCAACAAGGGCGCGGTCCAGGAAAACAGGCGCTTATCAAGCAGCCGGGCCGCCATGGGGTCGAGGCGTGACGGCAGAATGCTCTGCAGGCACACCAGGTAGTCCTCGTCGCGCTGCCGGAGCAGCCGGCCGACGGCGGCGTACAGCGCCAGCCCCAGCAGCAGCGCGGTGAGACTGTGCAGCAGGCCGCCGCCGAGCAATTGATCCACCGCCAGGAACAGGGCCCAGGGCAGCATCAGCCAGACCGCCACGCGGCGCGCCCGTTCGCCGGCCTGGTTTGCCTGTTCGCCGTTCAGATAGGTGCCGGCGCCCTGTGCCACGCGCAGCACCAGCCATTCGCCGATCAACCAGGTGAGGCCGAACACCACATACAGCCGGGCCAGCGGCAGCAGCCACAGCAGCAAGCGGGTGGAAGGCGCTTGCAGGGCCGGTTCCGCCAGGTCCAGGGCGAACCACGGGATCAGCCACGGCAGCAGCGGCGCCAGGCCCGCCACCAGACGGCTCAGCGCCCACAGCCAGCGGCGTCCGCCGCTGGCTTCCATGACGCGGGCGTGCAACGACAGCAGGGCGCTCTTGCCCCGCCGGCTGAGATGGATCAGCACCGCGAACAGGGCGATGCCCAGCAGCAGTGCCAGGGCGTTGCTCAGCAACGGCAGATAGCGGCGCATCTCGCCGTTCAGGCGCCCTTCCTGGAACGCCAGCTGAAACGCCTGATAAAGCCGGTCCAGGGCCAGCCCGGTCTCCAGATCAATCACCGTGAGCGCGGCGTCCGGCCCGCCGCGCTGCGCCAGCGCCGGCAGGTTGCCGACCTGGTCCCACAAACTGGCCCGCAGAGCCAGCACCTGGCGCTGCGCCTCCGCGCTTTGCCGGCGCCAGAGCATTTCCTGGGCCGGGTCCGCCGCGCTCAGCCAGGGCGGGGTGCCCGAGCGCCGGGCCAACCGGTCCAGAGCCGTTAGGGCGGTGGCCGGGTCCCGGCGCAGTAGCGGTGTCAGGGCAAGCAGGCCGGCCAGGCGTTCGCGCAGATAATCGTCGGAGCCGCCCTCGGCCGGGGCGCCGGCCAGGTTCTGATAGAGCTCGTGCCAGGTGGTCAGGGCGAGGCGCTGCGCCTCGGTCAGTTCAAACCAGGCCAGCCGCTTGGCGCGGCGTTGTTCGGTGAGCCGCAGGGTTCGTTCGCGCACCGCTTTGTACGCCGGCGCCAGGGCGTCGCAGCCGGGGACCACGGCGGCCGGTACCCGGGACGCCGGCAGCGCGACGCCGGTGGGGGCGACGCCCAGCGCATCGGTGAGCGACGCCGGCGCCACCGGTTCCCCGCCCAGCGCCGCGTCCAGATGCTCGAGATGCTGCTCCAGCCGTTCGTTCCCTTCGCGCCACTGATTCAGCGCGGCCTGTTCGCGCTGGCATTGGGCCTCGCTGGCGGCGAGTGCCGGACCGGTTACCCATAACGCCACGAGGACGAGATAAAGCCGGTACCGCCGCGAAAACCCCATGGTGTGTTCCTTTTTAATGGTGTCGCGCCATTGTAGGGACGCTGTGAGCGGGCGTCATCCGCGCCGCCACGGTGTATAGTCGGGGTACGGACGTGATGATCGCGGCGGTGACAGGGAGATTGGGAAATGGCTTCGTTAGTGGTCAGGGATTTGATGGTGCGGCACCCGCCCTCTTTGGTGGCGGGTACCGAAATGACGTCGGTGGTGGCGGCGCTGTTGAACGGGCGCTATACCGGTTTACCGGTGATCGACGGCGACCACCGGGTAATCGGTTTCGTCTCCGAACAGGACTGCCTGCGCCATTTGCTGGTGTCCAGCTATCACCAGGAAGGCTCGCTGCGGGTGGAAGAGCTGATGCACGATCAGCCGCTCACCGTGCGCGAGGACGATTCCGTAGTGGATGTGGCCGGGCTGATGGTGAAACAGAAGCCGAAAATCTACCCGGTACTGGACAGCGGCGACCGGCTGGTGGGCCTGCTGACCCGCAGGGCGGTGCTGCAGGCGCTGAACGACAGCCGGCGCGGCGACTGAACGCCAGCCGCTGGGTCGCCAGCCGCTACATACAAGTTTGCCGGCGCCCGCATCGCTAGTGTTTCCTAAAACAACAAGAGGAGTGTTGTCATGCGTGATCTGTCGACTTTTCTACACGATTACGGCGACAGCCATCGCCACCCGGTGAATCAGTGGGTACACATTTTTTGTGTACCGGCGATTTTTGTCTCCACGCTGGGGCTGTTCTGGCTGATTCCCATCGGCCAGTGGCTGGGCCTGGAAGGCGCCGCGGCCTACTGGGTCAACGGCGGCACCCTGCTGGCGGTGCTGTGCATGCCGTTCTACCTGCGGCTCTCGATGGGTGTGTCCCTGTTGATGCTGGGCTGGCTGGCGGTGTCCATCGCGGTGGTCACGCTGGTGGACCGCAGCGCCCTGTCACTGGGCTGGAGCGCTCTGGTGCTGTGGCTGGTGGCCTGGGCGGTGCAGGTCTGGGGCCACAAGGTGGAAGGCAAGAAACCGTCGTTCACCGACGACCTGGTGTTCTTGCTGGTGGGGCCGGTGTTCGTCAGCCTGGAGCTGGCTTACAAGCTGGGCCTCAGCCGTACGCCGGGCCACGGTCGCCCGTCCTGAACCGGGCGCTGAGTGGCGGAGACTGAAGCGCGCCCCCGCTCGCCCCTTTTCCTCTGGGAAGGGGGCTGGTGCATGTTGGCGCCCCATCTGCATAACCGGCCGCACAGCCATGTGGCGGCGTCGCTGCTGGTGAGCCTGGGCCCGCGGCCCATTCGCGTGCAGCTGGCCGGCCACTGGATCACCGCGGACGCGGTCTGGGCGGCCCCGGATGTGGACCAGGCGCTGGACAGCGACGGCCCGGTGGCGGTGCTGCACCTGGACCCGGACCACCGCGCCTGGCGGGCGCTGCGGTTGCAGGGCCCCGGTGGCGCCTTCCCGCTGGCCGCCCATCCCCGTTTCCGGACCTGTCTGAACCAGCTGGCGGCGTTGCCGTCGGCCGCCGCGGCCCTGGCCGCCCGCGCCGCCCTGGAGGCCGGCGAACCCCGCCCGCTGGACCCGCGTGTGGTGCTCGCCTGCCGGGCCCTGCGTCGGGGTGACGATGCGGCCGGTCTCGGCGGCGCTGCCCTGGCCGAGGCGGTGGGGCTGTCGGAATCCCGCTTCCGGCACCTTTTCCGCGAAGAACTGGGTGTCAATCTGAAGCGCTTTCAGCTGCACCTTAAATGCCAGCGGGCGCTGACCCTGTGGCGCGATGGCATGAGCCTCACGGATCTGGCGCTGGCCGCCGGCTTCTACGATCAGCCCCACCTCAATCGCACCCTCCGTGCCATGTTCGATACCCTGCCTTCCCGCTATGCTAGAGCCTTCCCCATCCAGGTGGAGCATCTCGAAGAGCCCCGCCATCACGATCAATAAAAACCGGGAGTTATCATGGAGTACCAGCACATCCGCACCGAGCTGGCGGATAATATTCTCACCGTCACCCTGAATCGCCCCGACCGTATGAACGCCTTCACCCTTCGCATGAAGGACGAGCTGGTGCACGTGTTCGGTGAAGCGGACCGCGACAACCAGGTGCGGGCGGTGGTGGTCACCGGCGCCGGGCGCGCGTTCTGCGCCGGCATGGAGATGCAGCCCGAGGACGGCGGCCACGTGTTCGGCTATGACCACGCCGAGGGCGAGGAGCCGCCGGTGGGCACCATCCGTGATTCCGGCGGCGAAGTGTCCCTGGCGATTTTCAATTGCCGCAAGCCGGTGATCGGTGCGCTCAACGGCGCCGCCGTGGGTGTCGGCATCACCATGACTCTGCCGATGGACTTCCGGCTTGCCGCCGAAGGCGCCAAGATCGGTTTCGTCTTCACCCAACGTGGCCTGACGCCGGAAGCCTGTTCGACCTGGTTCCTGCCCCGCGCCGTGGGCATGCAAAAAGCCTTGGAGTGGGTCTACGCCGGCGATATCTTCCTCGCCGAAGAAGGTCTGGAAGCGGGCCTGTTCCGCAGCCTGCACAGCAAGGAAGAGGTGCTCGACGCCGCCCTGGCGCTGGCCCGCAAGCTGATCGCCAAAAGCTCGCCGGTGTCGGTGGCGCTGGCCAAACAGATGCTGTGGCGTAACCCTACCTTTGACCACCCGATGCAGGCCCACGCGGTGGAGTCGAGAATGATCTACCGCGCCAACGAGTTCTGGGACGGCAAGGACGGCTTCACCGCCTTCCTGGAAAAGCGCGACCCGGTGTTTGATACCGATCTGAACGACGTGCCCGCCCAGTTTGATTTCTGGCCCGAGCCGCCGTTGCGCTAACCGTCGAATATTTACGAGAAACAGCGAGGACACCATGAAGAAAGAAACCATAGCGATTCACGGCGGGTTTGCCGGCGATCCGGAAACCCACTCCGTGGCGGTGCCGATCTATCAGACCACCAGCTACTACTTCGATGACACCCAGCACGGTGCGGACCTGTTCGACCTGAAAGTACCGGGCAACATTTACACGCGCATCATGAACCCGACCAACGCGGTACTTGAAGAGCGTGTCACCCAGTTGGAAGGCGGCATCGGTGCCCTGGCGATGGCCTCGGGCATGGCCGCCACCACCGCGGCGATCCAGACCCTGGCCCGCGCCGGTGACAACATTGTCTCGGTGAGCCAGCTCTACGGCGGCACCTATAACCTGTTCGCCCACACCCTGCCGACCATGGGCATCGACGTGCGCATGGCGGACGGCCGCGACATGGCGGCCATGGCCGCGGCCATCGACGAGCACACCAAAGCGGTATTCTGTGAGTCGATCGGCAACCCGGCCGGCAACATCGTCGATCTGGCGGCGTTGGCCAAGGTGGCCCATGACGCCGGCGTGCCGTTGATCGTCGATAACACCGTGGCCACGCCGGCACTGTGCCGGCCGTTCGAACACGGCGCGGACATCGTGGTGCATTCGCTGACCAAGTACATGGGCGGCCACGGCACCACCGTGGGCGGCGCCATTGTCGACTCCGGGCGTTTTCCGTGGAAGGACAATCCCCGCTTCCCGCAATTCAACGAGCCGGACCCCAGCTATCACGGTGTGATCTATTCGGAAGCCATGGGCGAGGCGGCGTTTATCGGCCGTGCCCGCGTGGTGCCGTTGCGCAACATGGGCGCCGCCCTGTCGCCGATGAACGCCTTTCTTATTCTCCAGGGCATCGAGACCCTGGGTCTGCGCATGGAGCGGCATTGTGAGAACGGCCTGGCGGTGGCCCGCTACCTGCGGGATCACAAGAAAGTGGCCTGGGTAAACTTCGCCGGCCTGGACAGCGACCAGGACTATCAACTGGCGCAGCGCTATATGGACGGCGGCGTGCCCGCGTCGATTCTCAGCTTCGGCATTGAAGGCGGCCGCGACGCGGGGGCCCGGTTCATCGATGCGTTGCTGCTGATCAAGCGTCTGGTGAACATTGGCGATGCCAAGTCGCTGGCCTGTCACCCGGCCACCACCACCCACCGGCAGTTGGACGAGGCGGAGCTTAAGACCGCCGGGGTCAGCGCCGACCTGGTGCGTCTGTCCGTGGGCATCGAGCACATCGACGACATCCTCGCCGACATCGAACAGGCGTTGGCCGCCGTTTAGTCGGGGCGCGCCTCCCGGAAGCGGGCCGGTGTGCTGCCGGTCCAACGCTTGAACGCCTTGGCGAAGGCGCTCTCATCGGAAAAACCCAGGTCCTCGGCGATCCGCCCGGTGCGGACGCCGCCGGCCAGGGCCTGTTCCGCCAGATCCTGCAGTAACGTATCCCGCAACAGCTTGAAGCTGGTGCCTTCGTCCGCCAGTTTGCGGATCAGATGGCGCCCGCTCATACCTAATTGCTCAGCGATGCGTTCCTTGCCCCAGCGTGGATAGTCACGGATCAGGGTGCTCACCCGGGCGCCCAGGGACTGGCTGTCCAGGCGTGCCAGCAGCTCGTCGGCCAGGCCGCGCAGGTGGCGGCATAGCGCCGGATTGGCGTGTATCAGTGGCAGCTTGAGCTGGTCGGCGGAAAACACCAGGGCGTTGTCGGGGTGGTTGAAATGCACCGGCAAGCCCAGTTTTTCCTGGTACCGCTCGGGTTGATCCTGGGCGCCGTGGCGCAGTGTCAGATGGTCGGGCCGGAAGGCGTCGCCGGTGCTCCAGCGGGTCAGATGGAGCAGGCTCGCCATCACCGCTTCCACACGCGTGGGCCGCCGTGTCTGGTAGACCGGCTGATAACGCACCTCGCAGACGTTTGTGTCGCGGACCACCTGAAAGGCCCCGCCCTCGCCGACGATCGGGTGGTAATCGATCAGCGATTCCACCGCTTCCTCCAGCGTCTCGCAGCTCATCAGGATCATGCCGGCGGTATCCAGATGCCCGACCTGCAGCGCCAGTCCCAGGTCCACGCCCACCAGCGGGTCGCCGGCGCCCTCGCAGAACGCTTCCCACAGCCGGTCCTGGCTGGCCAGATCGACCCGCTCGCGGCTGTCCAGGCGCGCCACCAGATCGTAGGGCAACGCCAACCCCAGGCGCTGGGCGGCCTGCATGATGGCTTGCGAGAAGTGCACCGTGACGGTGGGGCTGTGGCTCATTGAAAGGTCCTGAATTAACCGTACTCGGGTCGCGAATCAGCCGTGCCGGGCCGACCTCGCCCGGTTAGGGTCTTAAACCCTACTGAAATAATAACAAGCATAAGGCTTTATCCATGTACGCAGTGATCGGTGCCGGCCCGATGGGCCTGGCCACGGCAAGAAACCTCAGTAAACAGGGTTTGCCCTTCGTCGGCTATGAACTGAACGGCGACGTGGGCGGTTTGTGGGATATCGACAACCCCCACAGCACCATGTACGAAACCGCGCATCTGATTTCCTCGAAGCGGATGACCGAGTTCCTTGAGTTCCCCATGGACGAGCGGGTGGCCACCTACCCGCACCACGCGGAACTGAAGCGCTATTTCCAGGATTACGCCCGGCACTTCGGCCTCTACGAGCATTACCAGTTCAATACCCGGGTGCTGTCCGTGGTCCCCGAAGGCGAGGGCTGGCGGGTTACCGTGGAGCACAGCGGTGAGCAGAGCAGCCGCTACTTCGACGGCGTCCTGATCGCCAGCGGCACCCTGCACACCCCCAACCGGCCGGCGCTGCCCGGGCACTTCGACGGCGAATTACTGCACGCCCGCGATTACCGGGACCCGTCCCTGTTCCGCGACAAGCGGGTGCTGATCGTCGGCTGCGGCAACTCCGCCTGCGACATGGCGGTGGACGCGGTGCACCAGGCCAAAAGCGTGGACCTGTCGGTGCGCCGGGGTTACTACTTCCTGCCCAAGTTCATCGGCGGCCGGCCGTCGGATTCCATCGGCGGCAAGATCAAGCTGCCGCGCCGCCTGAAACAATGGCTGGATGCCCGGCTGATCCGCATGATCATCGGCCGGCCCAGCGATTACGGTCTGCCGGACCCGGATTACCGGCTTTACGAGGCGCACCCGGTGATCAACTCCCTGGTGCTGCATCATCTCGGCCACGGGGACATTACCCCGCGCACGGATATCGCCGACATGCAGGGCCACACCGTCACCTTCACCGACGGCAGCCGTGCCGACTACGACCTGATTCTGCTCGCCACCGGCTACAAGCTGGATTACCCCTTTATCGACAGCAGCCTGCTCAACTGGCAAGACGACGCGCCGCGCTTGTACCTGAACGTGTTCCACCCGCACTACGACAACCTGTTCATGATGGGGATGATCGAAGCCGCCGGCCTCGGCTGGGAAGGCCGCAACGAACAGGCCGAGCTGGTGGCGCTGTACTTGAAGCGCCGCGCCGAGGGCGCCGCCGCCGCCGCGCGGCTGGAAGCGACCAAGCGCGAGCGCGCTGGCGAGACCCTGGACGGCGGTTATCGCTACCTGAAGCTCTCGCGCATGGCCTATTACGTGCACAAGGACAGCTACCGGGCCGAGGTGGCCAACCAGCGCCGGGCGCTGCAAGAACAATAACCAGGAGGCGACATTATGTCCCCCGATAACGCGATTGATTTCAGCACCGGCAGTCTGGTCATTCTCAATGTGATCCTTGCCCTGATGATGTTCGGTGTCTCCCTGACCCTGCGCGGTGAGGACTTCCGGCGCGTGCTGCGCAAGCCGGAGGCGCCGGCGGCGGGGCTGCTGGCGCAGTTCGTGCTGCTGCCGGCACTGACCTGCGTGATCACCTGGTTCCTGGACGTGGAGCCGGAGCTGGCGCTGGGCATGATTCTGGTGGCGTCCTGCCCGGGCGGTACCTTTTCCAACATCATGACCTGGCTGGCGCGGGCCAACGTGGCGGTGTCCGTCAGCATGACGGCGGTGTCGAGCCTGGCCGCCACGGTACTGACGCCACTGAATTTCGCGCTTTACGGCTGGCTCAACCCCAACACCCGGGCGATGGTCACCGAGATCGCGCTCGACCCCTGGAACATTTTGCTGTTGGTGGCGCTGGTGCTGGCGCTGCCGCTGGTGCTGGGCATGCTCGCCGGCCACCACTTTCCACGCTTCGCGGACCGTGCCCAGAAGCCCATGCGCGTGATCACGCTGCTGGTGCTGTTCGCCTTCGTGGGGCTGGCGTTCGGCAAGAATATGGATGTGTTCCTGGCCAACGCGGACCGCATCGTCGCGCTGGTGGTCGGGCAGAATGCCCTGGCGCTGGCCGTCGGCGCCCTGGCCGGGCTGCTGGTGGGGCTGAATCGCGCCGACCGGCGCGCGGTGACCATGGAGGTGGGCATCCAGAACTCCGGCCTGGGGCTGGCGATTCTGTTCACCTTCTTCCCGCAGGCCGCGGGGATGATCCTGATCGCCGGCTTCTGGGGCGTGTGGCATCTGGTCAGCGGGCTGACGCTGGCGCTGATCTGGTCGCGCTCCGCCGACCCGCGGGCCGGGGAGGGCGTATGAGCCGGGTACTGATCACCGGGGCCGGCGGCTACATCGGACGGCTGCTGGGCGAGCGGCTGGCCGATGGGCACAGCGTTCTGGGTTTGGATGTGCGGGTGCCGCCGGCGCTGCCGTTTGAATGTCTGCAAGGGGATATCCGCGATCCGGCGCTGGGCGATTTGCTGCGCGAAAGAGGCATCGACACTGTGGTGCATCTGGCCGCGGTGCTGGAGGATTCCGGCGACCGGGCGCGGGATTACGACATCGACGTGAACGGCACCCGCAATGTGCTCGATGCCTGTCTGAGCGCCGGTGTCGGCCAGCTTATTGTCACCAGCTCCGGGGCCGCTTACGGGTATCACCCGGACAACCCGGCCTGGCTGGATGAGCAGGACCCGCTGCGCGGCAATCCGGAATTCGCCTATTCCGACCACAAACGTCTGGTGGAGGAGATGCTGGCGGACTACCGGCGCCGCCATCCGGCGTTGCGGCAGTTGATCCTGCGCCCCGGCACCGTGCTTGGCGAGGGCACCCGCAACCAGATCACCGCGTTGTTCGAGCGCAAGCGTATTCTCGCCATCGCCGGTTCCGATTCACCGTTCGTATTCATCTGGGACCGGGATGTGGTGGGCGCCATCGCGCGCGGTGTGGAGACCGGCGCCGAGGGGGCCTACAACCTGGCCGGCGACGGCGCGCTGAGTGTGCGCCAGGTGGCCGACATTCTTGGTAAACCGCGGCTGGTGTTGCCGGCGGGTGTATTGCGCGCGGCGCTGTGGCTGGGGCACCGGTTGGGGCTGACCCCGCACACGCCGGACAAGCTCAATTTTCTCCGCTACCGTCCGGTGCTCAGCAACCGGCGCTTAAAGCAGGAATTCGGCTACCGGCCGGAAAAGACCTCCGAGCAGGCGTTCCGCGTGTTCGTCGACGCGGCGCGGGCCAGGGGGCAGTTATGACCACTCCGATCACGACGCTGATTACCGGCGCCGCCTCCGGCCTGGGCTGGTCCCTGGCGAAGGCGGCGTTCGTGCGCGGCCACAGTGTGATTCTGGTGGACCGGGACGCGGATGCCCTGGTGGAAAAGCACGCGGAGCTGGCCGCCAAGGACGCGCATCGGGTGCGCCATTTCGCCCTGGACCTCACCGACGGCCCGGCGCTGGACCGCTTGATCGACGCGGTCACCGCCGGCGGCCGGCTGGACGTGCTGATCAACAACGCCGGCATCACCCACCGTTCGCCGGCGGCGCGCACCGACATGAGGGTGTTCCGTCAGGTCATGGCGGTGGACTGGGAAGCGCCGGTGGCGCTGACCCTGGGCTGCCTGCCGTTGCTGCGCGCGAGCGGCGGCTGTGTGATCAATATCGGCTCCATGGCCGGCTGGATGCCGGTGCTCGGCCGCGCCGGCTATTGCAGCGCCAAGGCGGCGCTCACCCAGTTCTTCGAAGTGCTGCGCGGCGAGGTGGCGGACCAGGGCATCCGGGTGTTGATGGTGTACCCCAGCTTTCTGGCCACGCCGATCGAAACCAACGCCCTCGGCTTCGACGGTAAGCCCGCCGCCCACGCCCGCTCGTCGGTGGGCAAGGTGCGCAGCGCCGACTGGATGGCCGAGCGCATTCTGGAGGCGCTGGCGCGCGGTGAAAAGCGGCTGTTCCCGGACCGCTTCACGGTGTTCGCCAGCCTGTTATGGCGGCTGGCGCCGAATACCTATCATCGCCTGATGCGCCGTCGTTTCGCCGTCGAGCTGGAATCCTGAATGTTGGAACCGTTGTTGTCCCCGTGGGTGTTACTGGGCCTGTTCGTGTTGCTCGCTTATACCACCGAGGCGATGACCGGCTTCGGCTCCATTGTCATCGCCCTGTCCCTGGGGGCGCTGGTGTTGCCGCTGGATACGCTGATGCCGGTGCTGGTGCCGCTCAACCTGCTGCTCAGCGGCTACCTGTCGCTACGCTATTGGCGGCTGGTGCACTGGCGCCTGCTGTTGCGCGGCATTCTGCCGTTGATGGCGGCGGGCACCCTGGCCGGTTATCTGGCGCGGCCCTGGTTGGGGCAGACGTTGCTGCAAACCCTGTTCGGCGTGTTGATCGCGGTGTTCAGTGTTCGCGAACTCTGGCGTCTGCGCCATGGCCCGGCGCCGGCCAATCCCCATGGTGTGGGGTGGGGCCGGGTGTGGATGCTGCTGGCCGGCGTCACCCATGGCCTGTATGCCTCCGGTGGGCCGCTGCTGGTGTACGCGCTGAGCGGCGTGGCCCTGGATAAGAGCCGCTTCCGCGCCACGCTGATCATGGTCTGGTTCACTCTTAACGGTTTGCTGACCCTCGGCTACGCCGCCCAGGGCGCGTTGCAGCCGGTGTGGCCCAAGCTGGCCGCGCTGGCGCCGGTGGTGCTGGCGGGCATCGTGCTGGGCGAACTGCTTCATCATCGCGTCGACGAGCATCGCTTTCGCCAGGTGTTGTTTGTGGTCTTGTTGCTGGCTGGAATAGCGCTGGTGTTCTAGCATCGGGAGGTAGCAACAAGGAGGGCGCCATGTCCGCAGTGGAAATTCGACCGGTGAGCGGCATCGCCGTGGAGCCGTGGCTGGACGAACTCGCGGAGCTGCGTATCCGTATCTTTCGCGATTACCCTTACCTGTACGACGGCTCCGCGGAGTACGAACGGGACTATCTGGACCGCTACGCCCGTTCCAAGCAGAGCGTGGTGGTGCTGGCGATGGAGTACAACCGCCTGATCGGCGCCGCCACCGGCCTGCCCCTGAGTGACGCCGACCCGGAATTCGTGGCGCCGTTCGAGCGCCACGGCCCGCCCCCCGAGCAGGTCTTCTATTTCGGCGAGTCGGTGCTGCTGCCGGCGTACCGTGGCGAGGGCGTGGGCCACCGGTTCTTCGATCTGCGCGAGCTGTACGCCCAGGACTTCGGCTATTCACTGACCGCCTTCTGCGCGGTGGTGCGTGATCCGGCGTACCCTCGGCGTCCCGCCGATTACCGCTCGCTGGAGCCGTTCTGGCGAGGGCGCGGGTACCGGCCGGAGCCGGCGCTCACCGCCCGTTTTCCCTGGAAAGACCTGGGGGACAGCGAGGAAACCGAAAAGACCATGCAATTCTGGATGCGTGACGCCACCCTGGCGGAATCTGAAATGTAAAATGTGAACGCCTAGTACGTTCGCCTCATGAAGAACGCGTCAATGCCGGTCTATAGTCGAACCCACTTGGAGAGGGTAACTATGGATTGGTCCTACCTGAAAGGTCGGCTGCTGCGCGGCCTGCTTATTATCGTGCCGCTGGCCCTGTTGGCGGCGTTGATTGCCATGGCGGTGGCCGGCTGAGCCTGCCTCCGCCGGTAAGCGGGCGTTACCGTCGACGCAAGAGCGCCACCGGATTGTTCGCCATCACCAGTTCCCAGCCCTGATCCCTCGCCAGCCACTGGAACGTGGCCGGCTGCCAGAAGCACACATGGGTGGGGTCGCGCCGGTAGTGCCAGCGCGGAAAATGCCCGTCGTCGGTCAGAAAACGGGTCATCACCCCCAGCCAGCCCCCCGGTTTCACCAGCTCCGCGAATCGCCGCCACTCCCGTTCCGGCCAGTGCAGGTGTTCAAGCACCTCGGTACAGGTCACGAAATCGTATTGCTGGTCCAGCGGCGCCGGGTCCGGGGCGTAAATCGGATCGTAGACGCGCATCGGGTGGCCCCGTTCTTCCAGCATGCGTGCCAGGGTCGGGCCCGGGCCGCAGCCGAAATCCAGGCCCCGGGCGCCGGCGTCCAGGCGCTCGCAAAGCGGCGCGCCCAACTGGTCCAGAAAACGCCGGTAGCCGGGGTCGTCCGGTTCATTGCGGTGCAGGTCGTACTGGGCTTTTTCTTCGGCTTGGTCCGGTAACTGGGTGGCGGCGAGGAAGGTCAGGTGGCAGCGCGGGCACCGCAGATAGCGACGCCCCTCCACGGAGGCGAACAGCTCGGCGCCGGGTTGCCCGCACAGGCGGCAGCCGCTCATGGGGCGGTCAGCCACTCCCGCAGGCTGTCGTAGGTGCGCGGGTCCTCGAGCATCGCCATATGGCCCATACGGTGGAACAGCCGCCGGCTGAGATTGTCGGCGTCGGGGTAGAGCCGCTCGGCGAGGGCGCTGTCCACCCGCACCAGCCAGTCACCCAGCGGGTTGTCGGTGCCTTCGTCACTGAGTGAGCCGGCCAGGAACAGCTGTTTTACGTGCGGGTCCAGCGGCACTTTGCCGCTGGGCCGGGCCTCGTCCAGCGGCCGGTCCCGCCATTGTTTCTCCAGCACGTAGCCGAAACGCAGATCGCGGATGCCGTCGGAGCGCAGATTGCCCAAGCGCATCAGCGGGCGGGAGTAGGGGGTGACGCCCAGCAGCCGGTTGGCCTGGTTGCCGACCCGCTCGAGCACCGCCCCTTGATGGGGTGCGCCGAGACACGCCAGGTGGCTGATGCGCTCGACCCAGGCGTCGCCCCGCTCGCGGCCCTGGTGCAGGGCGCTGCGTGACACCAGGCCGCCCATGCTGTGGCCGATCAGGATCACTCGCGAGGGCAGGGCGATGCCCGCCAACAGGTCGGCCAGTGCACGACCGTTCTCCGAGATATGCAGGCCGGTGTTGTAGCGCAGGGTGCGGGTCTGGGCGTCCAGTTTCGGGCCCGCCCAGCCGCTGAAGGCACGGGCCGCCGGATTGTTCCAGCAGCCTTCGTTAAGGCACAACCCATGCACGAACAGGATCAGCGTATCCCGTTCCAGGGATGGCGCCTGGGGCAGCATCGTCATTGGCAATGCGTAGTCGCTGTCCTGGGTGTGCAGCAGTTGCCCGAAGATGCCGTTCAGCACGCTGCGCAGGTCCAGGTTGTCGCGCAGCTCCTGGTCCGGGTCGGCGGCCAGATTGGCGAATCCGGCCAGATTGCCGGCCTGGCGAAACCCGTAACGGATCAGGTCGTAGACGATGGGCGCGGCGGTATAGCCTTCGCCCCGGATCTTGAATGGATTGGCGATGGTGCCGTGCATATCCTGCACCACCTGTGTGACTTCTCCGCCCATTGTTGTTAGTAGCTGGGCGAGCCCGCCCAGTTGTTGGCTCAGTCGTTTCATCCCCGGCTCCTCATGCGCTGATCGATCATAGCAGGGTTGGTGCGGCGTCCCAACGCCGCCCGGCGCCCTGTTTGGCCGGTCCCCGGGAACGTAAAATAGAGGAAAATCAAAGGGGTGGCCCCTGTTCAGCGGCGAAGCAGGACGATAGATTGCCACTCAACGATCACGACACGTCGAGGAGTGACTATGCGTACGTTCAGTAAAGGACTGTTAGTAGTAGTATTTGGTGGCCTGCTGGGTCTGGCCGGTTGCGATCAGCAAGGCCCGATGGAAAAAGCCGGCGAAAACGTCGACGAGGCCGTTGAGGACGTCACCGAAGATCAGGGCCCCATGGAAGAGGCCGGTGAAGAAATGGGCGACGCTTGGGATGAAACCAAGGAAGCCGGTGACCAAATGGGCGAAGCCATGGACGGTGACGAGAACCAGTAAGGTTCCGCCAACGTTAAAAAAAACCGCCGGTCCCCCGGCGGTTTTTTTATGTCCGGACGCCGGCCGAGCCCGGGCTGAAAAGATACATTCGACTACATCCGTTCACCCAAACGGGACGCATTATGTCTTTGGTGCTCCCCCCTGTCTGGCTAGAGTGAAGGCTTATTGGATGGCCCTTTGCCATCCTTGATCAGGGGCGAACATTGCGGGCCGCCCGGCCTGCTAATCAGGAGTGATCCGATGGCTTCCGAGAGACAAAAGGCGGTGTCTGAATCGCCGCTGCGGCTCGCCATCGAGGCGCTTCACGGCCGTGCCCGGGCCCTTTCCGAGTACTACTCCGTGTACCGTTCCGGCGCCGGCCCCCGCGCCCGTGGTCGCCGTCATCAGCGGGTCCGCGAACTGCGCCACGACATTGTCCGTCTGCACGCCTGGGCCTGGTACTTGTCGGTCGCCGACCGCCGGCCCTGGTGGTGGCGCGTGCTCCACCGGTTGAGTGGTGTGTTGGGCCGTGATCGTCGCGAGCAGGCCGGGCGCCGTCGTCACCATCGCGGCGGTATACAGCGGCTGAGCAGCTTCAGCGTGGTGGATCGGGCCTATGTCGCCCACATGGAAGATTTGCAAGGCCGCCTGTTGACCTTGCAGCTGGCCCAGCAGGGCCGCCCGGACCCGCGCCGCGCAGTTTGTCAGCAGCGGCTGGAAGAGGGCGTGCGACGGCTGTCCGAACACCGCCGTTGCCTGGCCGAGAACGCCGGCCGGGTGGCGGTGATCTGCTGGGCACTGGCCCGGGTTCTGCGGGTGCGTGGCTGGTTCGGCCTGGATGGCGGCGAGCCCTGCGTGGTGGATTCATGAACGCGTCGCCCCACAACATTGAGACCCGTCTGCCGGTGGTGTTCACCCTGGCCGATTTAAAGCAGCAGGTCCCCGGCGACGAGCAGGGCGCCATGGCGCTGGCCCTGCGCTGGCTGGAAAGCGGTCAGGTTCGCCAGGTGGCGCCGCCACGACCGGTGTTTATCCGCCTGGGCAGCGGGGAAACGCCCGCCGAAGCGGATCTGTGCCTGGCGCTACGCCGCGCCTTTCCCTCCCTGGTGGTGGTCGGCGGCTCCGCGCTTTGGCGCCAGGGCATCAGCCGCGAGCGGGACGCGGTGCTCGACTGCGCCGTCAGCGAACCGGTGGAGCGCTGCCCGCTTCCCGGCGTGCGTTTGCATCAGCGTCCGGCGGGCTGGTTGGACGCGGTGTCCCGGGCGGGGGGGTTGCACGGGCATCTCCACGAGGTGCCGCTACTGAGCGCGGAAATGGCCGTGGCCGATGCCGCGCGCTTCACCGATGTCTGGGTCCCCGGCCGGGACCACCTGGACTGGCGGACGCTGAGCGCGGAGCGCGTGACCGCCGCCCAGGATGCCATGAACTCTTTGTGACGCCCCTGAGATAAGACGATGGCGCATTGACCCGTTGCGACTCCACGGGTATAAATGCGAATCGTTATCAGGATCACTTTGAGTTCACTATGCTGTTCCTCCTTGTCGCCGTGCTACTCACCGGTACCGCCTTACTCTACTTGTCCGACCGCCAACAACGGGCGCTCGCGCAGCCGTTGCCCGCCGCCGCCCGCCTCGCCGGTGTGATTCTGGTGGTGGGCGGTTTCGCCGGTTGGGGCTGGCTTCTGGGGCCGGGCGTGGGGCTCTTCACCGCCTGCTGGGTGTTTGCCTTGGGCGCCATGGTGCCGCCGATGCTGGTGGGCCACCGGGCGGACAGCTACCGGCGACCCTCTGGCCGGCGTGGCGGCGCCTCCGGGGAGGCGGTATGAGAGCGCTTCTGGGGGGCGTGCTCGGGCTGCCGCTGGCGGCCATGCTGTGCGGGCTGTTGGCCGTGGTGATCCCGGTGGACTGGCACGATTGGCTGGTTCTGATGATGTTGCTTTGCCTGGTGTTCTGGGCCGCGTTGATCGTGCTCGCCGGGGTCGCGTCCAGCCACTGGCGTGCCGGCCTGACGTTATTGGTGGCTAACGGTCTGGCCTGGCTGCTATTGCAAACCACCACGCTTTACGGGGGTGCCTGATGCGCGTCGACACCATGAAACGGCAGATCGACCTGCACGCCTGGGTGGGGATTGTTTCCGGGCTGGCGCTGTTCGTGGCGTTCTTCGCCGGCGCCATCAACATGTTCCACCACGAGCTGCACCACTGGCAGGAGCCCTGGCGGACCAGCGAGGCGAACGACACCAGTATGCAGGCGCTGCTGGACACCGTCATCGCCAGGAATCCGGAGGCGGGCAACTGGATGTTCCTGATTCCCGGTGACGAGCCGGCCGCCATCTGGCAGGAAACGGTGGACGGCGACGCCGTCTGGCACACCGAGCACGCCAGCGACTTCAATGATGCCGGGGAAGCGATCGAACGGCCCCACTCGGAACTGGCCGGCTTTATCAACGAGTTGCACTTCCGGCTCGGCATTCCGGTGGTGGGGCTGTACTTGATGGGCGTGATCTCGGTGCTGTATGGCGCCGCGCTGATCGGTGGTCTGGTGATCCACTGGCCAAAACTGAAGAAGGAATTCTTCGCGCTCAAGCACCAGGGCAACCTGCGCCGCTACTGGAAAAACCTGCACAACCTGGTGGGCGTGATCAGCTTCCCGTTCCATCTGATTTTCGCGATCACCGGCGCCGCCATGGGCTGTTTCGCGCTGCTCACCCTGGTTTTCGGGGCGCTGGCGTTCGGGCCTCAGTTTCAGGGCGCCGCCACCGACGCCATGGAAGCCTGGCCGACGCCGGAAGCGAGCGGTAATGCCGCCACCATGGCGCCGGTGGACCGGTACCTGGCCACCGCCCGCGAGCAGCTCCCGGAACTGGAAGTAGGCTGGCTCGAACTGCAGCAGTACGGGGACGAAAACGCGGTGGTCGATGTGGGCGGTTCCGTACCGGGCAACGTGGCCCACCACGCCCATGTGGTGATGCGCGCCGATAACGCCGAGCTGCTGACGGTGTCCGCCCCCGGCGCCCGCCCGTTCAACCATTTCCTGTTGTCGCCGGTATATTCGCTGCATTTCGGTGACTACGGCGGGCTGTTCGTGCGCCTGCTGTATTTCGTGCTGGGCCTGCTGGGCTGCTTGCTGTTCGTCTCCGGCAACATCATGTGGAGCGAGCGGCGCACCGACCGCCAGGGCCCGAGCCGGGCGGCGGCGATCATGTTGCGCCTCACCCTGGGGGTCACCTTCGGCGTCATGGCCGGCATCGCGGTGTCGTTCATGGCCAATAAGCTGGCGATGTACTCGCCCTGGCCCGGCACCACCGTGGTGGCGGAAAAAGCCGCCTTCGTCGCCACCTTGCTGGTGGCGGTGCTGAGCGCGTTCCGGGTGCCGCCGTTAACCACGGCGCGGCTGTGGCTGCCACTGTGTGGTGGGCTTTATGTGCTGGTGCCGCTGCTTCAGGGTGCCATCGAGGGCTTCGCCTCCTGGCTGGATCCGGACCGCTTGCTGGTCAACGGGGCGCTGCTGGCGATTGCCGCCAGTCTGTTCCTGGTGGATCGCCTGCGCGCCGGCCGCCTTCGTCAGGCCGCGCCGCATCCGCTCTGGGTGGGCGGCATCCGCCCGGACGCGACCGGACCCGCCGAGGCCGGCGTCGCCTGAACGCCGCGCCACGCCCTGGTCCGCGCCGTGATTCTTTTTGTGCGCCGTTTTATCGCGCTTTAGAGGCCGGATAGACGACGTTCGCTGCTGAAACGGCACTTTGTGTCCGTCTGTAGCGCTTCCCGGTTGCGCTGTCATGGCCCGGTCATCCCGCCAAGGAATACTCCGCTTTTGTTTTGGTACGGGGGTTCCTTATGAACGGATGGATGGCGCCGGTAATTCTTATCACGGCGTTGCTGGCGGCTTGTGGCGGCGGTGGGAGCAGCTCCGACAGTGACCCGGCGCCGCCGGAGCCTTCGAACCAGGCGCCACGGGCGGTATTGGAGGGCCCGGCCCGGCTCACCGCCGGCGGCGAAGGGGTCTTCCGACTCACCGCCGAGGACGACGACGGGCGGATCGTATCGGTGACCTGGACCGTGGACGGGGCGCTGACCGTGGTTGAGGAGCTGGCACGCAGCCTGACGGTGCGGGTGCCGATGTCGGCGGCGGATGGCGAGGCCCGGGTCCGGGTGCGGGTCACCGATGACGGCGGCGCCTCCAGCGACGCCGTGAGCACGGTGACCATCGATGCCGACGACGGCGGTGCGCCCCACGTGGACGCCGGCCAGGACCGGCGCGTCGATGAAGGCGAGGCCCTGCAACTCAACGGCGCGGCGACGGTGCCCGCGGGCCGGTCCCTGCGCCGCTTGAGCTGGCGGCAGATCGACGGGCCCGAAGCCGTCATCGACGGCGCCAGTGATCAGAACCTTCTGAATATCATCGCGCCCCAAGTTGACGCCGACATGGCGCTCACTTTTGAGCTGGAGGCCGAGGATTCCAGTGGCGCCGTAGGCCAGGATACGGTCACTGTCACGGTGGTGGATGTTCTCAACAACCCTCTCCCGCAGGTGGATGCCGGCGCGGACCTTACAGTTACCAGTGGTGAGCGCGTGGTGCTGAACGGTTCGGCCAGCGATGATGGCGCTGTGGTGAGCGTGCTGTGGCGGGTGGCGCCCGGCGGTCCGGACCTGGCTCTGGAGGGCGAGAATCAGTTACAGCTGACCTTTACCGCGCCGCCGGTGGCCGAGCCCACGGACGTGGCCTTGTCGCTGTCCGCCGTGGACGATCAGGGCGGGCGCGCCAGCGATGGGATCACTGTCACCATCCTGTCGGCGCCGGCCAACGCGGCCCCCCGTATCGACGACGCCTATGCCGACCCGGGTGTTGCCAGCGGCGGCGAAACCGCACGGCTGCTGGCGGTGGCCTCGGACCCGGACACTCACGCTTTGCAATACCGCTGGACGCAACGGGACGACGGCGCGCCGCCGCTGGCGATCGACAACGCCGACACCAGCGATGCCGAGGTCACCCTGCCACTGCTCGATGAGGCCACCGTATTCGGCTTCGTGGTGACGGTGTCCGACGGCGACCGTGAGGCCAGCCGCACGGTGACCCTGCAGGCGACGCCCCGGGCGGAAGCCTCGCCGGGTGTCTTTCAGTGCTTGATCAGTCCGTTGCAAGCCGGCTGCCCGCTGGCGGTGCTGGGCGAACTGCTGGACCCGGCTGGTATCGGCTCCTGTCTTGACGACCCGCGCGGCCCGGCGTGCCCGTTCTCGGCCCTGGCCAGGCTCGACGAAGGTGTTGAGGGCTGTCTTCGCAACCCGGCCGGCGGCGGCTGCGAGATTATTCTCGGCAAACTGACCGACCCGCTTTACGTCCTGGAAACCCTGCCCCAGGCGGAGCCCGCCAACCAATGCACGCCGGCCTTTGATGAGCGCACCTTCGAGCACTATATCGGCGCGATACACGAACACACCGGCTATTCCGACGGTGCCATCAGCTCGCGGCCCGTGGAGGTGTTCGAGCGGACCCGGTCGCTGGGCCTGGATTTCACCGCCGTCACCGACCACTCGGACAACACCCGCCTGCCGCTTTCCGTTAACGGCGATTGTTTTTCCGAGCGTTTCTTTGAATGCCTGATCGCCGATGACGACGCGCCTTTCGATTCGTTCCGTAAATGGTCCGCCACCGAGGAGCAGGCGCGCGCCGCCAGCGATGACGGCTTTACCGCCATCCGTGGTTTTGAATGGACCTCGGACCGCTTCGGGCACATTAATCTGCTGTTCGGCGAGAACGTCATCAACGCCAAAACCGGTCCCGGCTACGCGGTTTCCATGGGGTTGTTCTGGCAATGGTTCAGCTATCCGGCGGCGTTCGGCGGCGGCGGCGACAGCCTGCTGGTGTTTAATCATCCGGGGCGTGAGGACGCGCTTGAGCAGATCGTCGAGCCGCTGGGCGGGGACCCCGCTTACACCTTTAATGATTTCCGCTATGTGCCTGGCGCGGACCGACGGGCGGTGGGGCTGGAGGTGTTCGGCAAGGGTTCGGAATACGATTCCGGTGGCCCCGGCGGCAGCTGGCTGGCGTACGCGCTGGATAAAGGCTGGCACCTGGGCGCGGTGGGCTCGGAAGACCATCATGACCAGCGATGGGGCGACCCGGACCTGCCGAAAACGGTTTTGATTGCCCGGTCCCGTGGCGCCGCGGATTTGAAAGAGGCGCTGTCGGCGCGGCGTTTCTACGCGGTGGCCCAGGGGTACAACGACCTGCGGATGACGGTGCGCCTGGACGACAAACCCATGGGCAGCCGGCTGCGCCGACCGGAAGGCCAGCGGTTGCCGCTGCGCGTGTCACTGAGCCGTGGTGGCGCGGATTTCACCGGGCGGATGGCGTTGGTGACCAACGGCAACCAGGTGGTCGCCACCGGTACCGGCGCAAGCTGGAACGCCACGATCACCGTTGGCGAACAGGAGCGTTATTATTTTCTGCGCATTCTGGACCCGGACAGTGGTCGTCCGGTGGCGTTCTCCAGTCCGGTGTGGGTGTTGCCAGGGGCGTCCGCGCTGCCGTTGTGCGAGGCCGACGGCGGTGATGCCGGATCAATCCTGTAGCAAACGATCGAGACGGTCGAGGAAGAACGGTATTTCCTGTTCCAGCTTGAACAGGCGAGGGGAGAACAACCAGGTCTGGGTGATGCCCATCAGATAGGTGTAGCACAGTAACCCCAGCTCGTCGGCGCCGTGCCGTGGGCTGATGAGCTGCTGTTGCTGGGCCTGCTGGACCAGGTTGGTGAGTACCGAGACCACGTCGCGGGTGAGTTTGCGTTCCCGTTTGAGGGTGCGCTCCATGGTCGAGGTAAGCTCGGTTTTGTTAAGCAGAATTTCGAAAGACTGACGGTGCCAGCGGTTATCCACCAACAGGCGCAGCCATTGTTCCGCGAATTCATGAATGGCGCTTAACGGATGTTCCAGCTCACCGCGTGCCTGGTTGATGAGATCGGCCAGCGGCTGTTGCGAAAACGAGAGCACTTCCTCGAACAGCTCGTCCTTGTTGTTGAAATGCCAGTAAATCGGCCCGCGGCTGAAGCCCGCCTCGGTGGCGATCTTGGCCAGCGTGGTGTTGGTGTAGCCGTTGCTGCTGAAAAGCTGCAGAGCCACTTCGACGATTTTGCGGCGGGTTTTTTCCGCGTCTTCTTTTGTTCGTCTCATCGGCAACGCGGCCGCCACGCGCAAGCGAAACGTGACGGCCGGCCTCCCTGTGCGGATTAATCTTACAGTTCGCCGTCGTCGGCCATCTGCATGTAGGTGGTGTCAAAGCGCAGCTTGATGTTGCCCTTGTCGCCCAGCACCTTGCCACCGGGGAAAGCGATACCGATAAAGTCGGCGCTGGGGGCGCCTTCGCCCAGCAAGCCGTGTTTAAAGGAAAACTGGCGGACGTCGTCCATGGCCTGGAAGGCTTCGTCGCTGTTGGCGAAGGCCACGGCGGCGTCCGGTTCCCAGAACATTTTCATGCCGGCCAACTGCTCTTCGTAGCCTTTCTGGTCGGTGCCGGAAGCCTCGCCGAGAAACGCGCGGGCGTCTTCGCCCTTCTCGGTGTCGCTCTCAAGAATCGCCATCACTTCGTACCAGGCGCCGGTCAGTGCCTTACCCAGCTTCGGATTGTCCTTCAGGGTTTCGGTATTGACCAGGGTCAGGTCCTTGATGTGGCCGGGGATCTGGCTGGAGTCGAACACGATTTCGGCGCCGGGCGTGGCGGCCGCTTCGGTGAGCAGCGGGTTCCAGGTGACGATGTTGCGCACGTCGTCGCTGCTGAAGGCCGCGACGATATCCGCGTCCGAAGTGTTCACGATGTTCACGTCCCGCTCGCTCAGGCCCTGTTCTTCCAGGGCCCGGGCCAGCAGGTAGTGGGACACCGACAATTCCACCAGATTGATGGTTTCGTCTTTCAGTGACGCCACGCCGCCGTCCGGGTCCTTCATCACCAGGCCGTCGTTGCCGTTGGAGTAGTCGCCGATCAGCAGCGCGGTGGAATCGACACCGCCGGCGGCGGGGATCGACAGCGCGTCCATGCTGGTCAGGGTCACCGCGTCGTACTGGCCGGCGGTGAACTGGTTGATCGATTCGATGTAATCATTGATCTGGGTAATTTCCACATCAATGTCGTATTTGTCGGCCCACTTATCCATGATTCCGGACTCGTCGGCGTACTTCCAGGGCATCCAGCCGGCGTAGATGGTCCAGGCCAGCTTGAAGCTGTCGCGTTCCTCGGCCAGCGCGGTCGACGGTGCCAGGAAAGAGGCTGAAATCACCCCGGCAAGCGCGATTGCGCCGGTCCAGTGAAGCGTGCGTTTGAATAACGTCATGGTGTTCTCCTGTACGGTCGGATCAGAACATTTTCAGGTAACGTTTCACTTCCCAGTCGGAAACCAGGTTGTGGTATTGCTCCCACTCGGAGCGTTTGAAGTCGATAAAGCTGTCGAACATCAGATCACCGAATACGTCACGGGAAAGCGGGTCCGCTTCGAAGGCGTCGACCGCCTCATCGAGGGTGCGCGGCAGCATTTCGATACCCATCACCTTGATCTCGGCCAGGCTGTGGTCGTTCATGTTTTCCCGGTGCGGTTCACCCGGTTCCAGTTTTTCGCGAATCCCTTCCAGGCCGGCGGCGAGCATCATCGCCGCGCCCAGATAGGGGTTGCCGCTGATGTCCGGGGCGCGGCATTCCACACGGCCGCCCTGGGACGGAATACGCAGCATGTTGGTGCGGTTGTTGTTGCCGTAGCAGCAATACACCGGCGCCCAGGTGGAGCCGGACATGGCGCCGCGTTGCACCAGGCGCTTGTAGCTGTTGACCGTTGGCGCGATCACCGCGCAGATGGCCCGGGCGTGTTTCAGTACGCCGGCGATAAAGTGATAAGCCAGCGGTGACACGCCGCATTGGTGCGGGTCGTCGCCGTCCGGCTCGAACAGGTTCTTGCCGCTGTCGATGTCCGCCAGGGACATATTGAAATGCGCGCCGCTGCCGGTGCGGTCGGCGAACGGTTTGGCCATGAAGCTGGCGAAGGCGCCGTGCTTGCGGGCGATCTCGTTGGCCATCATGCGGAAGTACACCAGACGGTCGGCCATGTTGAGGGCGTCGGTGAACATGAAATCGGTTTCGAACTGGCCGTTGGCGTCCTCATGGTCGAAGGAGTACACGTCCCAGCCCTGTTCGTTCATGGCCTCCACGATCTCGTCGATGATCGGCAGGTTGTCCATCAGCACGCTGGGGTCGTAGCAGGGCTTGTCGAGTACGTCGCGGTCGCTGATCGGCGCGAAGCCGCCGTCCTCGGTGTCCTTGAACAGAAAGAATTCGGTTTCGATGCCCAGGTTGAAACTGAAGCCAAGCTCGGCGGCGGCGGCCAGCTGGCGCTTGAGAATATGCCGGGAGCAGGCCTGGAACGGTTGCCCGTTCAGGTGCAGGTCGCTGGCGAACCAGGCCAGTTGGCGGTTCCAGGTGCACTGGGTGG
>DGNT01000141.1 GCA_002389055.1 Alcanivorax sp. UBA4485
AGATCCTCCAGGACGCGCGCCGGCACGGCATCGAAATACGCCCGGTGGACGCCCGCCACAGCCACTGGGACCACAGCCTGGAAGAACAGCAGCGTGAAAAGCTCGGCGTGCAGCCGGCCCTGCGCCTGGGCCTGTGCCAGATCAAAGGCTTCAACCCGGAAGCCGCCGAACGCCTGGTCCAGGCCCGCGCCGAAGCGCCCTTCACCGGCGTCGGCGACCTCTGCCACCGCGCCCGGCTCGGCCAGCGCGAGCGGGAAGCGCTGGTGGCCGGCAACGCCCTGCGCGGCCTCAGCGGCCACCGCCACCAGGCCCACTGGGACGTCCAGGGCCTGGAAGGCCAGCGGCCGCTACTCGAAGACGGCGCCAAGGGCGACCACGACGGCGTCTATCTGGACGCCCCCTCGGAATACACCACCCTGATCGAAGACTACCGCCACCTGGGCGTCAGCCTGGGCAAGCACCCCATGGCCCTGGTCCGCCACCTGCCCCGCTTCAAACGCGGCTACCGCGCCAAGGACCTGAAACGCGCCCGGCCCGGCCAGGTGGTGCGCGTCGCCGGCCTGGTCACCAACCGCCAACGCCCCGGCTCCGCCAAAGGCACCCTGTTCATGACCCTGGAAGACGAAACCGGCAACACCAACGTGGTGATCTGGAGCGCCATCCAGGAACGCTTCCGCACCGTGCTGCTGAAAAGCCCGATGGTCACCGTCACCGGCACCGTGGAAATCAGCCCCGAAGGCATCGTCCACCTGATGGCCGGCCGCCTCGACGACACCAGCGACGCCCTCAACGAACTCATTGTCCGCTCCAGAGACTTCAAATAACAAAAAAGGAATCAGGGTAGAGCCGAATTGTGGGAGCTTGCCTTGCAAGCGAAAGGGTGGCGCCAGCCACCCGGCGGGATACCAGAGGCCCCCTAAAGCTGCCAAAGCCCATGATCGTTACCACCGAGGATATAAATCGCAAACTTGCCCTTGCCGGGGATTTCCATGGGCGGCATGGCGATCTTGGCCCCTGCGGCCTCAACGTCGGCCACCGCCTGATCGATATCCTCCACCAGCCAATAGGGCCGAACCACCGGCGCTTCCGTGCTTCGCAGCGGCCCTCTCACGCCGACGATCGATCCATCGGCCAAGGTGCAGGTTCTGGCGCTACCAAGTAGTTCGTCCGGCTCTCCAAATCTGACGCCGTGAGCGACCTCATAGACCTCGCATACGCCACCCACATCCTCGGAGACGATCTCCAGATAGTGAACTTTCATGATCTTTCTCCCATCTCGTAATGCCGCTCTGCGTTCGCTGATATCCGCCCCCAGACTGAATCACGGACACGTTCCTGGTGGCGCTGAAACGCGGCCTTATCGACAAATTCCTCGTACACAGTAAAGATGTTTTTGTGCTCAGCGCTTTGAGTGACTTCAAACTTCAAACAGCCTTTTTCTTGGCGTGAGAGATCAATATGGGCTGAGAGGGCATCAACAACGCCATCAAGATCCCCGTCAGGGACAATAATCCGACCAGTTAAGATTACTTTCGGCATGGCAAGGCTCTTTTATTGTTACTCCGGGCAATTAACCAGAAATGTCAACCACTTACAACGCGCCCCGAAGTTCCACAAGAGCGCGGCGGGGGCTGTAGTGGGCGCGCCGTTGGTAACAGAACGGATTGCCGATTATGAGCAAGGGGAGAGGGTTCGACATCGTGGTGTACGGCGACAGCGGCTTAACGGGTCAGCTGGTGGCGGATGGTGCTGACCTCGGTGGGGCTCTTAACGAGTTGGTCGTGCGGTCTTGGGATTTAAGAAAAACAGGGGAGCGTTTCCGCTCCCCTGTTTTTTCTTACTGAGCGGAACTGACCGGTTCAGCGGGAAGAACAAAATCGCTGATGAAGAAGCCCAGCAGGCTCTCCGTGGTCCCATCCACATGACGAAAATCAACAAGTACATCCTTACCGTTATTGACCTTTACCATCGTCCATGAGCCCGTGGACTCATCGTCCAGGCTTTCCGTGAAGCGCAGGGTTCCGCTGTCCGTGGTAGTCCAGGGCGCGTCGATGGTGCTGGTCTCTTGATCCTGGGTACCGGGGGAGAACGTCATCGTGCCACTGCCATCACCGTTCAGGGACACACCGGCGCTGTCTTCCTCACCGACCAGTTCAATGGTGAAATCGGCGCTCATTCCCTCTTCGAAACCCTGCTCGGAACGTTCCACCACGGCGACGCTACGGTTGCCGACAAGATCTCGCAGTTCCACGCTGAAACGGCCTATCCGCCCGAAGGTAATAATGTCCTCCGCATCGAAGGCCATGTCCAGATCGCCATAGGGGGTTGCTTCCACTGTGGCGCTGGCGCCGGGGCCACCGGAATTGCTGGCGTCGTACAAGCCGCCCGGGCCATCGGTTTCGGTTTCGACACCGGTTATCTGGAACTGATCATTGGTGATGGAATACGTGCCCCACTCGGACGATGTCGGGGTCAGATCGTCGCCGGTATACACGTCCTGGTTATCGGAATGCGCGACCACGTAATGGCTGCCATCCAGGATCGTTAGAACATTGAACCCCACATCTTCCGGCAGATACCAAGCGCCAACATAGGCGTTGCCCTCATTTTTAACCGCCTGGAAAGTGGTGGTAGCCTCCTCCTCGCTACCGAGAACCAGCTCATCACCCACCAGATTGATGGTATCCGAACAGAAGGTGCCGTCGCCGCAAATACCACCCGACGTATCGGAATCACTGACCACCTCAAAAGATACCTCTCCGCTTTGCGGATTCCAGTCGTAAAAGCCCCATTCGGCGGTCGCCGCGCCCTGGTCGTCATTGCCGTATTTGTGCGCGACGATATAACGACCGCCGTGCATGAAGGTGAGAACGTTGATCTCTTCACCGTCGGGCCCTTTTCCGTTGCTGCTTTCTCCGGCGGGTTCAACGAATACCCAGCTGCCGCGCAGGTCAGCCTGTTGAGACTCATTGAAATGGGTCTCCGCATCCTCGGCACTGACCAGATCCGAATTGGTTTGCGACCTTACTTCGGAATCATAAGCAGTCTCGAACGAGGCGGCAGGCTGAGCCAAATCCAATTGGGCGTTTGCCAGATCCGTGTGGGTCTGACCCCGGATGCTAATCCCGTTATCCGGATCACCGTCCTCATCCAGCGACTGTAAAAGGCGCAGGATATTGGTGACCTGATCCGGCTGTTCGTCGCTGGCCATGTCGGCGGGCGTGACCCGGCCTGTGGCCGGTACCGAAGGCAAGGGAATGCCGCCGATCATAAAGGTGACGGTGTCGCCGTCGACATAATCGTATTCGCCCAGAGCGTTGGTGCTACCGCTCCTGTTGCCCGGCGAGGTCCGGTAATTGATTCCCGCCACCGCGCTATCGGTGAAGACGCCTGTTCTTGCATTTTCGGCGGGCGCGTCGGAGCCACCGTCCGACGAAGATCCACCACCACAACCGGTCAACGCCACGGCACAAGCCAATGCAGTGAGTTTCAAGGTGTCCATGATTCCTCCAGTACTATCAAACGAGTTCGAGAGCACTAGCTAATCACCTGCCACTGAAGCGCACATCCCCAGAATGGGGGATCCAACAGGTTCCCACCGATCAAGACAGAAACGGCGTTCTCGAGCCCCCCTGCCGGTCGCGGGTGACCGGTAACGCTTTCACCAATCGGGTAAGTTGCGCCTGGCTGGACACCTCCGTTTTGAAGAAAATGCTCTTGATCTGGCTGCGCACCGTATGCAGCGACACTCGACGGAAAGCCGCGATCTTCGCGGCGGTCTGCCCACCGGCGACCAAGGCGGCGACATCCGCCTCCGCCTGCGTGAGGCCGAGCAGGCTCGCCAGTTTTTCAGTGTCGAATTCAGGCTCCGCGTCACCATCCACCAGATAGACGGCGGCATGGGCCGGTACCGTCATCAGCGGTCTGTCGGCATCGGGATGCAAAGGGACTACCTGCAGCAACAATGGCGCCCGTTCCGGGCGCGGCAAGGCAATGACGCCGCCCGTCACCGGCGCGCCCGCCGTGCCACCGGCGAAAGAGGCCTTCAAAAGGAAATCCAGCCTCTGCCGTGCCTCGCCGTCCTGCAACGTCACCCTTTTGCCAAGACGAAGAGCGTGTGGATTATCTTGAATATGACGCCACGCGGCCTCGGAAACGTGTACCACACGCTGATTGGCATCAAGCAGTATAAAGGCGCTGAAGCGGCCGGTTTGTTCCAAATACCCTTGTTTCTGCTTTTGCTGATGGATTATGGCTTCCAGCCGAAGAGCGCGGCGAATATGCGGTGCCAAAGCATTGAAGGCATCGGTTTCATAACGTCTGAAATGGCCCTGACCGCCTGTTCGCTGAAAGAACATCTGAATAGTCTGGCCCTCGAACTGCCAGACCGTACCGCTGGCGCCATGGTGAATATCAAGCTCTTTGGCCCAGTCGTTAAAAAACTCGGAACGGTAGAAGGTTTTCTGGTCGCAGATGCCGTCCAGGTAAGAAGAATAGAACTTACCCGGCGGAAGGTGCGCCAGCCCAGGACGCCAGGGACACAAATTGACGAAGTGATCCACAAAGGCTTTATGGGCCTTGTCGTCAGTGTTGACCTGAACACCTGAATACACCTGATCCGCTTGTTGATTCATTACCAAAAGCCGCGCCGACCGGCTACCGGACTGGCGAACCATTTCTTCAAGAAACCCGTGCCAGCCGGACGCCTCGTAAGGCGCGAAGTAAAGTTGATCCAGCAAGCGATCCGACGCCAACAGCCCCCGCGTCTTGTCCATACCTATTCCCCCTGCCCGAAACCTGATTGCTTATCGTCTCCCCAGAGAACAAATAACCCGAAGCCGGTTACGTTGTCACCTTCAAAGCGGCAGATTCAGCACCATGGCGGTAAGTTGCGATTGAGAGTGGGTACCCGTCTTGCGATAAATGTTTTTAAGATGGTGGCGAACAGTATGCAAAGACACACCCAGCGCATCGGCAATGTCCGCGGGACGGTCCCCTTGGGCAATCCGCGTCGCGACGCGTGATTCTCTTTCCGTTAATCCCAACCAACGGGCAATGGCGTCCTCGTCGTCTATGTCTTCACTCTCGATAGCCAGAATAAAAACAGCAATCAGGCCATTCGACTCGAAAATGCCATCAATCCCATCTTCCTCAAAACTGACCAACAAACGCACGGCACCGGTCTTTTCCGGCAGCGCCATCATGCCCGAGCCTCTTTGATCCATACAGTAACGAACCAGATGCAAGAATTCCGTTTGCTTCTTATAACCGGATAGATACAAATGGTTGTCTCTTAATGCCATGCGGCTCGTTTGCGAGAGCCAGTCCTTGGCCCGGGTAGAAACAAACACCACTTCCTGTTGGGCATTGAGCAGTAACAGAGCGCCCTGGTTGGGCCTGCTCACGGCGGCGTGCCGGTCCCTCAGTAGTCTGGAAGCGCCGTCCTGTCGTAACGCACGGGCGATATGTGGCATCAGTTCATCAATAATGCTCCGATCCCACGGGGTGAAGGGGTCGCCTTCGCCGGCACGTTGAACCTTCAGTTCGACCACCAGGCCATCCGCGACGAAACGGCCATGGAGTGCGCCATTATTTGCATTCTGAAAATCCGAATCACCTGCCTTCCCGGCCAGATTCTGGCTCGGAAGCTCTGCGACCACTTGTTCGGTTTGCTTGTCTATTCTAAGAAGCCGGGCGGCATCACCGCGCACAAGCTCACAAATCAGGTTCAGGCAATCGCACCATCCGCTTCCTCCATGCGGCGCGAAATATATGCTGTCGAGCACCTTTGTCAGGTCCGATTCGCCGGCCACTTTATTCCCCTTTTCAGTGATCCGGAATTATCCTAAACACCGGCGGTCCGCGGCACATCCCCCAACCTGGGGATAAGAGTACACGCCGCGCCATGACTCTCTTGCCCATAAAAAGGCCGTTCCCCACCCTGCCCAGGGGCGCGGGACGGGGTCTATAGTGGGCGCATCATTCGCAGCAGAACGGATTATTGATATGAGCGACGGGAGAGAGTTCGACATCGTGGTGTACGGCGCCAGCGGCTTCACGGGCCGGCTGGTGGCGGAGTATCTGCATCAGCAGTACGGCGCCGATGGCGACGTGAAGTGGGCCATGGCGGGCCGCAGCGAGGAGAAGCTGAAGGCGGTGCGCGAGGAGATCGGCGTGCCGGATTCAGTGCCGCTGATCACCGCCGACGCGGACCAGCCGGAGACCCTGGAGGCGCTGGCGAAGCGCACCCGCGTGGTGCTGACCACGGTGGGGCCGTACCAGTTGTACGGTGAGCCGCTGGTGGCGGCCTGCGCCAAGACCGGCACGGACTATGTGGATCTGTGCGGCGAGCCGGCGTGGATGCGCCAGATGATCGACGCCCACGGCGAGGCCGCCAAGGCGAGCGGCGCGCGGATCGTGTTTTCCTGCGGCTTTGACTCGATTCCGTTCGATCTGGGCGTGTACTTCCTGCAGGAGTACGCCAAGGAAAACCTGGGCGCCTACCTGCCTCGCGTGAAGGGCCGGGTGCGCAAGATGAAGGGCACCTTCTCCGGCGGTACCGCCGCCAGCCTGCAGGCGACCCTGGTGGCCGCCAAGAAGGACCCGAAGATCTACCAGCTGCTCACCGATCCGTTCTCCCTGACCCCGGGCTTCAAGGGTCCCGAGCAGCCGGAGCCGAAAGAGCCGATCTACGATGACGAGCTGCACACCTGGCTGGCGCCGTTCGTGATGGCGACCATCAACACCCGCAACGTGCATCGCTCCAACCTGTTGCTGGGCCACGCCTACGGCGATCAATTCGTGTACGACGAGATGATCCTCACCGGCCCCGGCGAGAAGGGCAAGGCCACCGCCGAGGCGGTGACTAACGACCGTTCGCTGTCCGGTAAGGATGCGCCCAAGCCGGGCGAAGGCCCGAGCAAGGAAGAGCGCGAGAACGGCTTTTACGACGTGCTGTTTATTGGCGAGACCGCGGATGGCCGCCAGCTTAAGGCCAGCGTGTCCGGCAACCGGGATCCGGGCTACGGCTCCACCTCGCGAATGATCGCCGAGAGCGCCCTGTGCCTGGTGCAAGACGCCGACGATACCGCCGGCGGCATCTGGACCACAGCGCCGGCGTTGGGCGACAAGCTGATCAAGCGGCTGGTGGACAACGCCGGTTTGAAGTTCCAGATCGAGGGTTGATCAGGGTTCTTCGCGGATCGATTCCAGCTCGATTTCGCGGCCGGCGTTTTCCTGGTAGTGGAAGACGCCGGTAACGCGGACCCGCTTGCCCAGATGGGCTTCCACTTTTTCCACCGGCTTCAGGGCCACCCGGTTCAGGTCGTCGTCCTCGATCCAGTAGTGCAGCGGGTCCTGGAAATGGCGCACCGTGCCGGCGGTGGTCACCAACTCCCCCTGGTAGTCGGCGGGTTGTTCCGCGAGCATTCGCAGCGGTGCCGCCTGAGGCGCGTCGGAATAGTCGCAACCGGCCAGACCGATCAGCGCGGCCAGCAGCGCCGCCCTGCCCCACACCGGCTTTCTAGCGCTCACCGTCACCTCCCTCGGGGTGTACTTCCCATTCCGGCTCTTCGAATTCGCCCAGCGGGGTGATCTCGCAAGTGCGGGCGTGTTTCTGCAGAATCGCTTTGACCTTGGCGCTGCGGCTGTCGTCCTTGGCGTCGCGGTGCGCCTTTGAATCCCAGTGGGCGATGGCCAGCAGGGTGTCCGGTTCGCCGATCTTGCGGTGCAGATAGGTGCCGCGCGCGCCCGGCGTCTGCTGCATAATCTCGCTGGCCTCGATCCAGCCCTGGGCGTATTCCTCCACGGTGTAGCCGTCTTTCATGCGTACTTCGAAGATGTACTTCATTGCAGTCTCCTGTTGGGGGTGGCGGCGACGCGGGCGCTCAGCCCTGTGCCCACCAGCGGTCCGAGGTTTCCACCAGGCCGGCGTCGCGCAGCGCCTGGCGGGCCTGTTCGCGGCCGTCGCCGTTGAGAAAGGCGCCCAGCTCCAGGCGGGTGTCGTCGTCGCACAGATGCAGGCCGATCATATCCACCTCCTTGACCGGCAGCACCACGTGCAGGTGCGCCGCCGGGCGCGCCAGAATCCATTCCCGGTCGGGGCCGCGTACGCCTTCGTGCAGGACCACCCTGCCCCGCTCCACGGCGATGCGTTGATGCAGGTAGGAAAGACGGAAACAGACCCGGTAGAGCAGATAGCCGATCAGCCCCACTTCCAGGAACGCGAACGGCAACGCCAGCCAGATGCCGGCCAGAGTCCAGGCCGCCGCCACCGTGAACACCACCACCGCGATCAGCGCGATAAACCGTTTCACCTGCGGCCAGTCGGCGGAGAGGTGAGGCTTCAGCGTCACCACCGTGACGCCGTTCCGGGATTCAGTTGCCACCATAAAGGGGGTCTCCATTACCGCATGCACAGCGGACCCTGTACCGGTAGCATAGGCCGCCTGAATTTCCTATCAACCTGACCCGGAGGCACAACATGGGGTGGTGGAAGTCACGCCGGCTTCGTTTTCTGGCATCCAGCGTGGTGGCGCTGTTCGCACTGTTCGTGATTCTGCGGGCGGTGTTCTTCGCCTTTTTCTCCGAAGTGGGCGACACCGTACAGGCGGATTCCGGCGATCTTTTCCATGCTCTGGGCGTGGGGCTGCGTTTCGACCTGCGGCTGGCCCTGCTGATGGTGCTGCCCCTGGCGGTGCTGGCCTGGTTGCCGCGTTTTAATCTGGTGCGTTCGGCGCCGGTGCGCCTGTTGGGGCTGGTGTATATCACCCTGGCGGTTTTGGCCGTGGTGCTCACCTACATTCTCGACTTCGGCCATTACGTGTACCTGGGCGACCGGCTCAACGTGACCGCCTTCCGCTTCCTGGAAGACACCGCGATTTCCACCCGCATGGTCTGGGAAAGCTACCCGGTGGTGTGGATCACCCTGGGGTGGCTGGCCGTGACCGCCGTGATGGCGTTGATTTTCCGCGCCCTGGCGCGCCGTTTCCTGCTGCGCGCACCGATGCCCATGGGCACCGCCAGCAAAGTGATCGGCGGCGTGGTGGTGGTGCTGGTGCTGGTGTTCGGCCTGCTGGGCCGGGTCTCCGACATTAACTTCGAGAACCCGGTACCGCTGCGCTGGAGCGACGCCTTCGCTTCCGGCAACAACGCGGTGGCCGCCCTGGGGCTGAATCCGGTGCTGTTCCTCTACGACACCACCCTGCTCAGCAGCGAGCCCTTCGACCGCGAAGCGGTGGAGAAATACTACCCGCTGATGGCGGACTTCCTGGCGTTGCCGGACGACGCCCGTGAGCCGCTGAATTTCGAGCGCACCGTGTCGGTCCAGCCGCACCGGCTGGACGTGGACCGGCCGCCGAACATCGTGGTGGTGATGCTGGAATCGCTGGGCGCCAGCCGCGTGGGGGCCTACGGCACGCCGTTCGACCCGACCCCCAACCTGGACCGCATCGCCCGCGAGGGCTGGTTCTTCGAGCACTTCTACGTGCCGGTCACCGGCACCGCGAAAAGCATCTGGGCGTTTCTCACCGGCATCCCCGATGTGGCGCCGGAGGAAACCGCCAGCCGTAACCCGCTGATCGGTCACCAGCGCAACATCGTCAATCAGTTGGAAGGCTACCGGAAGCTGTACATGGTGGGCGGCAACGCCGGCTGGGCCAACCTGGAAGCGGTGCTCACGCGCAGCATCGACGGCCTGGAGCTGTACGAAGAAGGCGATTGGCAATCCCCCAACGTGGACGTGTGGGGCATTTCCGACCTGAACCTGTTCAAGGAATCCAACCAGATATTGGATGCCATTCCCCAGGATCAGCCGTTCTTCGCCTTTATCCAGACCGCCGGCAACCACCGGCCCTTCACCATCCCGGAAAACAACGGCGATTTCGAAACACGCTCGGTGCCGGAGGATCAACTGGCCCACAACGGCTTCCGCAACAGCGCCCAGTACAACGCGGTGCGGCTGCTCGACTACAACGTGGGCCGCTACATGGACATGGCCCGCGAGAGCGATTACTTCGACAACACCATTTTCGTGTTCTTCGGCGACCACAACAATCGCATCACCACCCTGTCGCACATGCCGCCCTTCCAGGAGCAACTGGGCCTGGAGAGCCACCATGTGCCGCACATGCTGTACGCCCCCGGCCTGCTCAAGCCGCGCCATGTGAAAGAGGTGGTGAGCCTGGTGGACGTGATGCCCACCCTGGCCGGCATGTTGGGCATGGAATACCGCAACACCACCCTGGGCCGGGACATCCAGATGCCAGCGCCGGAAGACGAGCGCAGCGCCTTCGTGGTGCTGCGCGAAGGACCGGCGCCGCAGATCGGCATGGTTACCCGGGACCATCTGGCGCGCCTGAACCATGACGGCGAAGCGGCCACGCTGCACGAGCTGTACAGCGACGAGCCCCGGCAGGACCGCTCGAAGGAGGACCCGCAAACCTTCCAGCATCTGATGAATCTGGCCCGCGGCGTGTACGAGACCTCCCGCTACCTGTTCTACGACAACGCGGTGAACGACGGTAAAGGCGAGAAAACGAGCTCGGGCGACCCCGAACCGGACGGGGCGCGGTAGGGCCCGGCCATGGCCTTGCCGCTGGAGGAAACCGGCTGCGTGGTAATCGGCGCCGGCGTCATCGGCCTGGCAGTGGCCCGGCATCTGGCCCGCGCCGGGCAGGCGGTGGTGGTGCTCGAGGCCGAAGCCCACATCGGTGAGCACCTTTCCTCGCGCAACAGTGAGGTGATCCACGGCGGGCTCTATTATCCACCGGGCTCACTGAAGGCGGAAACCTGCCTGCGCGGCAAGGCGCTGCTCTACGAGTACTGCGCCGCCCGGGGCATTGCACACCGGCGCTGTGGAAAATGGGTGGTGGCCGGTCCCGGCCAGGCCGAGGCGCTGGACGACCTGCATGCCAACGCCCGCGCCGCCGGCGCCGAGGGACTCAGCCTGATCGGCAGCGAACGGCTGCGCCAGGAGGCGCCCTGGCTGCGCGCCGAGCAGGCCCTGGAAAGCGCCACCAGCGGCATCGTCGACAGCCACGGCCTGATGGCCAGCCTGGCCACGGAAGCGCAAACCCATGGGGCGGTGATCGCTCTGCGCCACCGGGTGGAGCACATCGACTGCCGGCCGGGTTGTTTTACCCTCAGCGTGGCGGCGCCTGACCAGCGCTTCCGGCTGCGCGCGGAACGGCTGATCAATGCCGCCGGGCTCAGCGCGGTGCCGCTCACCGCGCTGATGGATGCTTTGCCCGAGAACCAACGGCCCCGACAGCGGTTCGCCAAGGGGCACTACTTCAAGCTGCGCGGCAGGCCGCCCGCCGAACGACTCATCTACCCTCTGCCCGACGCCGACGGCCTGGGTGTGCATCTGACGCTGGACCTGGGCGGCGGCGCCCGTTTCGGGCCGGACGTGGAGTGGGTGGAACGACCAGACTACCGGGTGGACGAAAACCGCCAGGAAAGCTTCGAGCAGGCGGTACGCCGCTACTGGCCGGCGCTGCGGCCGGGCGCGCTGCAACCGGACTACGCCGGCGTGCGCCCCAAGCTGTGGCTGAACGGCGCCCCCTACCGGGACTTTCTGATCCAGGACCAGGGCGAGCACGGTATTGAAGGCTTGGTGAACCTGCTCGGCATTGAATCGCCGGGGCTTACCGCTGCGCTGGCGCTGGCGGAGCGACTGACATAACTTTGGAAGACGCCTTGTAGGAGCGGTCCCTGCCCGCTCCTACACCCCACAAATTTCGGGCACAAAAAAGCCCGGCGCGAAGGCCGGGCTTTTTCGTTGACGCCGATGTTACATCGGAATCAGAGCTTGCTGTCGAGCTCCGGAACGGCCTCGAAGAGATCCGCCACCAGGCCGTAGTCCGCCACCTGGAAAATCGGGGCTTCCTCGTCCTTGTTGATGGCAACGATCACTTTGGAGTCCTTCATGCCGGCCAGATGCTGGATCGCACCGGAGATGCCCACCGCCATGTACAGGTTGGGGGCGACGATCTTACCGGTCTGGCCTACCTGCATGTCGTTGGGTACGAAACCGGCGTCCACGGCGGCGCGGGACGCACCAACGGCGGCGCCCAGCTTGTCGGCTACCTTGTACAGGATCTCGAAGTTGTCGCCGTTGCCCATGCCGCGGCCACCGGAGATCACGATCTCGGCGCTGGTCAGCTCGGGACGGTCGGACTTGGCCAGCTCTTCACCCACGAAGCTGGACAGGCCGCTGTCTTTCACCACGTCCAGGTTTTCCACGGACGCGGAACCGCCTTCCGCCGCCACGCCATCGAAGGAAGTGCCACGCACGGTGATCACTTTCTTCTCGTCGGCGCACTTAACGGTGGCGATGGCATTACCGGCGTAGATCGGGCGCTTGAAGGTATCGCCATCGATCACGTCGGAGATCTCGGAGATCTGGGCGACGTCCAGCAGCGCGGCCACACGCGGCGCGAAGTTCTTGCCGGTGGTGGTGGCGGCGGCCAGGATGTGCTTGTAATCGGCGCCCACTTCAGCGACCAGCTCGGCGATGTTCTCGGCCAGCTGATGCTCGTAAGCGTCGTTGTCGGCGCACAGTACTTTGCTGACGCCTTCCGCCTTGGCGGCTTCCTCGGCTACGGCACCGCAGCCTTTGCCGGCGACCAGCACGGTGATGTCACCGCCGATTTCTTTAGCGGCGGCGAGAACGCTCAAAGTAACCTTGTTGAGCGCGGCGTTGTCGTGTTCGGCGTAAACTAAAACACTCATCAGATCACCTTCGCTTCGTTCTTCAGTTTCTCGACCAGCTCGTCCACGGAGCCCACCATAACGCCCGCCTTACGCTCGGCCGGTGTTTCCACCTTCTCGATGGTCACGCGGGGGGTCATATCAACGCCCAGATCCGCCGGGGTTTTAACGTCCAGCGGCTTCTTCTTGGCTTTCATGATGTTGGGCAGGGACGCGTAGCGCGGCTCGTTGAGACGCAGGTCGGTGGTCACCACCGCCGGCAGTGTCAGTTCCACGGTCTGCAGGCCGCCGTCGATTTCACGGGTCACCTTGACCTTGCCGTCTTCCACGTTCACTTCGGAGGCGAACGTGCCCTGCGGCATGCCGGTCAGGGCAGCCAGCATCTGGCCGGTCTGGTTGTTGTCATCGTCGATGGCCTGTTTGCCGAGGATCACCATTTCCGGCTTTTCCTCGTCAACGATGGCTTTCAGCGCCT
>DGNT01000147.1 GCA_002389055.1 Alcanivorax sp. UBA4485
GCGTCTCCGATACGGAGCACCGGACTCCAAGAAAAGCAGGTCTCTGGAATCCTGCCGGCAAGCTCCGCTTGCCTTTCGCGGGCGGGGCCCGCTCCCACAACTGCTCCCAGAGCCGCTCTCTCAACCGGCTCCCACCCGCCACCAGGCTCGCACCCACAAGCCTGCAGGCGCTGGTTTCGCCCGGGGCCGCGAAACGCCTATACTAGGCGCCTTCCGATTCTTTTCCGGTCAAGCATTTTTCGGTCAGACAATGGGCATAGCAGAGAACATGGACATCCAGCAGTACATGGCGACCGTGGGCGACCAGGCCCGCGGCGCGTCCCGGGCCATGGCCCGGGCCACCGCCGGCGACAAGAACGCCGCGCTGAGCGCCATCGCCGGCGCGCTGCGCGCGCACCGCAGCGCCATCCTCGACGCCAACCAGCGCGACCTGGCCCGGGGCCGGGACAACGGCCTGGAGCCGTCGCTGCTGGACCGCTTGGAGCTGACCCCGGAGCGCTTCGACGACATGGTGGAAGGGCTGGAACAGGTGATCGCCCTGGCCGACCCGGTGGGCGGCATCACCGATCTGAACTACCGGCCCTCGGGCATCCAGGTGGGCAAGATGCGCGTGCCGCTGGGCGTGATCGGCATCATTTACGAGTCGCGCCCCAACGTCACCATCGACGCGGCGGCGCTGTGCCTGAAATCCGGCAACGCGGCGATTCTGCGCGGCGGGTCCGAGGCGATTGATTCCAACCAGGCGATCGCCGAGTGCCTGCGCATCGGCCTGCGCGAAGCCGGGCTGCCGGAAACCGCCGTGCAGGTGCTCGAGACCACCGACCGCGCCGCCGTGGGTGAGCTGATCACCCACCCCGAGTGGGTGGACGTGATCGTGCCGCGCGGCGGCAAGGGCCTGATCGAGCGCATCAGCAACGACGCCCGGGTGCCGGTGATCAAGCATCTGGACGGCAACTGCCACGTCTATATCGATGCCCAGGCGGACGTCGGCAAGGCGATCAACGTAGCCTATAACGCCAAGACCCAGCGCTACGGCACCTGCAACACCCTGGAAACCCTGCTGGTGCACAGCGGCATCGCCGAGCGGGTGCTGCCGGAGCTGGCCGCCCAATACCAGGCGGCCGGGGTGGAACTGCGCGGCTGTGAACGCACCCGCGCCCTGCTGGACGGCATCAACGAGGCCACCGAAACCGACTGGGCCGAGGAGTATCTGGCGCCGGTGCTGGCGATCAAGCTGGTGGATAGCCTGGACGAAGCTCTGGAGCACATTCACCGCTACAGCTCCGGGCATACCGAGTCGATCATTACCGAAAACTACACCCTGGCGCGGCGTTTTCTCGCCGAGGTGGATTCCAGCTCGGTGATGGTCAACGCCTCCACCCGTTTCGCGGACGGCTTCGAGTACGGCCTGGGCGCGGAGATCGGCATCTCCACGGACAAGCTCCACGCGCGCGGCCCGGTGGGCCTGGAAGGGCTCACCAGCCAGAAGTGGGTGGTGCTCGGGGACGGGCATGTTCGGACGTGATTCCGCGTCCGACCTTCCTTTGATCCTGTTCGGCGGCACTTTCGACCCGATTCACCGTGCCCATCTGCAGGCCGCTCTGGCGGTATCCCGGGCGCTCGGCGATGCGCCGGTGCATATGCTGCCCAACGCGGTGCCGCCCCACCGGCCCCAGCCCCTGGCCGACGGCGAGCAGCGGCTGGCCATGGTACGCCGGGCCTGCGCCGGATACCGGCAGCTGGTGGCCGACGACTGGGAGCTGCGCCGCGCCATGGGCCCGTCCTATACGCTCGCCACCCTGAAACACTACAAACGGCTGATTGGCGCGCGCCCGCTGGTGTTCGTGGTGGGCGCGGACAGTTTCGCCGGCCTGCACCGCTGGCACCGCTGGCGCGAATTCCCCGCCCTCTGCCATCTGGCGGTGGTGCCCCGTCCGCACAGCCCGCCGGCGCCGCTGGCGGTGCAACGGGCTTTTCCGCAAGCGCCGGCGAGGTTACTTCGGCGCCTTCCGGCCGGGCGCCGGTTAATGCTGCGCCGCCCGGAAATGGCGGTGGCCGCCACCGATATCCGCCGCGCCCTGCAACACGACGGCGCCGATTATCACCTGACACCGGCGGTGCTGGCCCATATCCAACGCCTGGGCCTGTATAATGCCGACACTCTTCACACAACCCGTCACGCACACAACGAGGCCCCATGAGTTCTCAACCCCCTTTGCTGGATCTGGTAATCGACGCTCTGGAAGAAATGAAAGCCAAGAACATTACCAGCCTGGATGTGCGCGCCGTCACCAGCGTCGCTGACGACATGGTGATCGCCAGCGGCACCTCCAGCCGCCACGTCAAAGCCCTGGCGGATTCGGTGATGGAAAAGGCCAAGAAGTCCGGCTATAAGCCCCTGGGCACCGAAGGTGAACGGGGCGCGGAATGGATTCTGGTGGACCTGGGTGACGTGGTGGTGCATCTGATGCTGCCGGCGACCCGGGAATTTTATGATCTGGAGCGCCTTTGGCAGAATCCGGCGCATCATCCGGACCGGTCGCCGCAAAGCGACTGACCCTGTGCCATTCACTTGCGCGGCGGGTGTGCTGTTTGCGTATTCATCTTCTGGCTGTTGGCGGCAAAATGCCCTCCTGGGTGGTTCAGGGGTTCGGCGAGTATCAAAAAAGGATGCCGCCGGACATGCGCCTGGAACTCGAGGAGATTCCGCTGCCTAAGAGAAGCAAGGGGGACACCGCCGCTCTGGTGCGCGCCGAAGGCGAAGCGCTGGAGAAGCGGCTGACAAAATACCCCGGTGCGCATCAGGTGGCGCTCGAAGTGGGCGGCCGGGCGCTCTCCACGGAGCAGCTCAGCGAGCGCCTTGGCACTCTGAAGGACCTGGGCCAGGACCTGGTGGTGCTGGTGGGCGGCCCGGACGGTCTTTGCCCGCGGGTTTCCGCCGCCGCCCACGAGCGCTGGTCCCTGTCACCGCTGACCCTGCCGCATCCGCTGGTGCGGGTGCTGCTCGCCGAGCAGCTGTATCGCGGCTGGACGCTGCTCGCCGGCCATCCGTATCATCGCTGAACCACCGACTATCAGGGCCCAATGCGCCGACCTCTGACCCTAAAAGACCACCACCACGAGCAGCGGATTTTCAGCTTCCGCCTGCTGGTGAGCGCCATTCTGGTCACCCTGCTGACCGTGGGGCTGGTGGGGCGCATGGCCTGGCTGCAGATTTTCCAGCACAGCCGCTATACCACGCTCAGCGACGAGAACCGGGTACAGACCCAGGCGGTGCCGCCGCCGCGCGGGCTGATCACCGACCGCAACGGCGAAATTCTCGCCGCCAACCGGCCGGACTTCACTGTGGAAGTGATCGTCGAGCAGATTCCCGACCTGCAACGGACCCTGCGCGAGATCCACCAACTGGTGCCGCTGGAAAGCGACGATATCGAACGCTTCAACAAGCGCCTGCAGGGGCCGCGCCGCCCCTGGGACCCGATTCCCCTGCGCGGGCGCCTCAGCGAGGAAGAGATCGCCCGCATCACGGTGAACCAGCACCGGCTGCCCGGCGTGCGCGTGGCCGCCAACCCGGTGCGCCACTACCCCCACGGCAAGCTGTTTTCCCATGTGCTGGGGTATGTGAACCGGCTCAACACCGAAGACCTGGACGCCATGACTCTCACCGAGCAGGGCGACTACGCCGGCACCCACTATTACGGGCGCACCGGCGTGGAGCGCTACTACGAGAACCGCCTGCACGGCCAGGTGGGCTACCGGCAGGTGGAAACCAATGCCCGGGGCCGGATACTGCGCGTGCTGGAGCAGAAGCCGCCGGTACCCGGTGAAAACCTGCGCCTGACCCTGGATATGGACGTGCAGCGGGCCGCCGACGAAGCGCTCGGCGACCGGCGCGGCGCGGTGGTGGCCATCGACCCCCGTGACGGCAGCGTGCTGGCGTTCGTCAGCCGCCCGGTGTTCGATCCCAACCTGTTCGTCAACGGCATTTCCCACCAGGACTATGCCCGCTACCGGGAAGATCTCGACAATCCGTTGTTCAACCGCGCTTTGCAGGGCCGCTACCCGCCCGGCTCCACGGTAAAACCCTTTATCGGGCTGGCGGGCCTGGACGCCGGGGTCACCGACTGGCAACGCACCATCTTCGACCCCGGCTACTACCAGCTGGAGGACAACCCGCACCGGTACCGGGACTGGAAGCGCTGGGGCCACGGCCATGTGGACCTGAACAAGGCGGTGGTGCAATCCTGCGACACCTATTTCTACGACCTCGGGTTCAAGCTGGGCATTGCCCGCATGCACGATTTCCTGAGCGACTTTTCGCTGGGCCAGCCCACCGGCATTGACCTGTTCAACGAATCCTCGGGGCTGCTGCCGTCCAAGGAGTGGAAGCGCGCGGCGCGCGGCGCCACCTGGTACCACGGCGACACCATCAACGCCAGCATCGGCCAGGGGTTCATGCTCGCCACGCCGCTGCAGCTCGCCACCGCCACCGCGATTCTCGCCCATCACGGCAAGCAGGTGACGCCCACCTTGGCCGCCGATGCCCTGCGCGTGCCGCCGCGGCCGGACATCAACCTGAATAAACCGGCAAACTGGCAGCGCATGGAAGACACCATGGCGGAGGTGGTCCACGGCGACCGGGGCACCGCCCGGGTGATGGCCGAGGGCGCGCCCTACCGGATGGGCGCCAAAACCGGCACCTCCCAGGTGTTTTCCGTGGGCCAGGAAGAAACCTATAACGAGGACGAGCTGGCCGAACGGCTGCTCGACCACGCGCTGATTATCGCCTTCGCGCCGGTGGAAGAGCCCGCCATCGCGGTGGCGGTGCTGGTGGAAAACGGCCGCCATGGCGGCTCCACCGCCGGCCCGGTGGCGCGCCAGGTGATGGACGCCTGGCTGCTCAATGACGCCGGCGAGCTGGCGGTGCCGCCGCCGCTGAACCGCACCCCGCAAACGCAAACCGCCGGCACGACGGCCCCGGGAGGCACCCCATGAGCGTACGGGAATACCAGCGTCAGATGCCCCTGGACGGCGGCCTGGGCACCAAGCTGTCATCGCGCCTGCACCTGGACGCCCCCTTGCTGGCGGCGCTGCTGCTTCTGGTGCTGGGCGGGCTCAGCGTGCTCTACAGCGCCGGTGGCGGCGACCTGAACCTGGTGGTGCGCCAGGCCATCCGCCTGGGCGCGGGCTTTCTGATCCTGCTGGTGCTGGCGCAGATACCGCCGCGCAGTTACCGCTTCTGGACGCCGGTGATCTACGGTCTGGGGCTGGTATTGCTGGCGCTGGTGGTGCTAGTAGGCACCGAGGCCAAGGGCGCCACCCGCTGGCTGACACTGCCCGGCATCGGCCGTTTCCAGCCCGCCGAGCTGATGAAACTGGCGGTGCCGGCGATGGTCGCCTGGTTCTTCAGCGAACGGAATCTGCCGCCCACCAAGCTGGACGTGCTAGCGGCGCTGGGCCTGATTTTCCTGCCGGCTATCATGATCGCGGTGCAGCCGGACCTGGGCACCTCGATCCTGATCGCCGCCGCCGGCCTGGTGGTGCTGTTCATGGCCGGGCTGTCCTGGCGGCTGATCAGCCTGGCGGTGCTGGTGCTGGTGGTCGCCGCGCCGCTGATGTATTTCTTCGTTCTGCACGACTACCAGCGCAGCCGGGTGGACACTTTCCTTAACCCGGAAGCGGACCCGCGCGGCGCCGGCTGGAACATCATCCAGTCGAAAACCGCGATCGGTTCCGGTGGCGTCACCGGCAAGGGCTGGCTGGACGGCACCCAGTCGCGGCTGGATTTTCTGCCCGAATCGTCCACCGATTTCATTCTCGCCGTGCTCGGCGAGGAGTTCGGCCTGATCGGCTTCGTACTGCTGATTTCCATCTATCTGGTGATCGTCGGGCGTGGCTTTTTTATCAGCTGGCAGGCCCAGGAGACCTTCTCGAGGCTACTGGCGGCCGCGCTGACTATGACGTTTTTTATTTATATTTTTGTGAACGTCGGCATGGTGTCAGGACTCTTACCGGTGGTGGGAGTACCCTTACCGCTGGTGAGCTACGGTGGCACTTCGATCGTAACCCTGATGGCCAGCTTCGGCATGCTGATGTCGATTCACACCCATCGCCGTCTGATGACGTATTAAAGGAGACAGTTGGTGAAAAAAGGATTGTCGGTTGTACTGCGGGCGACCCTGGCGGGCGCCCTGCTGAACGGCGCCGCTCTGGCCGAGACCACCAAAACCAGCAATTACGCGGAACACCCGGAAGCCGGCGCGGTGATCGAGGCGCTGGGCGAAAGGGGCTTCGATACCGACCGGGTGCGCAGCCTGCTGGCCGACGCCAAACGCCAGGACAGCATCCTTGAAGCCATTGCCCGGCCGGCGGAAAAATCCCTCAACTGGGCCGAGTACGGTCGCATCTTCCTGACGGATTCACGGGTGGAACAGGGCGTTCAGTTCGCCCGCGAACACGCCGACACCCTGGCCCGCGCCGAGCAGAAATACGACGTGCCCCGCGAGATCATCCTCGCCATCATCGGCGTGGAAACCAGCTACGGCCGCAATAAAGGCAGCTACCGGGTGCTCGACGCCCTGGCCACGCTGGGCTTTGACTACCCGCCGCGGGCGTCGTTTTTCCGCAAGCAATTGGTGGCTCTGTTCGAAATGGAGCGCGACGCGCACATCGACGCCAGTACCATTACCGGCTCCTACGCCGGCGCCATGGGCTTCCCGCAGTTCATTCCCACCAGCTACCAGGCCTACGCGGTGGATTTCGACGGCGACGACGTGATCGACCTGGTCAACAGCCCGGCGGACGCCATCGGCAGCGTGGCCAGCTATTTCGCCGCGCACAAGTGGCAGCCCGGCCTGCCGGTGGCCGCCCGCGCCCGGGTCGACGGCGACAACTACGCCGCCCTGGTGAAAAAGGGTTACAAACCGGGCTTCACCCTGGCGCAGGCCCGGAAAAACGGCGTAGTGGCAGTGTCCTGCGAGGGTGATAGCCTGGGCAGTGATTACTGTTTCGACCTGCCGGCCAGCACCTCCGTGGCGATGCTCGACCTGATTGGCAACGATGGCCACGAGTTCTGGCTGGTCAGCGACAACTTTTATGTCATTACCCGTTATAACCACAGCGAACTGTACGCCATGGCGGTCCTGCAACTGTCCCACCGTATAGCCGATGCCCTGGAGGCCCAATCTCTGTGATTAGAGCGCTTTTTATTGTCACCGCGACTCTCGCCCTGGGCGCCTGCGCCACCGCGCCGGCGCCCACCGAGCCCCCTGCCCAAACGCCCAAGCCAGGCAACGGCGCCCCCGGCTCCGACCGCTACGAGCACAAGGTGGATTCCGGCCCGGAGCAGCGCCCGGACGTGGACAACCAGCCCGAGCCGGTGCCCAAGGAAGAGCCGCTGAGCGCCTACGGCAACCCCAAGACCTACAGCGTCTGGGGCAAGACCTACCAGGTGATGGAATCCGCCTCCGGCTATGAAGAGGTGGGCCTGGCCTCCTGGTACGGCCGCAAGTTCCACGGCTATCGCACCTCCAGTGGCGAGCCGTTCGACATGTACCGCTTCACCGCCGCCCACCGGACCCTGCCGCTGCCCACCTACGCCCGGGTCACCAACCTGGACAACGGCAAAAGCCTGGTGGTGCGCGTTAACGACCGTGGCCCGTTCCACTCCGAGCGCATTATCGACCTGTCCTGGGCGGCGGCGGCGCGGCTCGGCATCGAGGGCAAGGGCACCGGCCGCGTGCGGGTGGAAGCGCTGACCGTGCGCGAAAAGGTCAAACCCAGCCGCGAAGGCACGGTGCCCACCGCCGTGCGCGCCGCCGTGGACAGCCCGCCGCCGGATATGGCCCAGGCAACCGACGGCGACGAGCTGTACCTGCAGGCCGGCGCCTTCCAGGCCCTGGACAGCGCCCGCAACCTGGAGCGCGCCCTGCGCGACGAACTGAAACTGCCGGTGTCGGTGCGACAGCCGGAAAGCAGTGCCCTGTACAAAGTATGGCTGGGCCCGTTTGCCAGTAACGAGGCCCGCGACCGGGCCCGCCAGGCGATCAGCCAGGCGGGCTTCACACCACCCATCCCCGTGAACTGATCCGCCCGTAAGGCTGAAATGATGACTCAATACCGTTCCCCGCAAACCCTGCTGTTCCGGGTGCTCGTCTGTCTTTCCCTGCTCACCCTGGCGCCGCTGACCGCCGCCAACAGTCTGATTCCCCGCGCCCCCGACGTGGACGCGCGCGGCTATCTGCTGATGGACGCCAAAAGCGGCCAGGTGATCGTCGAACACAACGCCGAGCAGGAGCTGCCGCCGGCAAGCCTTACCAAAATGATGACCGCCTACCTGGCGGAAAAGGAAATCCAGGCCGGCAACATCTCCGAACAAGACATGGTGCCGATCAGCGTGCAGGCCTGGCGCATGGGCGGCTCGCGCATGTTTGTCCAGGAAGGCACGCGGGTGTCGGTGGGCGATCTGCTCAAGGGCATCGTGATTCAGTCCGGCAATGACGCCAGCGTGGCCATGGCCGAATATATCGCCGGCTCCGAGGACGCCTTCGCCGACCTGATGAACAACCAGGCCCGCGAACTGGGCATGGACCACACCCACTTCATGAACGCCACCGGCTGGCCGGCGGAGAACCACTACACCACCGCCCACGACCTCGCGATTCTGGCGCGGGCGATCATCCGCGACTTCCCCGAACACTATGATCTCTACGCCCAGAAGGAATTCACCTATAACGGCATCACCCAGCACAACCGCAACCTGCTGCTGTGGCGGGACGACAGCGTCGACGGCCTGAAAACCGGCCACACCGAAGAAGCCGGCTACTGCCTGGTGTCCTCCGCCAAGCAGGACGGCATGCGCCTGATCGCGGTGGTGATGGGCACCGATTCCGAAGCGGCGCGGGCGCGCGAGTCCCAGAAGCTGCTCAGCTATGGCTTCCGCTTCTACGAAACCTACGAAGGCTACGGCGCCGGCGATGTCCTCGACACACCGGAGGTCTGGATGGGCGCCGCCAACCAGGTGCGCCTGGGCCTGAAAGAGGACCTGATTCTCACCGTGCCCAAGGACAGCCAGGACCAGCTGAAGGCCTCCATGTCGATCCGTCCGGAGCTGCGCGCGCCGATCCGCGAAGGCGAACAGTACGGCACCCTGACGGTGACGCTGGCCGACGAGACCGTGGCGCAACGACCGCTGGTGGCGCTGGAAAACGTGGAAGAAGCCGGCTTCTTTGCCAAGATCTGGGACCACGTCGTATTGTTCTTTAAAGGATTGTTCAGCTAGAGGCCGCTCATGGCGAACGGCAAGGTCTACCTTAACGGCGAATTCATGGACCCGGACCGGGCCCGTATTTCGCCCATGGACCGGGGCTTTCTGTTCGCCGACGGTGTCTACGAGGTGATTCCCGCCTTCAATGGCGTGCTGTTCCGTCTCGACGCCCATCTGCAGCGCCTGGAGCGGTCGCTGGCGGAGGTGTCCATCGCCAACCCGTACCACCGGGCCGGATGGCGGCGGCTCTGCGAGGACATGGTGGCGGCCAACGGCGGCGGCAATCTGTCCGTCTATCTGCAGATCACCCGGGGCGTGGCCGACAAGCGCGACCACGCCTTTCCCGACCCGCCGGTGACCCCCACCGTGTTTCTTACCAGCGCGCCGATCCCGGTGCCCTCCGCCGACAGCCTGTACCAGACCCGTGGCGCGGCCGCCATCACCCTGGCGGACACCCGCTGGGCGCGCTGCGACATCAAGTCGATTTCGCTGCTGCCCAATATCCTGCTGCGCCAGCAGGCGGTGGCGTCCGGGGCGCTCGAGGCGGTGCTGCTGCGCGACGGTCTGGTCACCGAAGGCGCTGCCAGTAACGTGTTCACGGTGCATAACGGCGAGGTCAGTACACCGCCGCACAGCGCGCGCATTCTCGGCGGCATCACCCGCGATCTGGTGGTGGAGCTGTGCCGCGAGCATGGCGTCCCGGTGGTGGAGCGGGAGATTCCAGAGGCGCGGCTCCACGACGCCGACGAAATCTGGGTGAGCAGCTCCACCAAGGATGTGGTGCCGGTCACCCGCCTGAATGACCGCCCGGTGGGCGACGGCCGGCCCGGCGACACTTGGAAAACGCTGTCGCGCCACTATATTCAGTTCAAGCGCCGCCTTTGCG
>DGNT01000149.1:0-32764 GCA_002389055.1 Alcanivorax sp. UBA4485
CCGTGAACCGCCTGTGCGGCTCGTCCATGCAGGCCCTGCACAGCGCCGCCCAGGCCATCGAAACCGGCAACGGCGAGGTGTTCGTGATCGGCGGCGTGGAGCACATGGGCCATGTGGCCATGGACCACGGCGTGGACCTCAACCCCGAGCTGTCCAAGTACACCGCCCGGGCCTCCAACATGATGGGCCTGACCGCGGAAATGCTCGGCCGCATGCACGGCATCACCCGTGAACAGCAGGACGCCTTCGGCGTGCGCTCCCACAAGAAAGCCTGGGAAGCCACCGAACAGGGCCGCTGGAGCAATGAGATCGTGCCGATCGAAGGCCACGACGCCGAAGGCCGCAAGGTACTCTGCGAAATCGACGAGACCATCCGCGCCAACGCCAGCCTGGAAGACATGGCCAAGCTGCGCCCGGTGTTCGATCCCGTCAGCGGCAGCGTGACCGCCGGCACCTCCTCGGCCCTGTCCGACGGTGCCAGCGCCATGCTGGTCATGAGCGCCGAGCGCGCCCAGGCCCTGGGCCTCAAGCCCCGCGCCAAGATCCGCAGCATGGCCGTGGCCGGCTGCGACGCGGCCATCATGGGCTACGGCCCGGTGCCCGCCACCCAGAAAGCCCTGAAACGGGCCGGCCTGACCATCGACGACATCGACTACGTCGAGCTCAACGAAGCCTTCGCCGCGCAGTCCCTGCCGGTGCTGAAGGACCTCAAGCTGATCGACAAGATGGAAGAGAAGGTCAACCTGAACGGCGGCGCCATCGCCCTGGGCCACCCCCTGGGCTGCTCCGGCGCGCGCATCACCGGCACCCTGCTCAACGTACTGGAAGGCAACGACGGCCAGATCGGCCTTGCCACCATGTGCATTGGTCTGGGTCAGGGTATTGCTACGGTGATTGAGCGGGTTTAAGGATTCGCTTTATTCACTGTTGGTGATATGAAGAAGCCCCGGCGGGTTTTCCCGTCGGGGTTTTTTTGTGGCCCGCTTCGTTGACTTGCCGGGGCGGCAACGACAGCCTTTCACCATGAATAAATCAGCGGCCAGCCCTGACCCGATCCCGGCACGCATCTGGAAAATCGCCGCCATCGCGGGGGCCGGCGCCTTTATGGCTATGCTGGATTCCACCGTTGCCAATCTGGCGTTGGAATCCATTCGCACTGACCTGGCCAGCCCGCTGGCCACCATCCAATGGGTCGTCACCGGTTATCTGATCGCCCTGGCGGTGTCCCTGCCGGCGGCGGCCTGGCTGGGCAGCCGCTTCGGCTATGGGCGGGTGTGGTGGTGGTCGCTGGCCGGATTCGTAGGCGGTTCAGTGCTGTGCGCCCTGGCACCGGAACCGGGCACCCTGATAGCCGCCCGCTTTTTGCAGGGCCTCGCCGCGGGCATCATGGTGCCGGCCGGACAAGCGGTGATCGGCGCCACCGCCGAACGCAACCAGCTGGGCCGGTTAATGGGCACTCTGGGGCTGGTGATCGCCCTCGGGCCGGCGCTCGGCCCTGGCCTGGGCGGCGCGCTTCTCGAAGTGGCGTCTTGGCGCTGGCTGTTCTGGCTGAATGTACCCGTGGGTCTGCTCGCCCTGCTGGCCGGGCGTACCCTGATTCCGCCCGGAGACCGGGACTCACACCGAACCCTGGACTGGCCCGGCCTCACTCTGCTGGTACTGGGTCTGCCCGCCGCACTTTACGGTGCAACGATGATCGGCGCCGAAGAAATCGACGCACCGGCTGTCACCGCATTGGCCATCGGCCTCACACTGATCATCGTCTTCATGCTCACCGCCACCCGCACACAGCCCCCACCGATTCTCGACCTGCGGCTGCTGGCGATCCGTCGGTTCCGCGCCGCCACCGCCACCTGCGGCCTGACCGGCGCCAATATGTACGCTGGACTTCTGCTTTTGCCGCTGTACTTCCAGACCAGCGCCGGCTTCGACGCCACCACCACCGGCCTGCTACTTCTAACCCTGGGCCTCGGCAGCGCTCTTGTCCTGCCGATTGCCGGCGCCCTCACCGACCGCCATGGCCCGGGCCTCGTCAGCCTCGCCGGCGTCGCGCTGCTGATAGTGACCACACTGCCCTTCCTTTTCACCGGAACCCTGCCTCTGGGCGTGCTTATCGCCCTGTTGGTGATGCGCGGCGCCGGCCTCGCCCTGGCACAGATGCCCGCCATGACCGCCGCCTACACGACGGTTTCGGCCCGACAGATGGGCGACGCCACCACCCTGGTAAACATCGTCCAGCGCATCGGCGGCGCGCTTGGCGCCATCACGGTGGTGGTGGTGCTGACACAGACCGGGGACGCTTATCGGTGGGCGTTTGCGGGGTTGCTGATAATTGCCTTTTTAAATGTGATCCCCACACTCGGCATGGTTTCCGGGCGCGAAACAATCGTGCGGTCTTAAAGCGCGAGTTCGTCCAATGCCAGCTCCCTTCATAGGCCAACTGGATCAGAGCGACGGCACCCGCATCACCTCGAAAGCCGGCCTGGACGAATTGTTCGAAGACCTGAAGGCACAATGACGTTTTCCGTACTGGTCATTTCTCCCGCCGCCCGAGAGGACCTGCGCGCTATCCACCAGAGTACAGAATACGATATTGGGGCAAACCCGATCCAATGACTATCTGACCGCGCTTAAAGAGACGCTCTGGTCGCCCCTTGAACACCCCGAAAAAGGCAAAACACGACCCGAATTCCCCGGTGAGACCCGCAGCTTGCCGGCATCCAGCCATGTCATCTTCTACCGGATACAGCGGAAACAACTGGAGATCATTCGGGTTCTGCATGTCAGGCAGGATGTTAACCGGCACCTTTGGACCCTTGGCGGCGTATTGGCCTGGACTTGGTCAGGTTCTCTACCACCGCCGAGCCACCAAAAGGACCAGACCTTCTCGAAGGCAACAAGCGAGACCTGACCCCGTGACTCTCCAACCGCGAATCCAAATGACTTCATTTGGCAGAATTGCAAAGGCGCGCAGGAAGAGGGGCGCCGGCCAGAGACCATTGTATCGCAATCAGCCCAAATTTAATTAATGGTAAGCAATCTTCCGGCCTTAAACTCAAACTCACTGCAAAATTCTTGGATATTAAGAAGAAACCGACTTGGCGCACTTCCAGAATGAGAGGAGTAAACCAGATACAACTCCTTGCATGCACGAGTCATCGCAACATACAACCTAGATGCATCCCTTGAAATCCCAAATTCATCCACTTTTTTTGCAGGAATTATTCCCTCCTGAACGCCAACAATAAAGACGTACTCAAACTCATGCCCCTTCGCGGTCTCAATCGTACTAATTGATATACAGTTGCTTTCCAACTTCCCTGCATTTTTTCTCAACTCTTGAGCGTTCAAACATTTCTTTGACAACCTGTCACTCAAGCTTTGTCTGATTTTAGAGTTCAAACCAATCAAACATACTTGAGGGTAGACGCGATCATCATCAACCAGTGCCTGGTAATCCTTTATTATCGACTCAACTCTCTCTACAGAAAAGTCGACTTGGTCTTGTGTGTTTTTGCATTTAACAATATAAGGCCTTTCGCCAACAGCCTCCGGGAAGTCTGGCTCCGTTGGATTTATGACGTTATCCTCATCAACATCAGCATATTCGTAATTTTCTATTAGAGCATAAGCGGCCCTCATTATCTCCTTTGTATTTCTATAATTCTTTTTCAGAACAAAGCTTCTATTCGCTACATTGACCCCACAAGATTTAAGGACGAAGCCCTTGTTGTATATTTTTTGAGCCCCATCTCCGACTAAGAAAAGACCATCTTTCTCTAAGGATATATTACTCCCACCTCTGACAGGCAAAAGACCCAACATTCTAACCTCAAGCTGCGAAAGATCCTGGACCTCATCAACTAAAACACAGCGATACGGGGCATAATTATAAACCTTCTTCTTTAATCTTTCCCGATCAATACTTTTCCAGCCATAGTCTGCACATGATTTATCTAGAGACAGCAGCGCAACTGCACCGGAGACCACGCCTTCGTAATCTAGCTTTAGAAGCTGCCTTAACTGCTCATCTTTATACTTCGCGGCGTCAAGAAACGCTCTTCTATCAGACGTCATTAATGCCTTACCTCGACCAACTCGCTTGAACATCTTGCCATCTTTGTATTTATCATACTCAGAAGGAAGAAGTCTTGAGCGAATATGTGATATCTCCTCATCAATGAACTTCTCGATTGAACTTCCTTTTTCTCCTGAAAAAACCCCACCGCGAAAATCTTCATGGCTTTTTACATAGTTGCGGACTTTTCTAGACAGATCTTTCATTCCCGCATCCCCAAGCCGAGTAAAGCAGCTAGCACCGTTTGGATGGAGATCAAAGATAATCTTCTCGGCAAACCCATTGATCGTATAGGTCGATATAGATGATGATTCTACCCCACACAGCTCGTTCACAAGAGAGTCCAATAACCTCCGCATACTTTCTGTCAGAGTTAGGATAACAATTGGTTGCTTATATTTCTTTGCAAGAAAGCGTGCTCGGTGCAACATCACACACGTCTTCCCGCTGCCGGAGACCCCTCTAAGCCTAGCAGGCCCTCTAAATTCCCTTATCGACAACTCTTTTTGCTTGGGGTGGAGAAATAGAAGCCAATCAGCCCACGAAGAATTCTCCGGCAATGAGGCGGCCTCATCCCATGTAACAAAGGTCTCACTATTAACAGGATCAGTCATGGCTTTAGCAGCGTCATTATCCGACGCAACGGCGGCGCCACCTCTATCAATTTCAATTCTTGACCTCAAGGATTTGAACTCTCTAGCATGAGCCAACGAGAAAAGGTCAATAAAAAGAAGAGCCGAATCAGTTCCGTATTGGTCTTCAATATAACTTGACACTCCAGACGAATCTTCCTCCCACTTTTCGGAGGTAATCCCCATGGCGTATTCAATCAGGTCATTATCGGCGATGTCTCTCAGTAATTCTTTTTCCACACCTCGCAACAAAGGAAGCTTCAAGAGCTCTTCAGGACTATCAAGATCCGGCTCAACGGCTTTCTTTGAAGATTCAGTAACACTTGATACCTTAACAAACTCCAGTGTTCTATCTTTTCGGCTTTCAACCCATTTATAATCCCTATGATTTTCCAACCAGTTTTCTGTGTCGTCATGTGTTCCGACAAAAAGAAACGCTCTTACTCCCTTCTCTCTGTCGACCAATTGAACAACCAGGCGGTAACCGTTCCCCAAGTCATACTTTTCTGCATTCTGAACTCGACTCTCTCCATTATTTGTCCTTTGCAAACTCTTAATTTCCCCTTCAGAGCCTGCTTCACTCATGGCAGCTCTTACTTTCGTTATCGCATCTTTCCCTTTCTTTCCTGATCTCGCCAATTTCCTAAAGCACTTATTCAAGAATCTTGTCTGTATAACCTTCAAGATTTACCCCCTTAATTATCTTAAATTTCACTAAATACGTACACCATTCCACAATCTACAGCGTACTCGCCGACCCCCTATGGAGCTTATTCGTAAACCAGTTATGGTCACTGGAAACCACTAATAATCTTTGTCTAGCTCGCGTCATACCAATATAAAGCAGCCGTACCTCATGACCTCGCCGATCTATTTCCTCTCTAAGCCCACCCAGTCCGGCCAAAACCACCGTATCGAACTCCAAGCCTTTACTGCTCTGTCGAGTAAGCAGCGCCACCATTTCTGCGCTGCTGTCGTAGGCCTTCTTTTCGCTTTTCCCCCTCACCCATGCACAGGGTATTCCGACGCATGTTAACGATTTCTTAATCACCGCTGCCTGCCAATGGCGGGCATACACCACCGCGATGCCATTAAGCGGTTGACCGCCCTGATGCCACTTCTTCACGCAGCGGGCGATGTAGTGTGCTTCATCGTTAAAGCTGTCGAACTTCCGAAACTGCGGTTGTGGTCCACTGGTCCCAGCCACTTCCGGTGCGATCAGCGGAATGTGATCGTCATCGGCGTCTTGCTCTTGCAGGAAGTCCTTCGCGAAGCCGTAGGCGAAGCTGAGGATTTCCCTGGTGTTGCGGTAGTTCAGCTTCAGGATAGTGGTACGCCCACGTGCCTCGATGCCGGCACTGGACAGGGGAAACTTCAGGCTACGCTTCTTGTAGATGGACTGCGCATCGTCATAAAGCAACAGCAGAGAGTTGGTATCAGGGTCGATCATCTGGACGATGAGCTTGAGCCATTCCTGTTCGAAGTCGTGACCTTCGTCGATCATCACCGCGCTGTATTGGGCGCGGGGTATCTGATCTTTGTCCACGGCCTGGATGACGGTTTCCACTTCCCGTTCCCAGTGGGGCGCGGCGCCTTGTATCAGGTCCACGTTATAGGTTCTTCGCTGCAGGCCGCACCATTCGTGGAAGTGGTGCACCTGCACTTTTTCTTCGATGCCTTTCTCCGCGATGAAGCTGCGCAGTCGGGCGGCCAGGGTGATGTTGAAGCACAGCACCAGGATGGGTTTGGTAACGGCCTGGGCCAGGTGCAGGCAGCGGTAGCCGAGGATCAGGGTTTTGCCGGAGCCAGCAACGCCATGGATCACGCGGTGGCCGTCGCCCATGCTTTTGGCGAGCTGTTCCTGCTGGAGGTCCATAACGCGGACGATGTCGGGGATGACTAGCTCTTTCCCTTCGTTCGTTTCTCCACCGACCGGATCTTCGTCCTGGTAGCCTCCGCCAAATAGGTTTTGCTGCGGGGCGTTGATACGGATTTCCGGGAAGGGCTGCCAACGGATGCGATCAATCTGCGGGAGGGTGAGCTTTTCGCCGAAGGCGTATTCAAACATGCCCCAGAGCCGGCCCTGGAACATTTCTGGGTCGGCGGTGGCGGTCATCTCGTCCTTGCAGATCAGCCGGTGCGCGGGCAGCACCAGTTCCTGATCCACTTCATCGATGGCCTCGTTCCATTGCTTGCGGGTGATATTGGGGAAGACCACCCCATAGCCCCACAGGAAACAGAGCTTGCCCTTGAAGCGCCCGTCGGTCTGCATCAGGTGAGGGTCACGTTGCAGGCGGTTTATGGCGACCAGGGCGTACTGGCGTGCCTGCTCCAGGGGATTGCTGACGGTTTTCAGGCCCTGTTGGGTATGAATCTCGGCGTCACGCGGGGTGAGGCGCTTGAGGGTGTCCAGCTTCCAGTCTTTAACCTCCAAAAACAGCAGGCCCCGGCCGGGGTGCAGGATGATGTAATCGGGGTAACGGCGCTGACGGCCCAGGGGGATGTCGTACCAGACGGTATAGTCGTCCTCGAGCAGACTTTCCAGGCGCTGGCCCAGACGCCGTTCGCCCGGCGTCATACCGCGAATGGTGCTGAGGCTGGGAATCACCGTGGCCATGAGGGTCAGCTCCGGCGGGCAACGGCTTTGCGGGTGGTTGCTTCAGAGCCCATGGCGGGCCGGCGGGTGCGCTCGCGGACAGACATCCCTTTCCCCCTGAATCATTGTATTCTTCGCCTAGCCTCTCCGGGCCGGCGGTTATTATTTTGTGATGCAGGTCCGAAATTACACCATCTTGTGGGGAAAATAAAAGCAAAAAGGCGATGAGCCAATAAGCGGGTTACTTACTTTTGGTGATAGAAAAAAGCCCCAGCGGGTTCTCCCGTCCGGGGCCTTCTCATAAAAAGTGTTCGCCATTGGATAGACGGTTAAACCGTTTCCTGCCTTGACGTCCACTCAATCGGTCAACTCCGTCAACTGAGCCACATCACAACCAAGCACCCTGGCCCAGGAGCGCAGGGTCTCAATGTGAGGCTTGTTCCCCATCTTTTCAGCCTGAGCCACGGCCCCCTGGGTCACCCCCAGCTTCTCGGCCAGTTGCGCCTGGGAAAGACCGCGATGCTTGCGCCATGCAGCCATCGGGCTGATGTTTTTTTCAATCATCAGGTCCACGACCTCATGCGGAATAGTGACGTGACCATCAGCGTCAAGCAGCGCCTGATACTCATCGAACGGCACCACGGCATACAGTGGGTTGCCATTGGTATCGTGGATAATCTGAGCGCTGCCTTTTGTGGCTTCAGTAGGTCCGCTCATCTCGCTTTTTCACCTCTTGAACCGTAATGATCCACACACTGTACATCTGCCGTCCCTTGCCTTGCCGACTTATAATATGGGCAAAAAATTAGATATCAACAATATTTTCTAATATCAGGCCGGCTATTTCCTTCCTCTCCTCTCGGCTTCAACCCTCGTCCGGAATCTCCGGATCCACCAGCTGCGCGAGCTGTATCAACGACTCCTGCCAGCCCTGATAGCACATCTCCGCCGGGATCACGTCGGGCACGCCTTCCTGGACGATGTGCAGCTCGGTGCCGCCGAGCACGGCTTTCAGGGTGACGGTGACCTGCATCTCTCCGGGCAGGTTGGGGTCGTCGAACTTGTCGGTGTAGCGGATGCGTTCGTTGGGCTTGAGCTCCACGTAGGTGCCGCCGAAGGTGTGGCGGCTGCCGGTGGTGAAGTTGGTGAAGGACATGCGGTAGCCGCCGCCTTCGCGGACGTCGCTTTCATGCATGGTGGCGGTGAAGCCGAAGGGCGGCAGCCATTTAACCATGGCGTCCGGGTCGGTGAAGGCGCGGTAGAGGCGGTCGGGGGTGCCGCGCAGGACGCGGTGCAGGCGAATGGTTTGTCCGGTCATGGCATTCTCCTTTTGGTTTGGATATTCCATGGTCGAACGCCTGCCCGGCATTTCGACATCCGGGCAAACAGGGCGCGCTCGGGCGCGCCCTGAACACTTTAAAGCAAGGGCAGTACGGTTTGCGTGGTGCCGTTGCGGTCTTCGTGAATGTGTTCCCAGGTAGCGTTTAAGGTCGGCTCGGCGCCGCTCAGGTCGAAGGTCGCATCGACCAGGTAGCCGCCCACGGACAGCGCCACCAGGCGGAGTGTCTGGCCGTTGGTTTCGACGATCTCTACAGCGATCATATCGCCGTACTGCACGTCGTTTTCGACCTGCGAGGAAGGCGGCGCCCCCTTGAGATCGAACTCAAAGCCTCTGGAGCCAAACGGCGCGCCGTCCAAACCGTCGCTTACGTCTTGGATGACGAAGGGAGCGTCGTCGTTCTCGCCGATGCCAATGGCCAGGGGCAGCAGGTCCGCAAAATCCTGCACCAGTTCCCGATCATAGAGCGGGTCGAACGTCAGGCGGCGGGTGGCTTCGAAGCGCGGGTAATCGCTGCCGTCCAGGTTTCCGGAGGCGCGGCCATTGTCCATGGTGACGTCAATGTAATGGGTGGCGCCGGTGGAGCCATCAATCTTGAAGTCTTCCCCCTCACCGGTGGTCCCCAGCCAGTTGGGCACCTCCTCTTCGAAGCCGGTGACAGCGTATTGGCCATCGGTGGATTGGTTGGAGCCGTAGGCGGCGCCTTGCCGGGTCACCAGGAAGGTCATGCCGGTAAGCGTGTTTCCGGCATGGCGCACGGTCCCGCGGTACAGCCCGGCGTTGGTCAGATGCAGCGCCATCACCACGTGATCCTGGGCGTCCTCCTCCGCGACCAGCGGATAGGGGCCGCCGGGCAGGTCGGCGGTGAGCATATCCAGAGCGGAGGCGATGGCGGTTTCAAACGCCACCGGGTCCAGGCTGAAGTCGATGGCCAGGCCCAGGTCCAGGTGCGAGGCGGGATCGATCTGAATGCCGTTGGCCAGGTCCTGGTCGGCGTCCAGGCTGATCAGGAAGCGGCTGATATTGATCACGGTGTTGTCGTTTTCGTCGGCGTCTTCGCCGGCAAGGTCCGCCGGGGTGATGAACACGGTGTTGCCGTTCACCACGGCCTCGCCCAGTTCGATATCACCGATCAGGAAGCGTGCGGTGGCGCCGTCCGGGCAGCGCAGCACACCTTGCTCCCCGGTAGTTTTGGTGCTTGAAGAATCGCAGGTGTAATGCAGGCCGGTGACGGCGTTGTCCACGAAGTGTGCCGTGCGTGTGGCGGTACCGCCGTCGCTGCTGGAGCTGCTTGAGCCGCCACAACCGGTGATAGCCAGGATCGCGGCAACGGCCGCCCCGGCGAGAAAGGTCTTATCCATTTTTATCCCCCAAATTCCATGTCAGTGCGCCCTTGCTGTTATGTGGTACCTAGGCGCTTCGTTGCATAATTCTAGGCATGGCGGGCCGGAATACTGTGACGCGAAACACACTCCACTTACCCCATATGGGGTATGCGCGCCCTGCTCTGCCCTGGCTACTCTTGCTCGCATGGGGACGCCGGTGTCTGTCACCGGCGCATACGATAAGACGGAGCAGGACATGAAGAGACGTCATCTGATGGCGGGCCTGGGGGCCTTGATGGTGATGGGGGGATGCACGCCGTCCTCGCAGGTGGATAACGTGGCCGGCCAGGCGTCGGTGTACGAGGACCCGTCGTCCTCGGGCCGTGTTCAGGGGGTCGGCATCGAGTCCCAGGACGTGGTGGCGATGACCGACGAGATGATGCGGGACATGCTGTCCAACCGCATTCTGGCGGCGCGGGACGTGCCACCGCGGATCATCATCGATAACGAATACTTCAGGAACGAAAGCTCTTCGATCATCAACACCAACCTGCTCACCGACCGTCTGCGCGTGGAGCTGAACCGCGCCGCCAATGGCCGGATGGTGTTCGTGGGCCGCCACTTCGCGGACATGGTGGAGAAGGAGCGCGAGCTCAAGCGCGACGGCGCGGTGGACGGCGGCACCATTCGCCGGACGCAGGCCACCGCCGGCGGTGATTACCGGCTGGGCGGGCGCATCGCCTCGCTGGACGCCATGGACCGCAACAGCCAGACGCGCTCGCGCTACCACCAGGTGACGTTCGAGATGATCGACCTGGAGCTGGGCACCATTGTCTGGAGCGGCGCCTATGAGATGAAGAAGGCGAGCCAGGACAATGTGCTTTATCGCTAAGGCCGGGGCGCCACTGGCCGCTGCGTTATTGCTCGCCGGTTGCGCCACCGGACCCACCCAGTACGAAACCCGCGCTCTGGACCCGGACCAGCAGGCGGTGGTGGCGAGCAAGCCCGCCACGCTGCAGCCGCTGTACCAAGATCTGTTCGAGGAAGGCCGCCGCAACGAGGTGCTGAACCTGATGGAGATCGGCGCCGCCGCCTTCCACCAGGGGCACTACGACCTGTCCAAGGCAGCCCTGGACCGGGCCATTACCAGTATCGAAAGCGTCTACGCCGACAACGAGGCCGCCCACCGGGCGCGCAGCCTGTGGTACGAGGAAGGCGAGAAGGACTTCAAGGGCGAGCCCTATGAACGTTCCATGGTGTTCTATTACCGGGGCCTGCTGTTCCTGCGCGACGGCGATTACGGCAACGCCCGCGCCAGCTTTATCAGCGGGCTGTTGCAGGACGCCTTCGCCGAGGAAGAGCAGCACACCACGGATTTCGCCTCGCTGATCTACCTGGCGGGCTGGTCCGCCAAGCTGGCCGGCAGCGACTCTCTCGCCAGGCAGCACTTCGAAGAATACCGGCAGTTCCGCCCGGACGGCCCGGTGCCCGCCGCTGACCACAACACCCTGGTGATCGCCGAAACCGGCAGCGCCCCGCGCAAGCTGGCGGACGGCGTGGGCCACTACGAGCTGGTCTACCGGCGCGGCAAGCAGATCCGCGCCAACGGCGCCGAGATCGATGGCGGCGCCGGGCCGGTCACGCTGTTCCCGGTCGAAGATGTGTTCTTCCAGGCCGCCACTCGGGGCGGGCGCACCGTGGACCGGATTATCGAAGGCAAGGTGCAGTTCAAGAAGAACACCCGGGCCACCGGTGATGTGCTCACCGCCGCCAGCGGCAACAGCGCGGTGGCCGGCTTGAGCATGGCGGCCGGCGGCGGCCTGGCGGCGGGTTTCCATACCGTCACCGCCATCGGCGTGGCGGCCCAGGGGCTGTCCGCGCGCTCGCGCACCCAGGCGGACACCCGCTACTGGCATCGTCTGCCGGACGGCCTGCATGTCACCACCCTGCGTCTGGCGCCCGGCGCCGGCCCGCTGCAAGTCCGTTTCCTGGACGCCACCTCGCAACCGTTGCCGGACGGCACCGACACCGTGGCCGTGCATTTCGATGACCGGGGCAACGGCCTCGCCTTCGCCAGCAGCCGCCCTACACCAAAAGGAAAGCCACTATGAAAACTCTCGTCGTCAGCGCCTTGCTGGCCGCCGGCCTGTTAGTCACGGGCTGCCAAAGCAGCATGAGCAAGGAAGAGTTTCAGCAGCGTACCGAGGAGATCGGCTACAACACCGTGATCTTCACCGACTACGACCTCAACCGGCGCTTCAAGGACGGCCTCACCGGGCCGGACAATGTGATGCGCCTGTCCACCACCGGCCACGGCATCGAGCGCACCGACACCGGCACCTCCCAGGTGTGGGTGGAGCTGCGCAACCACACCGATTTCAACTACATGGTGGAAGCGCGCACCTCGTTCTACTCGCAAAGCGGCCGGCCGCTGGACGCCCGCCCGGTGTGGCGCCGGGTGTCGGTGCCGGCCAACGCGCGCGCCGTGTACGAAGAGAAGTCGGTCACCACCGAGCGGCTGCAATACCGCGTGGAAGTGAGGCAGGCACGATGAAAGCGCTCGCGCTCACCGCGCTGCTTCCGGCGCTGACGCTGACAGCATTGCCCGCTAGCGCCAGGGCCGCCGAGGACCACGACGCCGCGCCGATGGTGGCGCCGGCCCAGGCCCCGCTTACCGAAGACGCCTACCGGGAGAAACACAAACCCGGCGGCCGGCAAGGCCAGGCCGACGCCATCATCGCCGCGTTCCGGGAACGCTTCGACCAGCCGCGCATCGCGGTGTTCTGGCACCGCGCCCTGCCCGACCGGGTCAGCGACTGGCACAGCCGGCAACGGGTGGCGGTGGGCCAAAGCGCCCGGGTCGCCGGCCAGGCCGACGGCGAGAGCGTGGATCTGCAAGGCCAGGCCAGCGCCGGTGCTCAGGTGGAGTACCGTGGCGCGGCGCCCGCCGAGGGCGGTAACCGCGCCGCGTTCGAACTGCAGGACGGGCTGATCCAGACCTTCCAGGACGGCGGCGCGCGCATGATCGACCAAAACCTGGCGCAGCGCCTCACCGACAACGCCCTGGAAGACGGCACCTTCTCGCGCTTGTCACCGGACAACGCCCGGTTGCAGATGCGCGCGCTCGCCGAGCACGCCGACTATGTGCTGGAACTCACCGCCGGTCCCGGGTTCGCCGACCACCCCGACTATCGCGTTCGGGTGCTGTCCACCGCCGACGCCACCGTGCTGGCCACGTTCGTGACCCGCGGCGAGCCGCCGGAGGACGAACGCGAACACAGCTGGGTAGCCACCTCCAACGGCTACCAGAAACGCGAGCAGCCGCTGTTACTCCATGAAGTGGGCCGTGAAGTAGCGCTGCGCACCATGGAAAAAATGCGGCCCTGAATAAAACGTAAGAAACGAGGAAGGGAACGACCATGAAGATGAAAACCGTACTGCACGTTCTGGGGATCGTGCTGATGGTGCAGCTCGCGGGCTGCGCGACCACCCCGTCAGTACCGATGGCGCCGGGCGCCATTGGCGCCCAGCTGATGACCCACAAAGGCTATCCGATGGTGGTGGGTATTGTGTCCGGCTCCGTGGCGGAGCAAAACGGCGAGCCGAAGCTCGGCGACCTGATTCTGTCGGCGGCGACGCCACCGGACGCCCCGCCCCAGTCCCTGGCGGGCTTGTCCGGCGCCCAGGCGGCCTCCGTGATTCGCGGCCAGCCGGGCACCCCGGTGCGCCTTCGCCTTCAGCAACAGCACGGTGGCGAGCCCCGTGAGGTGGTGTTGATCCGCGGTGTCCAGGGTCGCGCCACGGCGGCGACGCTGATCAACAATAACGCCGGCACCCAAGCGGTAGCCACCAACGCCGCGGAAACCTCCGCGCCGGCGGCGCCGGCACAAGCACCGACAGCGGATGCCCTGGTGATCGCGAATAACTCCGGGACCTACTTGAGCCCCTACACCAGTGACGGCGTCACCGCTGAATGGGTGAACAAGGCGATCAACGCGAAGATGGGCTCGTCCGTGGGTTCCGCGGTGGGCGCGGCGGCCGGCGCCTACGCCGGGCGTAAAGCCCTGGAGAGCGTCCCCGGCGGCAGCCTGCTGGGCAGCCTGTTCGGCGGCATGGCCGGTTCCAAGGCGGGCAAGGACGTGGGGCGCGACGCCGCCATCGAAGCCTCCGGCGGCTGGGATTACATCCGCCAGACTTCGGACCAGTCATTCCGATCACTGGACGACATGGCCCGCTGGATGACCCAGGTGCATGGCCAGAAGAGCAACTTCCAAGAGGTGGTCAACGCCACCCTGCAGGTGTACCCGGAGCTTCAGCCGGCCCTGGCCAGCGCGCGCTGAGGGTTAGCACTGTTCTGGGATCCCGCCGAGTGGCTTGCGCCACTCTTTCGCGGGCGGGGCCCGCTCCCACAAAGGAGCGTCAGGCGACGCCCTGGCTGCGCAGGTAGTCTTCGTAGCTGCCGTGGAAATCGACGATGCCGGTGGGCGTCAGCTCGATGATGCGGGTGGCCAGGGACGACACGAACTCGCGGTCGTGGCTGACGAACAGCAACGTGCCCGGGTAGTTCTCCAGCGCCAGATTGAGCGACTCGATGGACTCCATGTCCAGGTGGTTGGTGGGCTCGTCCAGCAGCATGATGTTGGGCCGCTGCAGCATGATCTTGCCGAACAGCATGCGGCCCTGCTCGCCACCGGAGATCACGTTCACGGTCTTGTTGATCTCGGTGGACGAGAACAGCAGCCGGCCCAGGGTGCCGCGAATGACTTGCTCGTCGTCGCTTTCCTTGCCCCACTGCTGCATCCAGTCGAACAGGTTAAGCTTATCCTCGAAGTCGGACGCGTGGTCCTGGGCGTAGTAGCCGAGGGTGGCGTTTTCCGACCACTTCACTTCACCGGCGCTGGGGTCCAGGTCGCCCCTCAGGCAACGCAGCAGGGTGGTTTTGCCGACGCCGTTGGGGCCGATGATGGCAATGCGCTCGCCCACTTCCACGCGCAGATCCAGGCCGGAGAACAACTCTTCGTCGTCGAAGCTTTTCGCCAGGCCCTTCACTTCCACCGCGTTGCGGAACAGCTTCTTGTCCTGCTCGAACACGATATAAGGGTTCTGGCGGCTGGACGGTTTGATCTCCTCCAGCGTGATCTTGTCGATCTGCTTGGCGCGGGAGGTGGCCTGCTTGGACTTGGACGCGTTGGCGGAGAAGCGGCTGACGAACTGCTGCAAGTCGGCGATCTGCGCTTTCTTCTTGGCGTTGTCGGCGCGCTTGCGTTCCAGCACCTGGGTGGCGGCGGTCATGTACTCGTCGTAGTTGCCCGGGTAAAGCCGCAGCTCGCCGTAGTCCAGGTCCGCCATGTGCGTGCACACGCTGTTCAGGAAGTGGCGGTCGTGGGAGATGATGATCATGGTGCAGTCACGCTGGTTGAGCACGCCTTCCAACCAGCGGATGGTGTTGATATCCAGGTTGTTGGTGGGCTCGTCGAGCAGCATGATGTCCGGCTCGGAGAACAGCACCTGGGCGAGCAGCACACGCAGCTTCCAGCCCGGCGCGACTTCGCTCATCGGCCCGAAGTGCTGCTCCACGGGAATGCCCACGCCGAGCAGCAGGTCGCCGGCGCGGGACTCGGCGGTGTAGCCGTCCAGCTCGGCGAACTCGGCTTCCAGCTCGCCGGCGCGCAGCCCGTCCTCTTCGGTCATCTCCGCCTTGGCGTAGATGGCGTCGCGCTCCTCCTTGATTTTCCACAGCTCGTCGTGGCCCATGATCACCGTGTCCACCACGGAATACTGTTCGTAGGCGAACTGGTCCTGGCGCAGCTTACCGACGCGCTCGTTGGTGTCCTTGGAGACGTTGCCGGACGACGGGTCCAGATCACCGCCAAGAATCTTCATGAAGGTGGACTTGCCGGAGCCGTTGGCGCCGATCAGGCCGTAGCGGTTGCGGTCGCCGAATTTCACGGAGACGTTTTCGAACAGCGGCTTGGCGCCGAACTGCATGGTGATGTTGGCGGTGGTGAGCAAGGTCGGGTTCCGATTTGGTGTGGCATGGAGGGGCGAAAAGGGGGCGGATTATGCCACAGAGCCTGGTTCGGGTCACACCGGGGCTTTGCTATGATGTGCCTTTTACCCTCGTCATAAGGACAGACCATTGCTCACCCGCCTACCCCGCTGGGTGGAGGTCGGCGCTTTTTTGCTGGCCTTTCTCGCCGGCAGCGTCAACGCCGTGGGCCTGCTGGGTTTCAGCCACCAGTCGGTGTCGCATCTTACCGGCACCACCTCGTTACTGGGGCTGGCGCTCGCGGATCTGGCCGTGATCGAGGCCTGGCACCTGCTGCTCACCCTGCTCAGCTTTCTGGCGGGGGCGGCGCTCAGCGGCGTGCTGATTCCCGGCTCGGCGCTCAAGCTGGGCCGCCATTACGGGTTTTCGCTGCTGATCGAAGCCTTCCTGCTGTTGATGGCGATGCTGTCCCTGCAACAGGGCAGCGATCTGGGCGTGTACCTGGCGTCCATGGCCTGCGGCCTGCAGAACGCCATGGTGACCACCTACAGCGGCTCGGTGATCCGCACCACCCACCTGTCCGGCATCTTCACCGACCTGGGGATCATGCTCGGCAACCGGGTGCGCGGCGTGCCGATTAACGGGCGGCGGCTGTTGCTGTTCGTGTTGTTGATCGGCGGGTTTGTCTGCGGCGGGCTGGTGGGGACCCTGTTGTTCCGGGGGCTGCACTTTACCGCATTGATGATGCCGGCGGGGTTGGCGGTGTTTTTGGCGGTGGTGTATTGGGGGTATGCGCGGCGGTATCGGTGAGGGGCACCCTCCTTAAAGGTGGATGCCGCACTCGGTTTTGGAGGAGCCCTGCCAGCGGCCTTCGCGGCCTTCGCCTTTCCAGGTGCAGTGGCTGCAGCCGATGGAGTGGTAGCCCTCTTCCACCAGCGGGTGGAACGGCAGATCGTGGTCGGCGATGTAGGCGTCGCGCTGCTCGCGGGTGACGTCGATCATCGGGTTGAACTTGATCATGCCACGGCGCTCTTCGAACACTTCCAGGCCGGCACGGTGCTCGGTCTGCCAGCCCATCAGGCTGGAGATCCACAGGTCGTAATGCTCCTTGGCGTCTTCCAGGGGCTGGACCTTGTTCACCTGGCAGCACAGGTCCGGGTCGGTGCGCCACATCTGTTCGTCCTGGGTGATCTGGTGCTGGCGCTCGTCGGCGCGCAGGTCGATCACGTCCAGCTTGAAGCGCTCGATCAGGTATTCCTTGTACTTCAGGGTGTCCTCGAAGTGGTAGCCGGTGTCGATGAAGTGAATCTTCTGTTCCGGGCGGATCGAGGAAATGATGTGCAGGAAGTAGGCGGAGGTGGCCGCGAACGAGGAGGTCACCATGATCTTGTCCGGGGCGAAATCCTGATAGACACGGCGGATACGCGCCTCGAAGTCCAGCTCCCGGTATTCCCGGTTGAGGTCATCGATGGCGTCGCGGGACAAACCGGCGCTGTTGTTGCCGACCCGTGTGATCAACTGCGCGTTACCCATGGTGTGCCTTTCCTTCTGTCCTGACTTCGTCTGAGTAGGCAATGATAAGGGCGTTGATCCCATTTAAAAGAAATATATGGTGCTACTTTTATTCTCTAAAGGAATATAAAGCGCCGATGGCGGGCGCCCGGCCCGGCTTTACACAATTTGATGCCCCTGAAGGAGAAACTCTTGGCTTTCCTCCTGTCACACCTGCCAGGACGCATCGGGAAACGCGTCTTAAAACTGTATTGGATAGGAGAAGCTCCATGAAAAAGCCTCTGATGTCATTGTCCGCTCTTCTTCTCGCCGCCGGCGTGACCGGTGCCGCTTTCGCCCAGCAGGGCACACCCCAGCAACAGGGTCAGCAAGGCGCGGCTCAGCAGGGCCAACCGCCGGCGCAGCAGGCGCCCCAGGGTCAGCCCAATCCGGCTCTGGGTGACGCTTCCGATATCACCGACGAGGAAGTGAAGAAGTTCGCCGACGCCCAGGCCAAAGTGGAACAGGTGAAAGGCGAGTACCAGAGCCAGGTTCAGGCGGCTTCCGAGGATCCGCAGAAAGCCATGGACGTGCAGCGTGAAGCGCAGCAGGAAATGGTCAAGGCGGTGAAGGAGACCGGCCTGGACGTGCGCAAATACAACCAGATCGCGCAGCTGGCGCAGTACGACACCGATCTGCGTGAGCGCATTCAGGAAAACATGTAAGTCCGGTTCCGCCCGGCAGCGCCGGGCCCTGACCTTGAGAACCCCGCCCCGGCGGGGTTCTTTCGTTTCTGTTCACGTGCACAATGGCTTCATGCTCGGAACCTGGGGAGGGGAAGACGGATGCATGAAGACCAGGGCGACGACAGCGCCCGCCACACCGAACAACTGTCGGCGCTGACGCTGTTAATGTACCAGGCCGCGCAGGACCCGGAGCGCTGGGCGGAGATGAGCGCCCTGCTCCGCGACGCCGCCATCCCGTTCGAGGACGACCGCCTCTACCAGCAACCGACCCGCCGACGCCGCATGCTCGACGCCCTGATCCCCCATGTGGAGCAGGCGCTGCGTCTCGGCGAGCAGATGGAACGCACCCGGGAAACCCGCGACCTGGCGGTGGCCACGCTGGAACGCCTGCCGATCGGCATCGCGGTGGTGGACGCGCAGCTCAATATCATCACCCTCAACCGCATCGCCGCCAGCGCCCTCAGCGACAGCGAGGTGCTCAGCAACCACCAGGGGCGGCTGCGCATCAACAACCGCCGCCAGCACCAGGCGCTGCACCAGGCCCTGGCCCGCTGCCTGGAACAGGGCAGCCACCATGCCCTGCCGCTCACCGAGCCGGCCACCGGGGTGACGGTTTCGCTGCTGGTGTGCCCGAGCCGCACGGTGGACATGGAAGACCCGGAGCGTCCGGCGGCGACCCTGTTCATTTCCCACTCCAACCTGGACAACCTGGTGGATGAGGCCCTGCTGGGCGATCTGTACGACCTGACCCCGGCGGAAAGCAAAGTGGCCAAGGGCCTGGTCAGCGGCCACACCCTGGACCGCATTGCCGAGGACGCCCAGGTGGCGCCGGCCACGGTGCGCGCGCAATTGAAGTCGGTGTTCCGCAAGACCGACACCGGCCGCCAGGCGGAGCTGGTCTCGGTGATCCTGTCCGGCCTGGCGCCGTTGGCGCCCGGCCCGGCCGAGCGCACGCCGCCCGCCCAGCCGGAAGCGTCACTGGATCCGCCGGCCCTGGAAAGCTTCGAGAGCGGAAAACTCACCGCCGGCGACGGCCGTACCCTGCGCTTCCACCAGTACGGCAACGCCGACGGCACCCCGGTGATCTTCTTCCACAGCGTGCGCGGATCGCGGCTGGAGGTGCCCGGCGGCGCCGATATCCTGCATCAGCTGAACCTGCGGCTGATCGTGCCGGACCGGCCCGGCTACGGGCTTTCCGACCCGCTCAAGGACAGAGACATCGACGATCTGGTGGCCGATCTGGAGCGGCTGACCGAGCACCTGGGCATCCACCGCTTCCATTTGCTGGGCTATTCCCTGGGCGGCTTTCTCGCGTTGCATTGCGCCAGCCGTCTGGGGGACCGGGTGCAGCGGCTGGGCCTGGTGTCGGCGCTGGGCCCCACCCATCTGAGCGGCGACGCCGACCCGATGCGCGGCCTGTTCCGGATGGTGGTGGGCGTCGCCGACCGGGCGCCGGACCTGATGGAGAACGTGCTCAACCTGGTGGCACGGGGGCTGATCAAGAATCCGGATAAGCACCTGCGCCGCTTCGTCACTTTCACCAGCCCGGCGGACGCGCCGGTGTTCGCCCAGCAGTGCCACCGTGACGCCTATGTAAAGGCGGTTAAAGAAGCGTATCGAAACGGCTGCCAGGGTTTCGTGGAGGACCTGCGCACGGTGGCCCGGGCCCCGGAGCCGGCCGCCGCCTCGCTGACCATGCCGGTGTTTCTCTGGCACGGCGAGCGGGACGGCCAGGTGCCGGTGGCCCAGGCGCTGGCGGTGGATCAGTGGCTGCCCAACAGCCGCCTGACCCTGGAACCGGACGGCGGCCATTTCTTCGTTTACGACCGCTGGCGGGACATCCTCACCCGCTTCACGGAACCGGCGTAGCGGGCTAGAAGCTGACGCGCATACCCAGCCAGTAGCGGCGGCCGTCTTCCACGTAGCCGTACTCGTCCTGGAAGATTTCCTTGTCGGCGATGTTGTAGACGCCGGTGTTCAACGTGGCCTGGGGCGTCAGCTTGAAGGCCAGGCCGGCGTCCACCAGGGTGTTGGACGGCGCCACGAGGCTGCTGCTCGACGGGCCGGTGGTGGGCTGGCTTTCCTCACCGCGATAACGCACCGCCAGCCAGGGCTTCAGCCGGCTGGTGGCGCGCCAGTCCGCCTGCAGGCTGGCCAGATGCTTGGGCACCTGGTTGAGCGGCTCGCCCTTGTACTCGCCGGACTGCTGCTCAGAATCCGTATAGGTGTAGCTGAGCGTCAGGTCCAGGGTGCGCGCCAGCGTGGTGGACACGGCGGCTTCCACGCCCCGGGTCACCGCTTCGTCCACGTTCACCCGGTAGGTGGGATCGGAACCGAACTGGTTGGGGCCGCCGGTGCAGACACTGGGCGGGCAGGCGATGCGGGTGATCTTGTCCTTGAAGTCGTTGTGGAACACGGTGACGTTGGCCTGCAGGTCGCGGCCGGCGTTGAAGTACAGCCCCAGCTCCTTGTTCACCGAGGTCTCCGGCTCCAGGTCCGGGTTGCCGTAGACGTCGCCGCCCCGGCTTACCTGGCCCCAGTCCGGGGTGATCTCACGCAGCGACGGGGAGCGGAAGCCGGTGGACACGCCGCCCTTCAGCGTCCAGCGCGGCGCCATGCCCCACACGCCGTACAGACGCGGGCTGACATGGCTGCCGTAGTTTTCGTCGTCGTCGAGACGGAGGCCCCCGGTGACCGACACATTGCCCGGCAGCATCCATTCGTCCTCGGCGAACAGCGCCCATTTGGAAGCGTCCACTTCGGTGCGGTTGGAGATCTGGTTGGAGGTCTCGTCGGACAGCTCTTCCTTTTCGAAGTTGGCGCCAACGGTGAGCAGGTGATCGCCCAGCGGCGTCACCAGGGCGGTCTTCGCGGAGGTGTTGGTGACCTTCATTTCGCGGGTCAGGTTTTCCGCTTCCTCGCGCTGCACGTAGGAGTCGGTGGTGCCGAAATCCCAGCGGCCGGTGTGGCTCAGGGCCAGCACTTCGCGGGTGAACTCATTGTCGGAATCGGTGCAGCCGCCCCGGCAGCCGGTGGCCGGCGCGCTGTAGCCGATCAGGGAGCGGCGGTCCTGCTTGGTCTGCCCCGCTTCCAGGGTGAAATCCTGGTTGTCGGTGGGGGTGAACGACAGGCGCGCGTTGAGGTTCTTCAGGTTTTTCTCTTCGAAGCCGTCCACGAAACGGTCTTCCTGGCGAGTGCTGGCGCGGCCGTAGACCTGCAGGCCGAGCGTGTCCGCCAGCAGCGGCCCGCTGAGGCTGAAGTTGCCCTGCTGGATGTCGCCGGAACGGGAATCGTCCTGGATGATGGTGTCCAGCTGCACCGCGCCGCCCCAGTCCTCGGCCACCTTGCGGGTGATCACGTTGATCACGCCGCCAATAGCGTCGGAGCCGTACAGAGTGGACATCGGACCGCGCACCACTTCGATCCGCTCAATCGCCTGCAGCGGCGGCAACCAGTCCTGCTCGAAGCCGGCGCTGCCGTTGGGCCGGGTTTCCCGGGTGGAGACCGGCTTGCCGTCAACCAGGATCAGGGTGTACTGGGAAGGCATGCCGCGGATCACGATGTCGTTGCCCCGGTCGCCGGAGCCGCCGCCGGTGATGATTACCCCGGGGATATCCCGCAGCGCGTCGGTGGCGTCCTGGTAGTAGCGCTGCTCGATCTGCTCGCGCGTGATCACGCTGATCGAGGCCGGCGCGTCCTCCAGCTGCTGAGCGTGCCCCGACGCGGTCACCGTCACCTGCCCCAGTTCGTGGCTGTCACCGCTTTCCGCCAGCACGGGCCCGGCGGCCAGCAGCGCGACCGCACCCCATAACGCAAATCGCATCCCGGTACTCCTTTTTGGTCAATCCAGTTAACAGAAGCAGGAATGATAGTAATTCTTATTTGCAAATAAAGAGGATTTACAAACTATACGTTCGCGGCGGGAACTTCCGGGGCGGCGGGCAGGCACAGGTGCACGCGCAGGCCGGGGCGGCCGTTCTCCGCCCAGATCCGACCCCCCTGGCGGTTCACCGCGCGGCGGGCGATGCTGAGCCCCAGGCCGAAACCGCTGCCGGCGGAGCGTGCCTGGTCCAGGCGCACGAAGGGTTCGAAGATGCTGTCCAGACGGTCCTCGGGCACGCCGGGGCCCCGGTCGCTGATCCACAGGTGCCAGCAATCATCTTCGCGGCGGCCATCCAGGCTCACCGGCCCCGCCGGCGGCGAATGGCGTACCGCGTTACGCACCAGATTTTCCAGCGCCTGGGCCAGATCGTTAAGGTTGCCGGCCACGCGGGCGTCGGCGGGCAACCGGCACGGGAAACAGCGCGCCGGCCAGCCGCTTTCAAAGGCGGCGTTGTCCACCACCAGATCCCACACCGCCAACGGCGACAGCGGTTCGGTGGCGGTGCCGCGCTGCTCGGTGTCGTGCCAGGCCAGCGACAAGGTATCGGAGACCAGCTCGCGCATGGCGATCACTTCCCGGGCCACGCGGCGGCGCAGGTCCTGCTCCGAAAGGTCACCGTCCAAGGCAACACTGAGGCGGCTCAGAGGCGTGCGCAGTTCGTGGGACATGTCGTGCAGCAACTGGCGCTGACTGCCGAGCACCTGAGCGACCCGCTCCGCCATCCGGTCAAAGCGCCGGCCCAGGTCGCCGAACTCGTCCCGGCGTGCCGCCAGCCCCGGGCCCACCCGCGCCTCCGGGTCGTCCTGGAAGCGCCGCACCCGGGCCTGCAACAGCCGCAGCGGCACCATGGTGCGCCAGTAGAGCAGACCGCCGGCGAGCATCGCCAGCAGCGCCGGCAGCACCACCACCAGCAGCGTCCGCCACAGCGGCCAGTGGCGTCCCGGCATAAAGCGCGGTGGCAACTGCATCACCAATCGCCCGGCCTGGGCGTTTTCCGGGAAGGGCACGCCGATGTAAGGCATGGACGTGGACCGGAAGCTCATGCGCCAGTCCAGCTCGCGCTGGAAGCGCAGGCCGGCGCGCTGGCTCTCGGTGAGCGGCCGGCCACTGAGAGAATGATCACTGGCGTCCACCACCATGGCGTCGCCGGGCTCGCGCCGTCGCAGCTGTTCCAGCCACGCCGACACGCCCTCGGCGCCGCCCCGGTTCCAGGCGTCCTCCGCCTGGGCGGCGTATTCGCGCATCACCACCTTGGCCGGTTCGTCCAGCAACACCACCTGCTCACCGACCGTGCGCAGCAGCCACCCGCTGAGCATGACGGTGAACACCGCGCTCAGGCACAGCAGCAGCGCCAGCTTCCAGAACAGAGAATGACGGCCCGGGATCATGGGTTCGGTGCGGTGGCCAGGGTATAGCCCTGCCCCCAGACGGTACGCAGCGGCTGGCCCGGCACCCCGGCGGCGCGCAGCTTGCGGCGCAGGTGGCTGACGTGCAGGTCGAGGCTGCGGTCGTGGCGCCCGTAGCCTCGGTGCAGCACGGTCTGATAGAGGAAGGCTTTGCTCAATACCTGGTCGCTCTGTTCCAGAAACACGCGCAGCAACCGGAACTCGGTGACGGTGAGGTCCAGCGGTTGGTCCCGGTAGCCAGCGGTTTCGGTATCCAGATCCAGGGTCAGGCCGTCCAGCCGCAGGTGGCCGTGGCGGGGCCGCTGGCCGGCACCGCGCTCCAGCGCCACCCGGCGCAGCACGGCGGCCACCCGCACCGCCAGCTCCGCCATGCTGAACGGCTTGGGCAGGTAATCATCGGCGCCGCGTACCAGGCCGGTGATACGGTCCTGTTCGTCGCCCAGGGCGGACAGCAGAATCACCGGCACCGGGCTGGTTTCACGCAACCGGGCCAGCAACGCCAGGCCGTCCAGCCCGGGCAGCAGGATATCCAGCAGCACCAGGTCAAAGTCGCCGTCACGGGCCAGGGTCAGGCCCTCGCCGCCGTCGCGGCACAGCGTGACGCGGTGATTGCGGTCGCGGAAATAGTCCCCCAGGTCGGCGCTCAATACGGGATCGTCCTCGATCACCAGCAGGCGCGATGGGCAGTTCGTTATGGCATTCATTCGCAAATAGTAAGTATTATCATTCCAGCAATCCACAACCTTACACTCTTTACGCGTTAACTCATTGTGGATGGGAATCATTCCCAATACCATCCAACCCCTAATTCGCAGGCATGGCGGAGCGCGTGAACAAAAAAGCCAAAGCCCGGTGGCTCAAGCAACTTCACCAGTGGCACTGGATCAGCTCCGCTCTGTGCTTGATCAGCATGGTGCTGTTCAGTGTCACCGGGATCACCCTCAACCACGCGGCGGACATTGACGCCCAGCCGGTGATCACCGACCGCGAAGCGGTGCTGCCGCCGCCGTTGCTGGACACCCTGGCGCAAACGGAAAGCGGCCCCTTGCCGGAGCCGGTGCGCCAGTGGCTGGCGCGGGAGGTGGACATCCAGGTGGACCGCCGCGACGCGCAATGGTCCGCCGCCGAGGTGTACCTGGCCCAGCCGCGTCCCGGCGGCGACGCCTGGCTGGCCATCGACCGGGGTAATGGCGAGCTGATTCACGAGGACACCGACCGGGGCTGGGTGGCGTTTTTCAACGACCTGCACAAAGGCCGCCACAGCGGCGCCGTGTGGTTCTGGTTCATCGACGTGTTCGCCGTGGCGACGCTGCTGTTCGCCCTTACCGGCCTGGCGCTGATGGCGCTGCACGCCAAACGCCGGCCGGCCACCTGGCCGGTGACCGCCCTGGGCCTGATCGTGCCCTGGCTGTTGATCGCCCTGTTCGTGCACTGACTGGAGAACACAATGCGCCCCTGGCTTGCGCTTAGCACCACTGTTTCCGCCGCTCTGTTCGCCGGCGCCCTCACCGCGAACGCCGGCGCCACCGAACTGCGCCTGGAGGTGGCAATCCCGCGCATGGCGGTGGCGGAATACCACGCGCCCTACCTGGCGTTCTGGCTGAAACACGCCGACAGCGGCGAGATCGTGCCGCTGGGGCTGTGGTACGACGACCAGGAAAAATGGCTCAAGGATCTGCGCCTGTGGTGGCGCCGCACCGGGCGCACGCAAAGCGCCCCCTACGACGGCCTCACCGGCGCCACCCGCCGCCCTGGCACCCATTCAGTGGATTTCTCCGCACTGCCGGCGCTGGCCGGGCTACCCGCCGGCGACTACGAGCTGGTGGTGGAAGCGGCCCGCGAAGTGGGCGGCCGTGAAGTGGTGCGTCTGCCGTTCCACTGGCCGGCGGACGACACCCGCACCGTTACCGCCAAAGGCGACACCGAACTCGGCACCGTCACCCTGCAGGTGGGGCCGTAACCCTTATCCGTAAAGGAGTATCCTCATGTCACGATCATTTATCGCCGGTGCCGCCGGCCTGGCCCTGGCCGGCGCCCTGCTGCTCAGCCCCGCCGCCCAGGCCCACAAACGCTGGCTGCTGCCCAGCCACACCGTGGTATCCGAAGCACAATGGATCGCGGTGGACGCCAGCGTCTCCAACGACATCTTCGACGTGGACCGCCCCTACCCCCTGAAAGCGCTCGAAGCGGTGGGCCCGGACGGCAAACCGGCCACCGTGGACAACCGCCTGGAAGGCCACCGGCGCAGCGTCTTCGACGTGGAACTGACCCAACCGGGCAGCTACCGCCTCACCCTGCCCGGCCAGTCCTACTTCCTGGCCTGGCAGGAAAACGGCGAACCACAACGGCGCCGTGGCTGGAACGGCGCCGACGCCCTGCTCGCCGAGCTGCCCGACAACGCGGAGCAAGTGGCGCTCACCGAAACCCACAGCCGCCTGGAAACCTTCATCACCATGGGCGCCCCCAACAGCACCGCCCTGAAACCGTCCGGCCAGGGCCTGGAACTGCAGCCGCTCACCCACCCCAACGACCTCTACGACAGCGAAAGCGCCCGCTTCCGCTTCCTGGTCGACGGCGAGCCCACCGAAGGCGTGGAAGTGGAACTGGTCCCCGCCGGCACCCGCTACCGCGACAGCCAGGACCACTGGACCCTGACCAGCGATGCCAAAGGTGAAATCACCATCGACTGGCCCGCCGCCGGCCGCTACTACCTGGAAGCCGGCTTCGCCGACAAACACCCCGACCACCCGAAAGCGCAGCAGCGCCGCCTGCAATACCTGGCCACCTTTGAGGTGCTGCCGCTTTAAGGTCTCTGGGATCCTGCCGGGCGGCTTTGCCGCCCTTTCGCGGGCGGGGCCCGCTCGCACCAGCCGATAAAAAGCGTGCAAAAACGCCACGCATCCCGTATAGTCCGCACCCCTTCATACAGGGCAGCGCCCGGCACAGCTCCTAATAGTTAGCAGCTTCAGGGCCACAAGCCCGCTCACTAATAGGTCTGTACATGTCGCAAAGTCCCTCAGGGTTTTCCACCCTGGGCCTGCCCGAGTCATTGCTCGGCGCCATCGCCCAACTCGGTTTCACCACCCCGTCACCGATTCAGGAACAAAGCATTCCGCCGCTGCTGGAAGGTCGTGACCTGCTCGGTCAGGCGCAAACCGGCACCGGTAAAACCGCCGCCTTCGGCCTGCCCCTGCTGGCGCGCCTGGACCCGGCACTGAAAGCACCGCAAATGCTGGTGCTGGCCCCCACCCGCGAGCTCGCCATTCAGGTGGCCGCCGCCCTGGAAACCTTCGCCACCGGCCTCAAAGGCCTGGACGTCGTGCCGATTTACGGCGGCGGCGGTTACCGCGATCAATTGAAAGCGCTGAAAAACGGCGCCCAGGTGATCGTCGGTACCCCCGGCCGGGTGATGGACCACATGGAGCGCGGCAGCCTGCGCATGGACGAACTGCGCTGTCTGGTACTCGACGAAGCCGACGAAATGCTGCGCATGGGTTTCATCGACGACGTGCGCTGGGTGCTGGAACGTACCCCGGACGCCTGCCAGCTGGCGCTGTTCTCCGCCACCATGCCGGCGGCGATCAAAACCATCGCCAAGAAACACCTGAAAAACCCGGAATGGATCCGCGTGGAGGGCTCGTCCTCCAGCACCGGCGCCAACATCCGCCAGCGTTACTGGCCGGTGGCCGGCATCAACAAGCTGGACGCGCTGTGCCGCATTCTGGAAGCGGAAGAGCACGACGGTGTGATCGTCTTCACGCGCACCAAGCACGCCACCCTGAGCCTGGCGGACCAGCTGCAGGGCCGTGGTTTCCGCGTCGAAGCGCTGAACGGTGACATTCCCCAGGCACAGCGGGAAACCACCGTGGCGCGGCTGCGCGACAAGCGCATCGACCTGTTGGTGGCCACCGACGTGGTCGCCCGGGGCCTGGACGTACCGCGTATTACCCACGTGTTCAACTACGACATGCCCACCGACACCGAAGCCTATGTGCACCGCATCGGCCGCACCGGCCGTGCCGGCCGCCCGGGTGAGGCGATTCTGTTCGTGGCACGCCGCGAACAGGGCATGCTGCGCGGTATCGAGCGCGCCACCGGCCAGCGCCTGGATGCCATGGCCCTGCCGTCCGTGGACGACCTCAACAAGCAGCGCCTGAACAGCTTCCGTGAGCGTCTCGCCAAGGGTCTGGAGCATCCCGAAATCGATGCCAACCGCGCCCTGGTGGCGGAACTGACCTCGGACCTGTCCATGAGTGAAGCGGACCTGGCGGCGGTGCTGGCCAGCCTGCTGTTCCAGAAGGAGCCTCTGTTCCTGAAAGCGGCGCCGGAAGGCAAGCCGTTCCAGGACGGCGGCAAGGCACCGCGCAAAGCCGAGCGCAACAAGGGCCCCAAGGCCGCTCGCGATACCGGTCCGATGAAGATTTATCGGGTCGAGGTGGGCGAGACCCACGGCGTGCGCCCGGGCAATCTGGTGGGCGCGATCGCCAATGAAGGCGGGTTATCCAGCGCGCAGATCGGCGCCATTCGGATTCACAGTGACCACAGCACGGTGCAACTGCCGGAGGGTCTCAGCACCCGCCAGCTGCACCAGCTGCGCACCGCCCGCGTGTGTCAGCGGGCGCTGGGGCTCGAGGCGGTCTAAAACTAGGTATCCACCCGGAAGCCCACTTTCACGACCACCTGGAAGTGGGCGACCTGGCCGTTCTCCACATGGCCCCGGGTCTCCTGCACTTCAAACCATTCCACGTTATTGACGCTCTTGCCCGCCGCGGCGATGGCGTTGCGTACCGCGTCCTCGATGCTGTCCTTGGAAGAACCTACCAGCTCAAGTTTTTTATAAACGTGCTCGCTCATACGTCTCTCCTTTCTCATCCATGTAGTCCATGCCTGATCTCCAGAGTGCCTGTTTTCAAGGCGCGACGTTGGCGAAACAAGTAAAAAGTTTGGAAAACAAAAGCGCTCAGCGCGCCCGACGCGGGATCATCAACTCGGATACCGGCAGTTTTTCCGGCCGGAATTGATTGACCGGCTGATCGGCGGCGAAGCCCAGAGACACGCCGCACAGCAGCTGGTAATGGCGGGGAATACGGAATCGTTTCTCCAGCGGTGAGCGCCACAACCCCAACGCCCCCTGGGCGCAGCTGGCGAGCCCTTCGTCGGTGGCGGCCAGCATCAGCGTTTGCAGAAAAATGCCGGCGTCGAGGACGCTGTACACGCCCAGCCCTTTATGCACGAACAGGAACAGCGCGGTGGGCGCGCCGAAGAAACGGAAATTGGCGGCCATCTGCTGGTGCCGCGCCTGTTTGTCGTCACGGCCGATGCCGAGATGCCGGTACAGGCCCTTGCCGGTGGCCACGCGGCGTGGCTGCAAATCGTCCGGGTAATTGATCACCGGCCGGAAATCGCCGTCCGGCAACGCCGACGACCGGCGCACGGCGGCCAGCGCCTTTTTCCACGCCGGCGCGCGCTGCAGTGGTGCCAGCCGCTCAAAGCGCTCACTGAGTTCATCGCCCAGGCTTTTCAGCTCGGCGCCCTGGGCCAGGGCGATCTGGTAGGGCTGGGTGTTGGACCAGCTGGGTGAGGCGGCGGCCCGCTCCAGCACGCGTTGCAGGCGGTCTTCGGGGATCGGCTCGCTGGTGAATGCCCGGGCGCTGTGGCGGGCGTTGAGCACATCAATGAATTCCATGAACAGGGTTTCCTGGGCAGCCTGGGAGTGGCGCCAGTGTGACAAATCATTAAACTGCGCCGCCATGACCAAGATGAAAGTAGGGCTGGGAGAACCGGCCATGGGTAGCGACATGCAGCGCGGCGCCAACTTCTCACGCTGCCGTCGCTATCGCTACGCGCTGTGGCGGCGCTGGGCGCCCGGCGACGACTACGTGCTGCTGGTGGGCCTGAACCCGTCCACCGCCGACCATCGCCGTGACGACCCCACCATCCGCCGCTGCATCGGCTTCGCCCGCGACTGGGGCTATTCCGGCCTGTGCGTGGCCAACCTGTTCGCGTTCCGAGCCACCTACCCGCGCGACCTGTTCGCCGCCGACGACCCGGTGGGGCCGCGCAACGACGCCTGGCTGCGCCACCTCGGCCGCGACGCCGCCCTGGTGGTGGCCGGCTGGGGCAACCACGGCCGTAACGGCGACCGCGCCGAGTACGTGCGCCGCCAGCTGCCGGCACTGCATTGCCTGCGCCTGAACGGCTCCGGCGAACCCGCCCACCCGCTCTATCTGCCGAAAACGTTAACGCCGTTCCCGATGCCCGCTTTCACGGACGAAACGTGAAGCGTAGTCTGGACCGGCCCTGAAAAGATTGGCAGCCCCTTCACCCCGACGGCTTTAACCTCAACAGCCTGGATCACCAAGGGGGAACATACCGGTGTCCGACCGTTTTCTGAGACGTAATAAAATGATGGCCCGCGGTCTTGGTATCGGCGGCCTGATTCCTTTCTATGCACTGGCGCTGCTGAGCTGGAATGACAGCCTGTGTGCCTGGGCACTGGACTCGGTCACCGGCTACGCCGCTGTCATCCTCGCCTTCCTGGGCGCGGTGCACTGGGGCCGCGCGCTCGCCGATCTGGATCAGCGCAACCATATCGGCACGCTGCTGTTCGGCATCATGCCGGCCATGATCGGCTGGCTGGCGGTGATGCTGCCGGTGGAATTCGGCCTGCCGATGCTGATCGCCGGTCTGGTGTTCGTGTGGGGCTCGGAGCAGATGGTGTTCTTCGAAGTGCTGCCGGACTGGTACCGGCATCTGCGCCATCTGCTCACCGCCGCCGCGGTGCTGGCCCTGGTGATCGCCTGGGCGGCGGCCATGATGTCGATGTTCTGAATCGCCTACGCCTGACCGGTCCGCTACACTCTCCCGGGGATGAAAACTGGAGGGACCCATGGCCAACGCCGCACGCTCGCCCTTGATCGGGGCCATACTGTTGATTTTGCCGCTGCTGGCCGCCTGCGACGAGGCGCCGGCGGCGTCCGATACCCCGCCCCCCGCCGCGCCGGTGAGTTTCAACCAGCAGATCCGGCCGGTCATCGAGCAGAAGTGTATTGCCTGCCACGGCTGCTACGACGCCCCCTGCCAGTTGAAACTGGAAACCGCCGCCGGCCTCGACCGGGGCGCCTCGTCCATGTCGGTGTACGCCCAGCGCACCGAAGCGGCCGGGCCCACCCGCCTGTTCACCGACGCACAAACCACCGCCGAGTGGCGCGAGCGCGGTTTCTTTTCGGTGATTGACAGCAAACGCGGGCTGGAAGAATCGCTGCTCTACCGGATGCTGGAACTGGGCCGGGCCCACCGTTTCGAGCCCGGTGAACGCCTGCCGGAAGACATCGCCCTGGGATTGAAACGGGACAACCAGTGCCCGGCGCCGGACGAAATGGACGACTACGCCGACAAGCATCCCCTGGGCGGCATGCCGCTGGGCACCCCGGCCCTCAGTGACGATGAATTCAACACCCTGCGCGCCTGGCTGGCCCAGGGCGCGCCCCCCGGCGACGACCGGGTGACCCTGTCCGAGCGGGAACGCGAGCAGGTGCGCGCCTGGGAAACCTGGTTCAACCGGGACGGCAAGCGCCAGCAACTGGCGGCCCGCTGGCTCTACGAACACCTGTTTCTGGCGCATCTGTATTTCGACCAGGGCGAGGACCGCAAACCGGACCATTTCTTCACCCTGGAACGCTCCCTCACGCCACCCGGCGAACCGGTGCGCCCGGTGGCCGCCCGGCGCCCCAACGACGCCCCCGGCGACCGCTTCTGGTATCGCCTGCGCCCGGTGACCGGCACCCTGGTTCACAAGACCCATATCACCTTCGCCCTCAGCGACGCCAAGCGCCGGCGCATGGAAAGCCTGCTGTTCGACACGCCCTGGGACATCGACACCCTGCCCGGTTACAGCGAAGAGGAACGGGCCAACCCCTTCACCACCTTCGCCGCCCTGCCGGCCCGGGCGCGCTACCAGATCATGCTCGACGACGCTGAGTACTTCGTGCGCACCTTCATTCGCGGCCCGGTGTGCCGTGGACAGATCGCCACCGACGTGATCCGTGACCGTTTCTGGGCGGTGTTCCAGGACCCGGACCACGACCTCTACATCACCGACGCCGACTACCGCGCCAAGGTCTCCGACCTGATCGCCCTGCCCGGCCAGGAAGACAGCCTGCTCAAGCTGGGCCCGGAGTGGCTCAAATACACCCAGCGCCGTAACGATTATCTGCGCCACAGAGCCCAGGCCTACCGCACCGAACAACCGCTAGGGCCGGGCTGGAACGACATCTGGGCCGGCGGGGGCGACAACCCCAATGCCCTGCTCACCATCTTCCGCCACCACGACAATTCCTCGGTGCGCAAAGGGCTGATCGGCGACTACCCGCTGACCAGCTGGGTGATGGACTACCCGCTGTTCGAGCGCACCTACTACAGCCTGGTGGCCAACTTCGACGTGTTCGGCTCGGTATCGCACAAGGCACAGACGCGGCTCTACTTCGACCTGATCCGTAACGGCGCGGAGCAGAACACCCTGCGCTTTCTGCCCGCCGAGGCCCGCAAACCGGTGCTCAAAAACTGGTACCAGAAAACCGGCCAGCTCAAGCTGCTGGTGAGCTACGAGGACGTGGACACCGACGTGCCCACGGCGATCGACTACCGCAGCGCCACGCCCATGAACGAATTCAACGCCGGCCTGCTGGCACAATTCGGCGCCCTCAACGCCCGCCCGGATCCGATCAACCGCTGCGACGGCGACAACTGCAGCCGCGCCGACGCCACCGCCCTGCAACGGGACGTGGAGCAGGCACTGAGCGCGATCGCCTCGCAGCCGGCGGCGCGCCTGCCGGTGGTCGACCATATGCCGGAAGCCAGCCTGCTGCTGGTGGACGGCGACAACGGCGAGCAGGCAGTGTATTCCCTGCTGCGCAACCGCGCCCACTCCAACGTCGCCTTTATGTTCGGCGAATCCCTCCGCTACCAGCCGGAGCGGGACACCCTCACGGTCTACCCCGGCGTTCTGCTGAGCTACCCCAACTTCATTTTCCGGGTGGCGCACGATGATCTGGACGCGTTCACCAGGGCCATGCAGGCGGTGGAGAGCGAGAAGGATTTCACCGGCCTGGTGGAACGGTTCGGGGTGCGGCGCACGCAGACCGACTTCTGGACCCACTTCCACGCGCCGCTGCGCTACATGGAAGCGCACGAGCCCACCCAGGCCGGCATTCTCGATCTGAACCGCTATCTGAATCTGTAGAATGGTCCTGGCGGTTTTATGACCCGTGGCGGTTCCGC
>DGNT01000149.1:32854-55285 GCA_002389055.1 Alcanivorax sp. UBA4485
GTCTCGGATACGGAGCTCCGGACAGCCGAACAACAAAAGTCTCTGGGATCCTGCCGGGTGGCTAAAGCCACCCTTTCGCGGGCAGGGCCCGCTCCCACAAGGTCCGGTCCCACAGGCAAAAAAAAGCCCCGCGGAGAGCGGGGCTCGAAATTACCGTCATAGCTTGCCTGCCGAAGCAGGCTCCCGAGCCTGATGACGATATGCGACTCTGAAGAATCAGCGCGGGTCTGTTTCAAGATGGCGCTTATGATGGCAGCGACCGGCCCGGACTGGTATTGTCGCCCATGACTTATTCATGGTGATTCACGACAACGCGGGGCCCAACCTACGATGTACCAAGTCAGCGTGCTCGCCTACGACGGCGTTTTCGCCTCCGCCCTGACCGGGGTGATGGACCTGCTCAATCTCACCGGCGTGACCTGGAACCGCATTCACGGCGAGCCGCTCAACCGTCAATTTAAAGTGCAGGTGGTGTCCCGGGGCGGAGAGCCCGTGCGCTGCACCGCCGGCATGCGGATTGCCGTGGACACCGCCCTGGAGCGGGTCGACCAGTGCGACCTGGTGGTGGTGCCCACCATCGGCAACGAGATCACCCAGGTGCTGCGCGCCGAACGCGACGCCCTGGAATGGCTGCGTTTTCTGCACGCCGGCGGCGCCGACGTGGCCAGCAACTGCACCGGCTCCTTCCTGCTCGCCGAAGCGGGCCTGCTGGACGGCCGCCGTGCCACCACCCATTGGGGGTACAGCCAGCTATTCCGGGAACGCTACCCGCAGGTGAACCTGGATGAGCGGGAGCTGATCACCCGCGACGGCAATATTTTCTGCGCCGGCGGCGGCACCGCCTGGCGGGACCTGACCATTCTGCTGGTGGAGCGCTTCTGCGGCGCGGACATGGCCCGGGAGCTGGCCAAGGCGTTCGTCATCGATGTGCGCAACGACCCGCAGAGCGTGTACGCCGGTCTGCCGGCGAAGACCTACCACCGCGATGAGCAGGTGCAAAAGGTGCAGGCCTGGCTCCACGAGCATTATGCCCAGCCGGCCACCCTGGCGGAGCTGGCCGAGCGCGTGCACCTGAGCCCGCGTCAGTTGCAGCGCCGTTTCACCAGCGCCCTGGCCGAGCCGCCCTTGCAATACCTGCAGCGCGTGCGGATCGAGGCGTCGCGCAAGATGCTGGAGCGTGGTGCCACCAATCTGAGCCATCTGGCGGAGCAGGTCGGTTACCAGGACGTGAGCAGCTTTTCGCGGCTGTTCAAGCGCCACACCGGGCTGTCACCGAGCCATTACCGGCAGCGCTTCGCCCGCGTCGGGGCCCTGCGGGACTAGGCTGATTCTGCTAGTCTGATTCCCCATGGATAATTTCTTCGAACGACTGGACGCCGCTCTGGGGTCCCTGGTGGGTTTTCTGTGGGGCCCGCCCCTGGTCACCCTGCTGGTCGGCGGGGGCCTGTTCTTCCTGCTCTATTCCCGGCTGCTGCCCTACCGGCACCTGCCCGACGGCGTGCGCCTGTTGTTCCGCCCGGCGGACAACAAGGACGAAGGCACGCTGTCGCATTTCCAGGCGCTGAGCACCGCCCTGTCCGGCACCCTGGGCATGGGCAACGTGGCCGGCGTGGCGGTGGCGATCTCCGTGGGCGGCCCCGGCGCTATCTTCTGGATGTGGGTGAGCGCGATTCTCGGCATCGCCACCAAGTTCTACACCTGCACGCTGGCGGTGATGTACCGGGGCCGCGACAGCGAAGGCGCGCTTCAGGGCGGCCCCATGTACATTATCCGCGAGGCACTGGGACCGCGCTGGCGGCCGCTGGCCTACTTTTTCGCCCTCGCCGGCCTGCTGGGCACCATGCCCATTTTCCAGGTCAACCAGCTCACCGAGATCATCCGCGAGGCGATCGCCGTGCCCGCCGGCTGGACCGGCGCCGACGACCACTTCCTGTTCGACCTGCTGTTCGGTCTGCTGCTGGCCGCCGTGGTACTGGCGGTGGTGGCGGGCAAGCTGCCCCGCATCGGCCGGGTCACCGGCATTCTGGTGCCGGCCATGGTCGCCGGCTACCTGCTGCTCACCGCGGTGGTGCTGGCACTGCACGCCGACCAGGTGTGGCCGGCGCTCACCCTGATCGTGCGCGACGCGTTCACCGGCGAGGCCGCCGCCGGCGGCGTGCTGGGCGCGGTGATCATCACCGGTATCCGGCGGGCGGCGTTTTCCAACGAAGCCGGCATCGGCACCGAGGCCATGGCCCACGGCGCCGCGCGCACCCGCGAACCGGTGCGCGAAGGCATGGTGGCGATGCTGGGGCCGATCATCGACACCCTGATCGTGTGCACCTGCACGGCGCTGGTGATTCTGATCAGCGGGGTGTGGAGCAGCGGCGACGACAACGGCGTATCGCTCACCGTGAACGCCTTCAATACCCTGTTCCTGGACTACAGCGCGGTGATTCTGGCGGTGCTGGTGGGGGTGTTGAGCCTGAGTACCGTGTTCACGTTCTGGTATTACGGCAGCAAGTGCCTGGGCTTTCTGATCGGCGCCCGGCATCAACACCATTATGTGTGGGTGTACCTGATCCTGGTGGTGCTCGGCGCGGTGGCGTCGCTGAGCACCGTGATCAAGGTGGTGGACAGCATGTACGCGCTGATGGCGCTGCCCACCATGATCGCTTCCCTGCGCCTGGCGCCCCGGGTCAACCGGGCGGCTCGGGCCTACTTCGCCCGATCACGTGATGATGATTGACGGCTTCTTGACGCCTTCAGGCGGACTATACTCCCAGGTATAGGAGGAAACGCCGTGAAAAATCTGTCCGTTTTGCTCGTCGAAGACCACCGCCAACTGGCGCAAACCGTGGTCGAATTTCTGGAACAGGAAGGCGCGCTGGTGGATTACGCCAGCGACACCACCCTGGCCCGCACACTGGTCCAGGAACACCACTACGACATCCTGGTGCTGGACGTGATGCTGCCCGGGGAGGACGGCTACAGTTTCTGTCAGTACCTGCGCAAGGAACTGGCCCTGGATACCCCGGTGATCTTCATGACCGCCCGGGACCAGCTGGACGACAAGCTGGAAGGCTTCGCCCGCGGCGGTGACGATTACATCGTCAAACCCTTCGCGCTGCCCGAGCTGGTGGCCCGCGTGCAGGCGCTGGTGCGCCGCGAACGCCGCGAAGTGGCGCCGAATCTGCTCACCGTGGCGGACCTGCAACTGGACCCCGCCCGCCAGGAAGTGCGGCGCGAGGGGCAGATTCTCAAGCTGTCGCCCACCGCCTTCCGCATTCTGCGTATTCTGATGCGCGAATCCCCCAAGGTAGTGAGCCGCGAACAGCTTGAACACGAGCTGTGGGGCGATCTGGTGCCCGATTCCGACGCCCTGCGCAGCCACCTTTATAATCTGCGCAAGGCGGTGGATAAGCCGTTCGAGCAGGCGCTTCTGGAAACCCTGCCGGGCGTAGGGTTCAGCATCCGGGCACCACGCACCGCGTGATGTCAGTTCGCCCCCCTTGCGGACATAGCATCGCGGGCACAGAATGGCGGCGCCATTCACGTGCTATGCGATAATAAATATGCATTGGGGGAAAACGCACTCTTTCACGGAATTCGTCGATACCCAGCTGCTTGATCTGCAGTCCCGGTTCGGCATGGCGATGTGGTTTCTGACCCGCCGCCGTGGGGAGGATTGGTTGTTACTGAACGTCTGCGGCGAGGGCTACGACCTGAATCGCGGTGACATGCTGGCCTGGCGTGACAGCATCTGCCATCGGCGGGTCAACGACCTGGGGCCACTGGTGTGCCCGGACGTCAGCCGGGAAGAAGCCTACCGCAACGCACCGATCACCGATCAACTTTCGATAGGGGCCTATGTGGGCCTGCCACTGCGCGACCACACCGGTGCGCTGTTCGGCACCCTGTGCGCGCTCAGCCCGGAGCCTCGCCCGGACCTGGATCAGGAAGAAGTCCAGATCGCCCTGCAACGCCAGGCCCGTCTGCTGGAAACCGCTCTGGTCTGGAATCTGGCCGGGCTGGACCAGCAGCGGGTCACGGAATTTTTCGAGGAAGAAAGCCGCGACCCGGAAACCGGTCTGCTGGACGACGCCGGCTGGCTGCGAATCCTGGACGGTGAGCGGCAACGCTGCCAGGCCTACGGCCTCGGCGCCATGGTGCTGAAGGTGCATGGACGCCAGCTTGATGACGAGCAGCGGCAGCTGGTGGCCGATTCCCTGGCGGCGCTGATTCGCCACCAGGACATGGCCGCCTATCTGGGCGGTGATCGGTTCGCCATCCTGTTGCCGGAAAACACCCCCAGTTGCGCCGGGCAGGTGCGTGACAGATTGCTGGACGCGCTCAACGCCAAGGGTATTTTGATGTGGTGTGACGCCGAGCCGCTGGCGCTCTCCGAAGGGCTGATGCAGCCACCGCTGGCCGCCGAAGACGGGCCGGTGCATTAACCGCTAGCGGAACCGCACCCGCACTTCGGTGCCCTTGCCCGGCCGGCTGGCCACGTCCAGATGCCAATCAAACCGCTCGCAGAGCCGCTGGACGATGGCCAGGCCCAGGCCGTGGCCGCCTTCCTTACTGTTGCCCCGCTCGAACGGCTGTAGAAAGCGGGCCAGTTCCTCGCTGTCCATGCCGGCGCCGGTGTCCACCACGTGCACCGCGTCCTCGGCCACCACAATGGTGACCTGCCCGGAACCGCTGTAGTTGATGGCGTTGCGGACCAGGTTGGTGAACACGATATTGAGCACGGTTTCCGAGGCCGTCAGCGTCAGCAGCGCGGTCTGCTTCACCTGCAGGCGAATCTGTTTGCGTTCCGCCAGGGGTTGAAGACGGTCGAGCAGATTCACCGCCACATCGTTGACCACCAATTCCTCTTCCTGAATCGGCTGTTGCTCGGTGCGGGCCAGCAGCAAAAGCGTTTCCACCAGCGCTTCCATGTCGTCCACGGTGTCCGACATACGGCTGATCACCGGCCGATCACCCACTTGCTTGGCGAGCAACTCCAGGTTGGCGCGGAACACGGCCAACGGCGTGCGCAATTCGTGGCTGGCGTCGCGGGTGAATTGCCGCTCGCGCTCCACGAACCGCAGCAGGCGGTCCGCGTAGGCGTCCAGCGCCGCCATCAGAATACTGGCTTCGCTGTTGGGCTCCGCTTCCACCTGGCTGAAGTCGGGTCGCGCCTCCACCGGGTCGTGCACATTGGCGTGGCGTAGCGTTTCCGAAAGTTGCACCAGCGGCGAGACCAGGGCCCGGGATTTGCGCCAGCCCAGGAACGAGGTCAGGTAGATCACCAGCAGTACGGCGGTGAGCGGCAGAATACCGAACAGGAACGCCAGCACCGACACCCGCTTTTCATCGAAGATCAGGTACAGGCGGGCGTCGCCGCGCCGTTCGATATAGACGATCGGGTTCTGGTCACCGATCTGTGCGCGCTGATAGCCGTCCGGCCGCTCGGCGAGCATCTCCGGTACCGGATCCCGGGTGTCCGGGTCCACCAGCAAACCGAGCAGATGGCGTGTGTTGGGGCGAGGGAAATCGTCGTCCTCGTCGTAAAGGCTCCAGTAATGGTCCGCCTCTTTGATCAGCGCTTCCTTGACCAGCACCTGCTCGATGATCTGAGCCGTGGCCCAGACCCCGAACACGGTGGCGAAACTGATGAACAGAATCTGGATCAGGAAAACCCGGGTAAGGCGGTGCTGAACACCTTTGCGCGTCATGCCAGTCTCATTCTTCACGGCGGAACAGATAGTGGCCCACGAACCACTCTTCGCCATCACCATAATTGAACAGTTCGGCGCAGGCCATGAAAAACATCCGCCAGCGTTGCAGCCACAATTTGCCCTGGCCGGCGCCGTAACATTCTTCCAGTAACGGGATCAGCGTTTGCCGTTTACGGTCCGCCAGCGCCAGCCAGGCCTCCAGGGTTTTGCCGTAATGGGTGCCGTTCACCGCCCAGCGGTCCTGCAGCGACAACCGGTCCGCGCAGCGCGGCAGCCAGTCGTACGCCGGCATCATGCCACCGGTGAAAAAGTAGCGGCCCATCCAGTTGCTTTCGCCTTCGGTCTCGAACAGATAGGTCAGGTTGCGATGGCAGAAGATGTGCACGAACAGCTTGCCACCGGGTCTAAGCCAATCGTGTACGCGGCCCATCAGCTGCCGGTGGTTGCGCATGTGCTCGAACATCTCCACCGACACCACCCGGTCGAAGCTCTGCTCCGGTTGGAACACGGTCACATCGGCGGTGATCACTTGCACGTTGTCGAGCCCACGCTCGGCGGCGCGAGCCATGATCCACTCTTTCTGGGTGGCGGAGTTGCTCACCGCGGTAATACGGCTGCCCGGGTAGCGCGCGCCCATCCACAGGGTCAACGACCCCCAACCACAGCCGAGCTCCAGAATTTCCTGCCCGTCGGCCAGTTGCGCGCGCTCGCAGCTCAGCGCCAGCATCGCCGTCTCGGCGTCCGCCAGGGCCTCGCAGCCGGCCTGCCAGAGCCCGCTGGAGTACTTCAGGTGCGGGCCCAGCACCTGCTCGTAAAAACGCGAGTCCACTTCGTAATGTTGCTCGTTGGCCTCGTCCTGGGCCACCGCGATGGGGCCCTCGGACAGGGTCCGCAACAGCGCCTCCGGGTCGGACTGATGCTGCTGCTCCTGGGCGAGACGTTTACCCAACAGGTGGCGAATACCGCCGCGAACCAGGACATCCGGCACCAGGCCGGACTCCGCCAGACGAATGATCATGAAGCCGGTCTCCACGGAATAAAGGGGCTGGTGGTGCGCTGATACTCGCGGTAGTCGTCACCACGGGATTTAAGGGCTTGTTTCTCGGTATGCGGGATACCGGTGACAAACCACAGGAACAAGAACATGGCCACCGGCAACAGCCACAGCCAGCCGGCCAGGGCGGCGCCCACGGCGATCAACGGGTAGCTGAACCAGTGCAGCCACTCGAAGAAATAATTGGGGTGCCGGGAATAGCGCCACAGACCCTCCCGGCAGGTCTTGCCCTGGCTGTCCGGTCGCGCCTTGAAACGGGCCAGCTGCCGGTCCGCCATGGCTTCGCCGACGATCGACACCACGCCGATCAACACGCCCAGCACCACCAGCGGCGGCCGGAAATCCGGCTGCCCGCCGATCACCCAAAACGGCAGGGAAAAGGCCCAGGCGAGGCCCGCCTGCAGCCAGAACACCACCAGGAACACCGGCTGGGTAGCTTTGCCCAACCGCTCGCGCATGGCGGCGTAGCGGCCGTCCTCGCTGCCCTCGCCGGTGACGCGTCGGAAAATATGACTCCCCAGCCGCACCGACCAGAGCAGCAACAGGGCGCCGGCGGCCAGGCGCGGCAAGGGGTCGCCGCCGCCGGCCAACAAATAGGCGAGACCGGTGAGACCGGTGCTGAAGCTCCAGGCCACATCCACATAGCCGGCGTTGCCGTTGATCCACTGGACCGTCCAGGCCAGGGTGAACACCATCAACAACAACACCAGACTGAAAACCAGTATCTCAGGCATAACCACCTCGCTCTTGATCCAGACGGCGCGCCAAGTAGGCCAATGCTGGCACCACCATCGACCACACGGCGGCGTAGCTGATTGCCAACAGCCACCACCCCTGCGGGGTGCTGGCGGCGCCGAAATTGATGCCCACGGTCACCGAGAATACACCGCCAACGGCACCGAACAGCGCCGCCAACAGCAACTTGGAGCGCAACCAGGCCAGGCAATAATTGAAACTCACCGCGAAACCCAGCCACAGCGCCCAAATCCAGCCCGGGGCTACCCATTGGCGGGGCCAGTCCGCGTATTCAATCAACCCGGGCACCATCCATATCGGTTCGAACACCACGCAGGCCACAGCGCCGGCGGCGAGCAGAGTCAGGTCCTGGCGCCAGGCGCGGTTCAAGGACCACACGCCCAGTTGCATCGCCGCCAGCACCAGCCAGGCGGCCCATCCCCACCCCTTAGCCCCACCATAGACGGCGACGAACCAGAGCAGTTGAAAACCCACGAAGTTGATCGCCAGGGCGGCGAATGATTTATTCATCCGGCGAGCTTGGGCCGCTCCCCGTCAATAGTCCGTGAACCGGCTTCACGGTCGATTCACCGGCACTGGCGGACATTGGCCTGATGAAAACGATCCCGCTACCGCTCATTGCCCTTTTACTGTTCGCCGCGACCGGCTGCGCCAGCCGCGCGGACGGGCCTTCCGGCTATACCCATCTTTACGAACAGGCGCTGCGCGAACAGCCCGGCAGCCCCCAGGTTTCCGACCAGGCCGTGGCCCGCTTCGTGGCGCTGTATTCGCCCATCGACGCGGACCACATTAAAGCCCACCTGGACGACGTCTACGCCGAGGACCTCTATTTCAACGACACCCTGGTGACCGTCTACAAACGCGACCAGTTGAAGGCGCACATGCTGAAGACCGCCGAGCGGCTCGACTACATGAGCCTGCAAATCCAGAACCGCTGGGATCAGGGCGAGAACGTGTTTCTGCAGTGGATCATGGAGACCCGTTTCACCATTCTCGGCAGTGAGCGGGATGTTCGCACCATTGGTATTTCCCAGCTTCGTTTCAACGACCAGGGCAAGGTTGTTTTTCACCAGGACTTCTGGGACAGCAGCCAGGGCCTGGACCAGCAGCTTCCAATCGTAGGAGGGTTCAGCCGATGGCTGCGCGAGCATCCTTGAACGCAGCGCTTGCTCTGTTGCTTGCCCTGACACTGGGCAGCAGCGCCCGGGCCGCGGACTTCGATGGCATGGCGCGCTGTTCCAGCGCCGACGTCAAGGCGCTCAAAGTATTCAATGTCGGCCAGGCCTCGTTGTTCCGCGCGGACTGCTCCGCCGCCGACCCGCTGGCCCCGCCAATGCGTCTGGCGTTCGGCTACAACCGGGAAGTGCCCGGCGACGCCTTCGCCAAGGCGGCGCGGAAAATGATCGAACGCAACGTCAGCGACGACACCTTTAAAGCCTTGAAGTCGCGTATCGAGACGTTCAACAGTCACTACCGGACCACCCGCGACGGCGACCGCTATACGCTGGACTATGACCAAGACCAATCCCTGGTGCTGCGCCTGAACGGCGAAAAGCTGGCCGAGGAACAAGGCAAGGAATTCGCCCAGGCCTATTTCTCGATCTGGTTCGGCGACGACCCTTACTCGGACAATCTCAAGGAAGAGCTGCTCTCCGTGAAGCCCTGACCCCGAGGCCTTGCACCCTCACCCGCCAGACTGGATACTCCCACTCTTAAGTCAAAAACTCTAAAGCCGTGGGGGGCGTAAATGGCCAGTGCACCGGAAGGTCGCTTCAGCCACTACACACCGGTTCTCAACACCGACCGTTTTTTCGCCTTGCGCCTGACCGCCGTATTCACCGTGATCAGCCTGGTGGCGTCCCTGTTGATTACCACGGTGGGCGTGCTACTCACCGGCCAGCGAGACTGGCTGGCGGCGTTGTCCATGGCGCTGCTGATTCCCCTGCTGCTGGTCCCTCCGTTGTGCTATCCGCTGCTGGCGAAACTGGCGGCGGTGACCCGCGATAACCGCAAACTGCGTCAGCAAGCCCGCGAAGATCACCTCACCGGTTTATTCAATCGGCCCCACCTTATGAGCATGCTGGAACGGGAGCTGTCGCTCAGCCAGCGCCATGATCACCCGGTCTCCATTTTACTGGTGGACATCGTCGATTTCGTGGACATCGCTGACCGGTACGGGCGTCACACCGGCGACCGGCTATTAAGGATTTTTTCTGAACGCATTCGCGATAAAATCCGCGAAAGCGATTTGTTCGGTCGCATCGACGGCGCCCAGTTCCTGCTGGTGCTGCCGCATACCGACTACAACGATGCTTTGCACATGGCGGAGGGCCTGCGGTCGCTCACCGCCAGCATTCAAGTGCAGACCGATGACGGCCTGGCGGGCTTTGAAATCCGTATTGGCACGGCCAGTACGGAGAACAGCGGACGCCGCCTGAACGCACTTCTGAATGAGGCCGATTACGCTTTGTATCAAAGCCGTAACGAGCACCGCCATTCCGACCTCCCCGGTTAACACTTAATCATCACACCCCACTCACAATAACGCCCTACTTTTTACAAAAATTATTCTTTTTCACACCTTTCTTGGCGCTCCTTTGTAAATTTGTTTATTAAACTCATTAGCGGCATTTACAGTTAGGTTCCAGGGAGCAAAACTGCGGATGCTGAATTTCTGCCTACTAAAAAACAAGGAAGGAGCTATGGACGCCAAACGCTTTCTCGCATCCAGCATTGCTTGCGCATCGCTAGCCGTTGCCTCTACGGCCGTTGCCGAGGACACCATCCCGGATCGCTATTTCTACCTGGGTGGTCACATCGGCCAAAGCTGGCTGGACATCGGTGATCATTACGAAGGCGACGGTTACATCACCGACAACGCTTTCGGCAACGACACCGTCACCCTGCCCGGCGCCCAGATCGGTTATCGCTTCAGCGAAAACTGGTCCGTACAGGCTTGGTACGAGCGCAACAACATGGCCACCACCAGCGGCCAGGTTTATCTGCGTAACAACTTCGCCAGCTTGCGTCGCCACTTCAACGGTGACGGCCCGATCGAAACCTATGTGGGTCTCGGCGCCGGTGAAACCCGCACCGAGTTCAACACCGAAAACGACCAGGACTTCAAGGAAACCATCGGCGGCATGGAGTTCGGTGTACAGACCGCTCTCGCCGACAACTTCCTGATCGATGTCGGCGCACGCCCGACTTACAGCTTCCGCACCGAACGCTGGGACGGCCAGGTTTACGCCGCTCTTAACGTGCTGGTCGGCGCTCAATACGACGACGAGCCGAAACCCGAGCCGGTTACCGAAACCGCCACCGACAGCGACAACGACGGTGTGCCGGATTCCAACGACCGCTGCCCCGGCACCCCCGCCGGCGCCAGTGTCGACGCCCAGGGTTGTGAGCTGGACGACGACGGCGACGGCGTTGTGAACAGCAAGGACGAGTGCCCGGATACCCCGGCACGCGCCAAAGTGGACGAGAAAGGTTGTCAGGAATACCTGACCAAGGACGTGCGCGAAACCCTGTATGTTGAGTTTGGTCTCGACAAGGCGGAAGTTCGTGAAACCTCCTACCCGGAACTGGAAGGTCTGAGCGATCAGATGTATCAGTACCCGTCCGCTGACCTGATCCTCGAAGGTCACACCGACAGCACCGGCGCCGCTTCTTACAACCAGCAGCTGTCCGAGAAGCGCGCGGACGCGGTGAAGCGCGTCATGGTCGAAGAGTTCGGCATCGATGGAAGCCGGATCACCACCGAAGGTTATGGCGAAGCCAAGCCGATTGCTGACAACAGCACTCGCGACGGCCGCGCTCAGAACCGCCGCGTGGAAGCGATCATGAAAGCCACCACCGAAGAAGCCCAGTACGACAACAAGTAAGTCGTAGCAGGCTTCATCCCGAAAAAGGGCCGGCATCCGCCGGCCCTTTTTTGTTTGCGTCGAAAGTTGGCCGTAGAAACACCCGGTGGCCGCTTCGCCATGCGCGAAAGGCAAGGGAGTCAATGAGACTCAGCCGATCTGCCTGATAATCAACCTTCATTCGTTACCACTGAATAACGGGAAGGGATCATGGCGAAAGACGCAATCGGCTTTGCCCTGAGCGCGCTGAACCGGCTGGCCGGCTCATCAATGCTCGACCGCCTGGGTATGCGCCACACCGCGGAGCGGCTTGCCTACCGCCTCACCAAAGGCGGCTTCCAGGTGATCACCACCAGCGCCCGCGCGTTCAAATCCAACAACCCGTCCGACAAGCCGCAGCGTCTTGATGCGCCGGGCCACACCACCGGCCTGTTCGATCTGGGCATCACCGACGAGCAGCAGATGATCCGCGACAGCGTGCGCGGCTTCGCCACGGAAGTGCTGCGCGAGAACGCGGAACAGTCGGACGCGGAACAACGCACCAGCGACGACGTGCAAAGCCAGGCCCGGGAACTGGGTCTGAACTTCTTCGCGGTACCCGAAGCCCTGGGCGGCGCCGCCGCCGAACGCTCCACCGTGACCAGCATGCTGGTGGCCGAAGAGCTGGCGCGCGGCGACATGGGCCAGGCGGTGGCGGTGCTCGCCCCGATGGGCGTGGCCAACGCTCTGACCCGCTGGGGCTCCGCCGTGCAGCAGGACAAATACCTGGCCGCCTTCGCCGGCGAGGACGCGCCCCTGGCAACCATCGCGGTGTGCGAGCCGCGCCCCCTGTTCGATCCCATGACGCTGCGTACCACCGCCACCCGCGACGGCGATGACTGGCTGCTCAGCGGTGAGAAATCCCTGGTGCCGCTGGCCGCCGAAGCGGAGCTGTTCCTGGTCGCCGCCGAAACCGGCGACGGCCCGGCGGTGTTCATCGTCGAAGGCGGCAGTGACGGCCTCAGTGCCGGCGACGACCCGGCCATGGGCATCCGCGCCAGCGGTCAACGCCCGCTGCTGCTGGACAAGGTGCGCGTGCCCGCCGCCAACCGTCTCGGCGACGACGATTTCAATTACCGCGAGTTCATCGATCTGGGCACCCTGGCCTGGTGCGCGCTGGCCATCGGCACCGCCCAGGCGGTGCTCGACTACGTGGTGCCCTACTGCAACGAACGCAAAGCCTTCGGCGAGCCGATCAGCCACCGCCAGGCGGTGGCGTTCATGGTCGCCGATATCGCCATCGAGCTGGACGCCATGCGCATGCTCACCTACCGCGCCGTGTGCCGGGCCGAGCAAGGCAAACCCTTCCAGCGCGAGACGCATCTGGCCCGCACCCTGGTCAAGGACAAGGCGATGCAGATCGGCACCGACGGCGTCCAGCTGCTGGGCGGCCACGGCTTTACCCACGAATACCCGGTGGAACGCTGGTACCGCGATCTGCGCGCGATCGGCGTGGTCTTCGGCGGCCTGCACCTTTAAGGGAAGAGACACTATGAACCTCGAGATTCCGAAGAAATTCAAACCGGTGATCAACAATGCCCGCCAGGTGGCCTTGAACACCTTCCGGCCCATCTCCCGGAAGTACGACCGCGCCGAACACCAGCGCCCCAAGGAACTGGACATGGTTGCCTCGGTGCTGGACGGCTTCAACGAAGGCGACCCGGCCAACTCCGCCGGCGCCAGCCAGACCGGCAAGGGCAAGGTGCAGGAAGACGGCGGCGTGAAAAACGGCGCCAACATGATGACCTGCCTGGGCGCTCTGGAATTCTGCTACGGCGACACCGGCTTTCTGCTCGCCATGCCACGCCAGGGCCTGGGTAACGCGGCCATCGCCGCGGTGGCCACCGACGAACAGCTGGAGCGCTTCAAGGGCAAGTGGGCGGCCATGGCGATCACCGAGCCGGGTGCTGGCTCGGACTCGGCGGCGATCCGCACCACCGCCAAGGAAGACGGCAACCACTATGTGCTCAACGGTGAGAAGATCTACGTGACCTCCGGCGAGCGCGCCGATTGCGTGGTGGTCTGGGCCAGCCTGGACCCGAAGCTGGGCCGCGCGGCGATCAAATCGTTCGTGGTGGAATGGGGCACGCCGGGCATGGAGCTGGCGCGCCTGGAGAAGAAGCTCGGCATTCGCGCTTCCGACACCGCCGCGATCAACTTCAGTGATTGCCGGGTGCCCAAGGAAAACCTGCTCGGCAACCCGGAAGTGGACACCAAGGGTTTCGGCGGCGTGATGGAAACCTTCGACAACACCCGCCCGCTGGTGGCCTGCTTCGCCCTGGGCGTGGCCAAGGCGTCCCTGGAACGGACCCGGGAACTGCTCAGCGAAGCCATCGAGTACGACTACGGCAAGCCGGTGGACAACGCCAGCGCCGCCGAGGCGGAGCTGTACCGCATGGAAGCGGAATGGGAAGCGGCCTACTGGCTGGCCATGAAAGCGGCCTGGATGGCCGACAACAAACAGTCCAACTCGGTGGAGGCGTCGATCTCCAAGGCCAAGGCCGGCCGGGTGGGCAACTACGTCACCCTCAAATGCGTGGAACTGGCCGGCTCCATCGGCTACACCGAGGACGAGCTGCTGGAGAAGTGGGCGCGGGACTCCAAAATCCTCGATATCTTCGAAGGCACCCAGCAGATCCAGAAGTTGATCATCGCCCGCCGCGTTCTGGGATTGACTTCCAAAGAGCTAAAATAAAAACCACCTTGTAGGAGCGGGCCTTGCCCGCGAAAGGGTGGCGCCAGCCACCCGGCAGGATACCAGAGACCTGTCTAAGGGCAGCACGAACAGCGTTTCTGGAATCCCGCCGGCCGGCTTTGCCGGCCTTTCGCGGGCGGGGCCCGCTCCTACAAGCGCGCGGCAAGCTCCGAGCCTTGTTTAATGGCGCGCTTGGCGTCCAGCTCGGCGGCCAGGTCGGCGCCGCCGATCAGGTGGTGGTTGGCGGCTTCTTCCTGGTACAGCTCGCGCAGCGATTCCTGGCCGGCGCAAATCACCACCTGGTCCACTTCCAGCAAACCCTGCTTGTCGTCCTGGGTGATATGCAGGCCGGCATCATCAATGCGGTCGTAGCTGCAACCGGGCAGCATTTCCACGTTGCGGTGTTTGAGCGTGGCGCGGTGCACCCAGCCGCTGGTTTTGCCCAGATCCTTGCCCGGCGTGCTTTCCTTGCGCTGCAGCAGGTAGATTTTCCGCGCCGGCGTTTCCGGGTGCTTTTCCACCAGGCCGCCACGGGTTTCCGCGTTGAAATCCACGCCCCACTCCGCCAGCCACTCCGGCAGCGGCTGGGCGCCATCCCGGGGGGCTTCAGCAAGAAACTCCGCCACGTCGAAACCGATGCCGCCGGCGCCGATGATCGCCACCCGTTCGCCCACTTGCACCTTGCCGCGCAGCACGTCCACGTAGGACACCACCTTGGCGTGCTCAATGCCTTCGATACCAGGCCGGCGCGGTGACACCCCGGTGGCGATAACGATTTCCTGGAAGCCTTCGCGTTCCAGCTCGTCGCTCGCCACACGGCGGTTCAAAACCACTTTGACGCCGGTGCGTTCGATGCGCTTTTGAAAGTAGCGCAGGGTCTCGTGAAACTCTTCCTTGCCGGGGATCACCTTGGCCATGTTGAACTGGCCGCCGATCTCGCCGGCCTGGTCGAACAGGGTCACATCGTGGCCGCGCTCCGCCGCCACCGTGGCGCAGGCCAGCCCGGCGGGGCCGGCGCCCACCACCGCCACTTTTTTGGGGGTGGCGGTGCGCAGGTAGACCAGCTCGGTTTCATGGCAGGCGCGCGGATTCACCAGACAGGACGCGCGCTTGAGCTCGAAGGTGTGATCCAGGCAGGCCTGGTTGCAGGCGATGCAGGTGTTGATCTCGTCGGCGCGACCTTCGGCGGCCTTGTTGACGAACTCCGAGTCCGCCAGCAACGGCCGGGCCATGGACACCGCGTCCGCCTGGCCGCTGGCGATGATGCGCTCGGCGGTGTCCGGGTCGTTAATCCGGTTGGAGGCCACCACCGGGATCGACACCACGTCTTTCACCTGGCGGGTCACTTCCGCGAACGCCGCCCGGGGCACCGAAGTGACAATCGTGGGTACCCGCGCTTCGTGCCAGCCGATGCCGCTGTTGATCAGGCTGGCGCCGGCTTTCTCAATGGCGCGGGCGAGATCCAGCACTTCCTCGCGGGTGCTGCCGTCGGGCACCAGGTCAATCACCGACAGCCGGTACATGATGATGAAATCCTCACCGCAACGGCGGCGGGTTTCCTCGACGATCTCCACCGGAAAGCGGCGGCGGTTCTCGGCGCTGCCGCCGTACTCGTCGGTGCGCTTGTTGGTGCGCGGCGCGGTGAACTGATTCACCAGATAGCCTTCGGAGCCCATGATCTCGACGCCGTCGTAACCGGCTTCCTTGGCCAGCTCGGCGGTGCGCGCGAAGTCCTGGACCGTGGAGCGCACTTCACGGGTGCTCATCGCCTTGGGCTTGAACGGGTTGATCGGGCTCTTGATCGCCGATGCGGAGCGGGAGAACGGATGGTAACTGTAGCGGCCAGCGTGCAGCACCTGCAGCGCGATCTTGCCGCCTTCGCGGTGCACCGCGTCGGTGATCTTGCGGTGGTTGCGGATATCCAGCTTGCTGTTGAAGGTGCCGGACAAGGGATAGAACCAGCCGTGGCGGTTGGGGTTGATGCCGCCGGTCACGGACAGCGCGACACCGCCACGGGCCCGCTCGGCGAAATAGGCGGCCAGCTTCGGGTAGTGCCAGAAACGGTCTTCCAGCCCGGTGTGCATGGACCCCATGATCACCCGGTTCTTGAGCTGGGTATGCCCCAGATCCAGGGGGGAAAGCAGGTGGGAATAACCGTTGGCCGCCATTGATGTTCTCCTGTGTGGGCTGGGCGGGCCGCGCAACATGATGTGCCTTGGCCGCCTGGCTGCAATCTGGACGCCGTCAAGATAGGATGCTATGTTGACGCTGTCAAGATAGCATCCGTAACGCCGCGAGACAGGCAACCACCATGACGCAACCGGCCCGCTACCACCACGGAGACCTGCACGCCGCCTTGCTGCGCGAGGCGGCCGTTCTGCTGCGCGAGCAGGGCGTGGAAGGCCTCTCCCTGCGACGTCTGGCGGAGCGTGCCGGGGTGTCCCGTACCGCGCCCTACCACCACTTCCAGGATAAGAACGCCTTGCTCTGCGCGCTCGCCGAGGACGGCTTCCACCGGCTCGACCGTCTCATGGAAGAGGCGGCGTTCCAGGCCGACGACCCGGAGCCGGGGCTGCGCCGCTTCGTACGCGGCTACTTGCGTTTCGCCTGTGACGACCCGGAGCAGTACGAGCTGATGTTCGGGCGCACGTTGTGGAAGACCGGGCGCCCCACCGAGTCGCTGACGCGGGTGGCCCACGGCTGCTTTCGTCGTTACGTGGACAAGCTCGAGGCGGACGGCCTGCGCGCCACCACCCTGCCCGGCGGCGCCGACCCGTTGCGTGTGGCGCAAGCGAGCTGGGCCACCCTGCACGGGCTCTGCCGCCTCTTGCTGGACGGCATCTACGTGGACCGCCAGGACATGGAGGCGGTCAGCGACCAGGCGGTGGCCCTGATGCTGGCCGCCGTGCGGCCGGCTCCGTAGCCGGCTAGGGAAGAGCACACTGTGGGAGCTTGCCATGTGGGAGCGGGCCATGCCCGCGAAAGGGAGCGAAGCTCCCGGCAGGATGCCAGAGACACCGCTAACGGCGGCACAAACAACCTCTCTGGAATCCTGCCGGCCGGCTTTGCCGGCCTTTCGCTTGCAAGGCAAGCTCCCACAAGCCGTTAGCGTTGCGCCGCCAGATACTCGGTCAGGGCTTCAATGTAATCGTCGTAGGCCTCGTACTGGGGAACGTGACCGATGCCTTCCAGTTCCACCAGCTTGGCGTTGGGGATGGCTTCGGCGGCTTCGGCGCCGAGACGGTCATAGCGCCCCAGTTCTTTTTGCTTTTCCTCGGAGGCCCGGTTGCGGCCCAGGGCGGTGCGGTCGCGGGTGCCGATGATCAGTAGCGTGGGCACTTTAATCTCGGGGAATTCGTAGACCACCGGCTGGTTGAAGATCATGTCGTAGTGCAGTGCCGAGTTCCACGCAATGCGCTTGTAGTCGGGGCCGCGAAGCCAGCCCTGCTGGAGCGTGAGCAGCGGCTGATAGCGGTCTTTCCACTGGCCGTCGAAGTAGGCCTTGGTCATGTAGGTCTTGATGTCTTCGGGTTTCTTTTTCAGTTCACCCTGGTACCAGGCGTCCACGGATTGCCAGGGCACGTGCTTGCGCCAATCCTCCAGGCCGATGGGATTGACCAACACCAGGGCGTCGCTGCGTTCGGGAAACATCAGCGTGAAGCGGGTGGCCAGCATGCCGCCCATGGAGTGGCCCATCACGGTCACGTCATCGACGTTCAGCTCATCGAGCAGCGTGCGGGTGTGATCGGCCAGGGTCTGGAAGGAATACTGGAAGTGTTCCGGCTTGCTGGATTTACCGAAGCCGATCTGATCCGGCACCACCACGCGATAGCCCTCTTCGGTGAGCCGCTCGATGGTGGTTTGCCAATAGGCACCGGAGAAATTCTTGCCGTGCAGCAGCAGCACGGTGTCGCCGTTGGGCTGATCCGGGCGCACGTCCATGTACGCCATTTCCAGTGTCTGCCGCTGGCTGTCCAGCTTCAGGGTATGCACCGGATGGGGGTAGTCGTAGCCGCTGAGGCGGGCGTCGAAGGCGGGCTTTTCGGCCGCCATGGTCTGGTTGCCAAGCGCCAGCGCGCACAGCGCCAGCAGGGATGTGAATACGCGCATGATTCCCTTCTCCTGTTGTTGTTGCCGTTCAGGGGTGGAGACCGGGGCGACCGGAAAGTTCCTCGATTCAGTCCGGCAAGGGCAGTGTGAGGATCACCCGGAGGCCACCCAGCGGGCTGTCAGTGAGGGTCAGGTTGCCGCCGTAGGCGGCCACGGTGTCGCTGACGATGGCCAGGCCCAGGCCGTCGCCGGCGACCCGCTCGTCCAGGCGGCGGCCGCGCTGCAGCACCTGCTCGCGGCGTGATGCCGGGATGCCGGACCCATCGTCGTCCACGGTGACCGTTAACAGGCCGCCATCCCGCGCCAGTGCCAACCGTACTTCGCCGGCGGCCCATTTGCAGGCGTTGTCGAGCAGGTTGCCGAGCAGCTCCAGCATGTCGCCGCGCTCCACCGCCTGGGGCGGCAGCCCGGCGCCGTGCACCACCAGGTTGAGCGGCTTGCGGTGAGCACGGCGCAGCGTATCGGCCAGTGCCTCCAGGTCCTGGCCCGGCTCGAAGCGGGAGGCGGCGGTGGCCCCGGCGGCGACGCGGGCGCGGCCCAGGGCGCGACGCACGTTCGCCTCGATGTGGTCCAGTTGCGCCATCAGCAAGCCGTGCAGCTCCGGGGCGCGCTCGCGCAGCTCCCCGTCGCAGCGGTTGCGCAGCACCGCCAGCGGCGTTTTGAGGGCGTGTCCCAGGTCACCGAGGGCGTGCCGGGAGCGGTCCAACTGCTGCTCCATATGCCGCTGCAGACGGTTAATCTCGGTGACCAGCGGGCGCAGCTCGCGGGCCACGTCCTGGTCCAGCTCGGCGCGCTGGCCGCCGCGCAGCTGTTCGATCTGCCGGCGCGCTGCATTGAGCGGCTTGAGGCCGCGGCGAATCAGCCATTGCTGGACCAGGGCGAGGGCCGCCAGCACCACCACCCAGGTGAGCAGAGCGGCGGCCCGGGTATCACGGAAGCTGGCCTGTTGCGGGGCGTAATCCTGGGCCACCACCACGGTGAGGTCCTGGCCGTCGCGCCGGAAACGGGTCCGGTAGCGCAGCAGGCTCTGGTCGCCAGGGCCGGGCAGCAGCTCGGTGTCCATGCCCGGGTTATCGGGCAGCGGCAGGTGCGCGTCCCACAACGACCGGGAGCGCCAGCGCTGGCCGTCGATCAGCACCACGAAATAGCGGCCGGACAGCGGGCGCCGGTAGGCCGGGTCGAGCATATCCTGTTCCAGCACCAGCCCGCCCGGGCCGGAAACCATGGCGGCCAGCACGCTGGCGGCCTCGTCGCGCAGTTGCCCGGCGGTGATCTGACGCTGCTCCCGCTCCAGCCACCAGAGCGCCGCCTGGCCCACCAACACGCCGGCCAGCAGCAGGCTGACAAACAGGCTCACCCCCAGGCGGACGCCGATGGAACGCATTCAGTCGCGCCCCGTGAACAAATAGCCCTGGCCGCGCCGGGTCTGGATCACCTCGCCGCCGAGCTTGCGGCGCAGCCGATTGATGTGCACTTCCACCACGTTGGAATCGCGCTCGCTTTCGCCGTCGTAGAGGTGTTCGCTGAGGGCGATTTTAGACAGTAATCTGCCCGGGTTGAGCATGAAATAACGCAGCATGCGGAATTCCGCGCCGGTCAGCTCGATCTCGTCCTGGTCCAGCCAGGCGCTCTGGCGCTCTTCGTCCAGTTCCACACCGCAGGCGCGCAGGCGGCGTTGGTTGGCGCTGCCGTGGCTGCGCCGCAACACCGCCTGCACCCGCAGCAGCAACTCCTCCGGGTGGAAGGGTTTGGTGAGGTAATCGTCAGCGCCGGCGCGCAGGCCATCCACACGCTCCGCCCAGCTGTCGCGGGCGGTGAGGATCAGCACCGGCATGCTCAGGCCCTGTTGCCGCCAGCGCCGCAGTACTTCCAGGCCGTCCAGGCCGGGCAGCCCCAGATCCAGGATCACCAGATCGAAATCGTCGTCGTGGGCGCGCACCAGGGCGTCGCGGCCGTCCGCCAGCCAGTCCACCGCGTAGCCGTGATCGCGCAGCAGTGGCAGCAGCTGGTCGGCCAGAGCGACGGTGTCTTCCACCAGCAACAGCCGCATCAGTCGTCCACTTCGTCTTCGAGAACACGCCCGGTGCGGGCGTCGATTTCCAGCTCGCGGACCACGCCGTCGCCGGTCAGCAGCTCGATTTCGTAAATCAATTCGCCATCGTCGTCGTCCAGCTCCGCTTCCAGTAAGCGGGCGCCGGGGTGGCGCTCATCCGCCTGGCGGAGGATCGCCTGGAACGACAATACTTCCCCGCTTTGCCGCAGCCGCAGGGCCTCGTCCTGATCCACATCCAGCGCCAGGGCGGAGGTCGCCCAAGCCAGGGAAAGGGCGACCATGGCCGCCCCTCCGAGTAACACACGCATTAGTCGTCACGCTCCTCGCCGAGGATTTCACCGTTAGTGGCGTCCAGCTCCAGGTCCCATTCCTGACCCTGGGCGTCGCGCAGATCCACCTGGTAAATCAGGCGGCCGTATTCGTCTTCCAGCTCGGTGTCTTCCACGGTGGCCTTGGGGTGATTGGCCAGCGCCGCTTCATTGAGCTTTTCGAACGACAGGATCTTGCCGTCCTCAACCAGTTTCATTGCGCGGTCGGGGCCCACATCGTCCGCGTGCACCAGGGTGGTGGTGCCGGCGAAACCGATCAGGGTGGCGAGCAACGTCTTGTTAATGGCGTTCATGAGTCTCTCCTTTGTCCTCATTGCGTTGGGTACGGGAGTCACTCTACGCCGGCCACCTTAATTCTCCCTGAAGCCCGCCTTAACGCAACCTTAAAGGAGGCGCAAGGACCACGGGGGATACCATGGGGCGGTTGCGCACTTGCAAAACGGTGCGTCTAAGGCCAACTTATGCTTTTTAAAATTGACTTCCATTATTCGAAATAACACGCGGGCGAACCCGTGCGGTTGAAACAAAAGGATGCACCATGGACACCGATCTTTCCGACCTCCTCGCCCTGCTCGACCTCACCGAGTTGGATGACGACCTGTTCCAGGGTGAGAGCCGCAACATCGTCGGACCCCGCATTTTCGGCGGCCAGGTGATCGCCCAGGCGCTGGTGGCGGCGGCGCGCACCGTGCCGGCCCGCACCGCGCACTCGCTGCAGGCCTATTTCCTGCGCCCGGGCGATGCCCGCGAGCCGGTGGTTTACCGGGTGGAGCGCATCCGCGACGGCGGTACCTTCAGTACCCGGCGGGTGATCGCCGAGCAACGTGGCCGGCCGATCTTCGATCTCGCCGCCTCGTTCCACAATGCCGAGGACGGCCCGGTCCATCAAACCGCAGGGCACAGCGCGCCGGACCCGGAGAACCTGCCCGACGAACAGACCGTCACCGCCGACTTTCTCAAGGACGAGGACATCTCCGAGAATTTCCGCGCCGCCCTGCTGCGCCGCAAGCCGGTGGAAATCCGCCCGGTGACCCGGCGCCACCCGCTGCATCCGGAAAAAGCCGAGCCAATCCGCCAGGTTTGGCTGCGCGCCGCCGGCGAGGCCGGCGACGACCCGCTGATTCATCAGGCGCTGCTCGCCTACGTGTCCGATCACAGCCTGATGGGCACCGCCCTGCTGCCCCACGGCATCACCTTCCTGGACCGGGACATGCAGGTGGCCAGTCTCGATCATACGCTGTGGTTCCATCGGCCGGTGCGGCTGGATGACTGGCTGTTCTACGACATGGAGAGCCCGATCGCGGCCGGTGCGCGGGGCTTCAATCGGGGGCAGGTGTTCAATCGGGCCGGGGAACTGGTGGCCTCGGTGTGTCAGGAAGGGTTGATGCGGAAGGCCTGAGGGTACTGACGAGGCGAGAGTTGTGGGAGCTTGCCTGCAAGCGAAAGGGCGCGAAGCGCCCGGCAGGATTCCAGAGAGGCTGTCGGAGCTACCGTTAGAGACGTCTCTGGTATCCTGCCGGCAAGCTTTGCTTGCCTTTCGCGGGCGGGGCCCGCTCCCACAGGGCCCGCTCGCACAGGCCCGCTCCTAAAGCAGGAGCTTTTACTTCTCGACGATGGCGACGACGCCCTGGCCGCCGGCGGCGCAGATGGAGATCAGGCAGCGGCCGGAGCCCTTCTCGTTGAGCAGCTTGGCGGCGTTGGCGAGGATGCGCGCGCCGGTGGCGGCGAACGGGTGGCCGGCCGCCAGGGACGAGCCCTTGACGTTGAGCTTGGCCATGTCGATTTCGCCGAGCGGTTTGTCGCGGCCCAGACGTTCCTTGCAGA
>DGNT01000175.1:0-684 GCA_002389055.1 Alcanivorax sp. UBA4485
ACGCGCTGGCGGCGTTCGAATTCCTGCACGCGCTGGCGCAGGTGCTCCATGGTTTGCGGGGTGAGCACGCTGTGCTGCTCGTCCTTGAGGTCGCCGTTCATGCCTTCGGCGAGACGGCGGCCGGCGGTGAGCATGCGCTCCAGGGAGGCGAGCGGGTCACGGGGGCCGGGCAGCTTCATAAAGAAGGTGATGCCGGCGAACTGCTCGTCTTCCATGGTATCGATGTCGAAGGTGCCCGGCTCCACAGCGTTGGCCACGGAAAACTCCAGTTGCTCGCGGCCGTCCACGTCGCGGTGGCGGTGGAAGATGTGCATGTCGCCGTAGCGCAGGCCGTTTTCCAGCAGCAGGCGCAGCATGTCCTGGCCGTCGAAGCGTTCCGGGCGGCGGGCGATCAGGTGGAAGACGATCACTTCCAGTACCGGGCCCGGGTCCTTGGGTTTCGGCTCCTGACGGGCGGCGGACGGGCGCGGCGCGGACTGCTTGCGGCTTTCCTCGCGGCGCAGCTCTTCGCGCTGGGAGCCGGTGGCAGGCTCGCGGGTGGCTTCGGGCCGGCGGGTCACCGGGCGGGCCGGCGGCTCGTCCACGTCGTCCGTGTCGGTGACGCCGGAGGCGGCGGACCCGGAGGTGGCGGCGCCGGCTTTCGCGGAGCCGGCCACCGGACTTTCCGGCGCGGCGTCATCGTCG
>DGNT01000175.1:827-4980 GCA_002389055.1 Alcanivorax sp. UBA4485
CGGCCGATCAGTTCGTTGGGGTAATCGTCGTCGCTGTCGTCGTCCGCCGCCGGGCCTTTGCCGAACCGGCGGTCGATGCGCATGCGCAACCGGCCGTGGCGTTCGCGGATCATGCGCCGCACGCCATCGGCAAGAATCAGGAGGATCAGAATAACCAGAATGCCGATCAATGTTTCCAGATTCAGGCCCATGTTGCCTCTTCCTTAGCTCGCGCCAGTTTCAGTCATCATTGGTCAGCCGCCGGCGCCTGTCAAAACGCCGGCGGCGGCTTACATGGCCGCCAGCTCGGCGGCCTCTTCCACATCCACGGACACCAGTCGCGAGACACCCGGTTCGTGCATGGTAACGCCCATCAGGGTACGCGCCATTTCCATGGCGATCTTGTTGTGGGTGATGTAAATAAATTGCACCCGCTCGGCCATCTCCGAGACCAGATTACAGAACCGGCCCACGTTGGCGTCGTCCAGCGGCGCGTCCACCTCATCGAGCAGACAGAACGGCGCCGGATTCAGTTCAAAAATACTGAATACCAGGGACAGGGCCGTGAGCGCCTTCTCACCCCCGGACAACAGGTGGATGGTGCTGTTGCGCTTGCCCGGGGGCCGCGCCATGATCGCCACGCCGGTGTCGAGCAGGTCGTCGCCGGTCAGCTCCAGGTAGGCGTGCCCGCCGCCGAACACCTTCGGGAACAGCTCCTGGAGACCCTTGTTGATGCGGTCGAAGTATTCCTTGAAGCGGGTGCGGGTTTCCCGGTCGATCTTGCGGATGGCGTTTTCCAGCGTCCGGAGCGCGTCTTCCAGATCCTCGTTCTGCTGATCCAGATACTGTTTACGCTCGGACTGCTGCTGGTATTCGTCGATCGCCGCCAGGTTGATCTGGCCGAGCCGGCCGATGCGCTGGGCGATCTGCTCCAGGTCGTCGGACCACTGCTTCTCGTCGGCGTCCTCGGGCAGGTTGTTGAGCACCGTGTCCAGGTCGAAGTGCTGCTCGTTGAGCTGCTCGGCCACGGTCTGGCGGCGGGTGCTCAGGTCCTGCCACTGCATGCGCTTGTTGTTGATCGTGTCGCGCACTTCCTGGGCCTGGCGCTCGTGCTGGCCGCGCCGGCCTTCCAGGTCGCGCATCTGGTGTTCCACGTCTTCCAGCTGGCGGCGCGCTTCGATCAGCTGCTGCTCCGCTTCCAGACGCTGCTCCAGCTTCTCTTCCAGCTGCTCCTGCAGCTCGATGCCCGGATCACCGTCTTCGCCGGCCTGCTCTTCCAGCTGCGCCTTGCGTTCGCGCAGGCTGGCCACCTGGGATTCCAGCCGCGCCAGGTTCTGGCGCAGCGCGTCCGCCTGGGTGCGCGCGCCCTGGGCGTCCATCGCCAGCTGGTGGGCGTGGTCGCGGTGCTGGCGCGCCTGCTGGCGGGCCTCGTCCAGGGCCATGCGGGTCTCGTCGCGGCGCGACAGTAGCGCTTCGCGCTCGCCGGAGTCCTGCTCCATGGCGTCCAGGGCCTCCTGCAGGACGGCGCGGGACTCCTTGATCTGTTCCTGTTCCTGCTGCAGCTGGCCGCCGGCTTCCTCCAGCTCCTTGCCGAGGCGCTCGCGGCGCATGGTGATCTGCTCCAGGCGCACCTGGCGGGCGCTCACCTGGGCGTTCACCTCGCCCAGCTCGCGGCTGATGCGCGACGCCTGGCGCTGCACTTCCTCGCGCTCTTCTTCCAGCTCGGCGACCTGCTCGCGGGTCTCTTCCAGCTTGGCCTTCAGCTCGTCGACGCGCTGCTGGCCGCTGTCGATCAGCCCGGCCAGGCTTTCCAGCTCACGGCGGCGCTCCAGCACCCCGGCTTCCTGGTCCTGCTCGCGGGCCACGGTGAGCCAGTCCGGCCCCAGCCAGATGCCGTCGCGGGTGACCACGGATTCGCCGGCCTTCAGGCGGCCGCGCAGCGCCAGGGCGGCGCCCAGGTCGTCGGCGGCGTAGACCCCGGCCAGCAGCCCTTCCGGCACCTGACCGGTGACGTGGGAGCGCAGCAGATCGCCGGCGTCGCCGGAGGCCTGCACCGGGCTCTCATGGACCAGCGCCACGCGGCCGTGGGTCAGGTCGCCGAGCCAGCTGCTGACTTCCTCCAGGCCGTCCACGGACACCGCCTGCAGGGCGTCGCCGAGCACCGCTTCCACGGCGTTTTCCCAGCCCTCGGCCACTTCGATGCGGTCCGCCAGGCGCGGCCGCTGGTCCAGGTCGTGGCGTTCCAGCCAGTCGCTGACCGCGCCGTCGTCGCCCATGGCGGCTTTTTGCAGGGCTTCCAGGGAGGTGTGGCGGTTCTTGTGGTTCTGCAGCTGGTCGCGGGCCTCGTCCAGCTCGCGGCCGCGCTCGCCGTTGTCCCGGCGCAGCTGGTTGATCTGTTCCTGCAGGCTTTCGGCGCGCATTTCGCTTTCTTCGCGCTGCTCCTGGTACTCCGCCACCTGCTCTTCGAACTCGCGCATTTCCCGGGCCAGCGGCCCGGAATCCAGGGACTCCTGCTCCTTGCGCAGGCGCTCCATGCGCTCGCCCAGGCGCTCAATGGACTTCTCCAGGTGCTGGATGCGGGACTGCTCCACCTCCGCCTGGCGGCGGGACTCGCCGGCCTTGCTGTTGAAGGTTTCCCAGGCCTGCTGCCACTCCTGCATGGCGTCCTCGGCACGGGCCAGCGCCTCCGCGGAGGTCTCCTGCTGCTCGTGGGCCTCTTCCAGGCCCGGCTCCAGGGCCGCCAGCCGCTCCTCCAGCTCGGCGAGCTTCTCCGCATCGGTGTTCTGGTGGGCGTCCGCCTCTTTCCAACTGGCGGTCACCTGATCCAGCTCCTCGAACAGCTGCTGCCGGCGCTCGCGCTGGTGCTGAATGCTCTGCTCCAGGCGCGCCACCTCGGCGCCCAGGGCATAGAACTTCTGCTGCACCTGGTTGAAGCCTTCCTGGGCGTCGTTGTGGCTCTCGCGCAGCCGCTCGATCTCCGCGTCCACGTGGCGCTGCTCGGCAATGCGCGCCTCCATGGCCACTTCCAGCTCGGCGATAATCTGGTCCAGTTGCTTCACCTGGCCGTTCAGCCCACGCCAGCGCAGCGCCTTGAGCTGCGCGCTCTTGTGGCGCTCTTCCTCTTTATACTGCTTGTACTTCTCGGCGGCGGACGCCTGGCGGCTCAAGCGCTCGATCTGGCGCTCCAGCTCGTCGCGGATGTCGGTGAGCCGCTCCAGGTTCTCGCGGGTGCGGCGCATGCGGTTCTCGGTCTCCCGGCGCCGCGCCTTGTACTTGGAGATGCCCGCCGCTTCCTCGATATAGACGCGCAACTCTTCCGGCTTCGCCTCGATCAGCCGGGAAATCATGCCCTGCTCGATGATCGCGTAGCTGCGCGGGCCCAGGCCGGTACCCAGGAAGATGTCGGAGATGTCCTTGCGGCGGCACTTGGTGCCGTTCAGGTAATAGTTGGACTGGCCGTCCCGGGTCACCTGGCGCTTCACGGAGATTTCGTTGAACTTGCCGTATTCGCCGGTGACGGTGCCGTCGGAATTATCGAACACCAGCTCAATGGAGGCCTGGGCCACCGGTTTGCGCGCATTGGAGCCGTTGAAAATCACGTCCGCCATGGACTCGCCGCGCAGGTGCTTGGCGGAGGACTCGCCCATCACCCAGCGCACCGCGTCGATGATGTTCGACTTGCCACACCCGTTTGGGCCCACCACGGCGGTCAGATTTTCCGGGAACGAGGCCGGCGTCGGGTCCACGAAGGACTTGAACCCGGCCAGCTTGATTGTTTTCAGTCTCATAGTGCTCGCATGGCGGCCGAGGCCGCTCCTAACCCAAAGCGCCCGCGACCCGGCGGGTCGCCGGCGGACGGTTCAAACGCGCTAGTCTAGCGGGAAGAGAGGGTGAATTCATCCACGGAGGGCCCGTTTTACGTGCGGTTACACGGGATCGGAGTACGGGCCGGTTCAGCCGAGGATCATCCGCACCGCATGCAGGGCCTGCTCACGGGTCTCCTCACCGGCCGCTTCGATGAATTCGGCGCCGCGGGCACGGAAATCCACGGTGCGGATCTGCTGCGTGAGCACCACGCCGTTCGTTTCACCGCCGGTGACCGGGATTTCGAAGGCCGTGCCCCGGACCCGCGTGGTGATCGGCAGCACCCAGCACAGCCCGAAGGTTTCGTGGA
>DGNT01000154.1 GCA_002389055.1 Alcanivorax sp. UBA4485
CGGTGATCGGCGAAACCGTGCGCCAGAACCTGTTCCCGGACACCGACCCGCTGGGGCAGTTCGTGCTGCTCAACAGCATCCCGTTCCAGGTGATCGGGGTGATGGGCGAGCAGGGCGCCACCAACTGGGGCGACGACCAGGACGACGTGGTGTTCGTGCCGCTGTCCACCGGCACCCTGCGGCTGTTCGGCCAGAACTATCTGCGCTCGATCACCCTGGCTGTCGAGGACATGGACACCATTGATGCCACCGAGCAGGCGGCCGTGGATCTGCTGGTCGAGCGCCACGGCACCAAGGACGTGCGGGTGTTCAATATGGCGTCCTTGCTGGACATGATTTCCGACACCCAGAACACCCTTACCATGCTGCTCGGCTCGATCGCGGCGATCTCGCTGTTGGTGGGCGGCATCGGAGTGATGAACATCATGCTGGTGAGCGTCACCGAACGTATCCATGAAATCGGCATCCGCATGGCCACGGGCGCCCGCCAGCGCAATATTCTCCAGCAGTTCCTCACCGAGGCGGTGGTGGTGTCCGCGCTGGGCGGCATCATCGGCGTGCTCGGCGGCGTCGCCGTGGGCCTGCTGTTGAAGGTGCTCGGCCTGCCGATTCTGTTTTCCGCCACGGTGGCCGCGGCGGCCTTCCTGTGCGCCGCGGTGATCGGCCTGGTGTTCGGGTTCGCGCCGGCGTTGAAGGCGGCACGGCTCAATCCGGTGGAGGCGCTCTCCAATGAGTAAAACAGCCAGCAAGTTGAAAGTTGCCAGTTGCAAAGGGGCGGTCCTGGCGGTGGCCCTCGGCGCCCTGATGGTATCCGGGTGCGCGGTGCGGTCCGGGCTGGAGACCCCGGAACCGGAGGCGCCGGCGCAGTGGGAGAATCAGATTGCCGACAGCCGCGCGGCGGTGAGCAACCCGGCCTGGTGGCAGGGCTTCGGCAGCGATGAACTGAACCAGCTGGTGGCCCGCTCGCTGAGCGACAACACCGATCTGCGCGCCGCCGCCGCCCGCGTGCTGCAGGCCGAGGGCCGGTTGCAGCAGGCCGGTTCGTCGCTGTTCCCGAGCCTGTCCCTGGACGGCGGCGCGTCCACCTCCGGCACCTTCGGCGGCACCAGCAGCGACAGCTTCCAGCTGCGCGCCAACGCCAGCTACGAGCTGGACCTGTGGGGCCGGCTGCGCAACAACAAGGCGGTCGCCGAAGCCAACCTGGAGGCCAGCCGCTTCGACCGCGACAGCGTGCGCCTGACGGTGCTGGCCAGCGTCGCCAACACCTGGCTGCAGTGGCGCTATCTGGAGGAGCGCCTGGCCCTGGCCGAGGACAGCCTGGCGCTGGCCGAGCGGGTGCTGGAACTGGTCGAGGCCAAGGTGCGTTACGGCGCGGTGTCGCCCCAGGACCTGGCCCAGCAGCGCACCCTGGTGGCCAACCAGCGCGCCGCCCTGCCGGACCTGCGCCAGCAGGCGCGGGAAACCCGCTACGCGCTGGCGGTGCTGGTGGGCGACACGCCCCAGGGCTTTCTGCTGTCGGACGGCGGGCTGGATGAACTGACCGTGCCCGAGATCGAGTCGGGGCTGCCCGCCGAAGTGCTGGCGCAGCGCCCGGACGTGGGCCGGGCCCTGGCCAATCTGATGGCCGCCGACTACGGCGTGGCGGTGGCGCGCAGCGCCTATTGGCCGTCATTGAGCCTCACCGGCGGCGCCGGCTACGCCAGCAGCTCGTTGAGTGATCTGTTCGACGGCGACGCGGTCTACAGCCTGGCGGCCTCCCTCAGCCAGCTGTTGTTCGACGGCGGCCAGGTGCGCGGCGAGAACACCACCGCCCGCGCCGCCTGGCTGGAGCAGGTGGCCACCTACCGGGGCGTGCTGCTCACCGCGCTGTCCGAGGTGGACCAGAGCCTGGGCAGCATCAACGCCCTGGAACAACAGGACCAGTTCTTCCGCGAAGCGCTGGCCCAGGCGCGCCGCAGTTTTGAAATCGCCGAGGTGCGCTATCGCGAAGGCGACATCGAGCTGACCTCGGTGTTGGACGCACAGACCAGCCTCAACAACGCGCGCCGGAACATGCTCGATCAGCGTTACAACGAACTGCTCGCCAGGGTGACCCTGTACCGGGTTCTGGGCCAGGGCTTGGCCGGTTTCCCCGAGGCGCCCTGAGGGGCGCCCGCCAAACGCCGCCGTTCCGCTATACTCCCGCCATGTCCGTACCGCTTGTCTATCATCCGTCCTACTGTTTTCCGTTTCCCGGCCGGCACCGCTTTCCGATGGAAAAGTTCCGGCTGCTGCACGAACGGCTGCGCGACAGCGGCGTCGCCGGCGCGGCCAATCTGCACCGTCCGGGGCGGGCGCGTCCGGCGCTGCTGTCGCTGGCGCACTGCCCGGAGTATCTCGACCGCTTTCTCGGCAACCGACTCGGCGAGCGGGAAGCCAAACGCATGGGCCTGCCCTGGAGTGAAGACCTGGTCCGGCGCACCTGCATCGCGCCCATGGGCACTCTGCTCACCGCCCAGCTGGCGTTGAAGCACGGCATTGCCTGCCACCTGGCCGGCGGCACCCACCACGCCCACTATGACTTCGGCTCCGGCTTCTGCATTCTCAATGATCTGGCGATCACCGCCCGGGCGTTGCGCGCCGGCGGGCTGGTGAAGCGGGTGCTGATTTTTGATTGCGACGTGCATCAGGGCGACGGCACCGCCGCCATCCTCGCCGGCGATCCGGAGCTGTTCACCTGCTCGATTCACTGCGAGAAAAACTTCCCCACCCGCAAGAGCCGCAGCGATCTTGACGTCGGCTTGCCCGTGGGACTGGAAGATGACGGCTACCTGGCGGTGGTCGAGGAGACACTGTCCGACCTGCTGCGGCAGCTACAGCCGGACCTGGTGCTGTACGATGCGGGGGTGGACGTGTACGCCGGCGACCCGCTGGGCCGGCTCGCGGTCAGCCTGACCGGGCTGGCCGAGCGCGAGCGCCGGGTGCTGACGCTGTGCCGGGAGCACGGCGTGCCCGTGGCCACGGTGATCGGCGGCGGCTACGACGACGACCGGCCGGCCCTGGCCCGGCGCCACGCCCTGGTCGTGGAAGCGGCCCACCAATTGTGGAGGCAGTAATGAGCAAAGCTCTGTTGATCATGGCCCACGGCAGCCGTGCCGAAGCCGCCAACGACGAATTCCGTTTGCTGGTGGAGCAGGTGGCCGAACAAAGCCACGACTATGTGGCGGTGCTGCCCTGTTTCCTGGAGCTGGCGCGACCGTCACTTATGGAAGCGCTGCAGCAGATCGAACACCAGCCGGTGGAGACCGTGCAGGTGTACCCGCTGTTTTTTAACAAGGGCAAGCACGTGTCCCGGGATATCCCCGACCAGGTGGAGGAGGCCCGCCAGCGTCACCCGCACCTGCGTATCGAGCTGCTGGAATACTTCGGCAACGCCGGCGGCCTGGTGTCCTTGGTGCGCGATCATATCGACGCCCAGAGCTAGCGGGCCCGCCCTAGAAGGTTCTGGCGATAATCAGGCCGCCCCACAGCAGATTGCGGTCGGCCGCCCCTTCGCGCACTTCCGACGTGTGGCCGCGCAGTACATAGCTGAGCCGCCAGCCACTGGCGAACGACTGGGTATAGCCGAGCCAGGCTTCCACGATCATGTGGTTCAACTGATCAGAATCGTAGGTCACTTCGCTGTCGCGGAACTGGCCCTGAAGAAACACGTTGTAGCCCCGCGCCACCACGGCGGCGCCACCCCACAGATAGCTTTCCGCCCGCGCCGGCCCGCCGTTGCCGCGCGCTGCGCCGTCGCCATAACTGGCCAGCTCCGGATTGAAACGCCACCAGGGGTCGGCGATGCGCCCGCCCCGGAAGCTCAGGCTCCAGCGCGCCTCGGTGAGATAGCCGGCGGACGCCTGCAGGGTGCTTTTCACTTCCAGGTTGGATGACGAGACCGCCAGGTATTTCTGCCGCGCCACCGTGTAGCGGGCGGTGGGTTCGCCGCCTTCGCTGACCTGGTGCTTCCAGCCGTCGGCGTTTTCGCTGCCGATCGCCTTGTGCACCGCGTTCTGGCCGTTACCGACGATTGCCAGGCCGAGGGCGCCGACGGTCAGGCTGCTGTGCCAGGCCACGTTTTCGCGCGGGTCGATGCGCACCCGTGATTGCGACAGGTAGATCAGGCTGGCGTAGGGGCGGTCGTTGTACACCGGCGTGGACGCCGCCTTGTCTTCCGGGGTAAAGCCGAACAGCCCGAACTCGACGCTGTGGCCCTCGACGCGTTGCGCCGCGCGGCCATCCACGCCGAACAGCCCGTCCAGGGCGCCCAGCACCGGGTTCAGTGAGTACCAGGCATCGCGGGCGTCCCGGCCGGTGTAGGAGACGCTCAGGCCATAGGTGTAGTCCTGGTCCCGGTGCGAGGGCACCAGGGCGTCGTTGTCGAAGGCGAACGACCAGCTTTCCTTGTCCGCTTCGCGCAGCGGCTCGGGCCGGGGGCGGCGCGGCGTCCGTTCCTCGTGTTCCAGTAGCGCCAGTTGTATCCGGCCGGCGGGCTCCACGGCCGGGTCCGGGGAGGCCGTTTGGGGTTGCGCCAGGGCGGTGGGGGCCACGCCCAGGGCGATCAGGAAAACGGCCGTTCGCAGCAGGCCGTTGTTGGGGTGCGCGCCCCACCTTGGGGCGGCGTCATCAGATGCATTGTTCATCGTTCTCCGTTCCGCAGAAATTCGCCGTTATCGGGGCGCTACCCTAAGAGCGCGCCCCGTTTCGGCGGTAGGTCAAAACTGGCCCTTTCTTGCCTGTTTCTGCGGAACGGTTTTGTTTTTTGGCGTGGTTCTATCAACGCAGCCGATAGGTGAGCGACGCCGTCACGCTGCGCTCGGCGCCGAAATAGCAGTAATTCAGCGAGTAGCAGGACGCCACGTACTCCTTGTCCAGAAGGTTGTTGGCGTTGAGGCGCGCGCTCAGGCCGCGCACGCCCAGTTGCCCGAAGTCGTAGCCGATGGACGCGTCCATCAGTGTGTAGGACGGCACGTTCAGGGTGTTGGCGCGGTCCGCTTCGATGCCGGACAGGTAGCGCGCGCCGAGCCCCACATCCAGGCCGCTCAGGGCGCCGCCGTTGAACCGGTAGTGGCCCCAGACGCTGGCCTGGTTGCGCGGTGCCTGATTGACGCGGTTGCCTTCGATGTCCTCTTCCGCTTCCACGTATTCAATGTCGGTATAGGTGTAGCTGGCCTGAAGCCGCAGCCGGTCGGTGACCTGGCTCTGGGCGTCCAGCTCCACGCCTCGCGAGCGGACCTCGCCCACCGGTACATAGACCGCCGCCTGGGGTTCGCGGATCGCCAGGTTCTCCTGGTTGATATGGAACAGCGACAGCGTGTACAGCCCCCGGCCCTGGCGGGGCTGGTATTTGAGGCCGGTTTCGTACTGGCTGCCCTCGGTGGGTTCCAGCGGGTCGCCGTCGGCGTCGGTGTAGACGCTGGGGTTGAACGATTCGGAATAACTCACATAGGGCGCCAGGCCGTTGTCCATCCGGTACAGGGCGCCGGCGCGGCCGCTGAACTGGTCGCGGTCCTGGCTGGAACGGGCGCCGGTGTCGGTGTTCACGTTGGCGGTGCGCACCCAGTCCTGGCGGCCGCCCAGCGAGAAACGCCAGTTGTTCAGAGCGATCTGATCCTGAATATACACACCGGTCTGGATCAGTTTGCGCTCATGCAGCACCGGGTCGGTGATCGCCAGCGGCGCGGCGCCGTATTGCGGATCGAAGGCGTCGATCGCCGGGAAGCTGCCGGAGCTCCAGGCGGCGTCCACATCACGGTGCTGGTAGTCGACGCCCACCAGCAGGGTGTGCCGCAGCGCGCCGGTGGCGAACAGGCCCTGCAGTTGATTGTCCACGGTGTAGGCATCCAGTTGTTCATCGGCGCCGGAGTAGAAGCGGCTCAGTTGGTCGGTGTTGCCCACCCAGGCAAAGCTGTACACCTGCTGCAGGTCCACGTCGCTGGTCAGGTAACGGAAATTCTGCTGCGCGCTCCAGGCGTCGTTGAAGAAATGGCGCAGCTGGTAGCCGACCATTTTTTCCGTGCGCGAGAATTGCTCGTAGGCGGGCTCGCCTTCGAAAAACCGGTTGGAGATATAGCGGCCGTTGCGGGGGTACAGCGTGCCCTCGGCGGGCACGCCGCTGTGGCTGCCGCCTTGCGGGTCATCCTGGAAATAGGCCATCAGATCCAGGGTGGTGTTGTCACCCAGGTCCAGGGTCAGCGACGGCATGATCGCCCGGCGCTTGTGCTCCAGGTGGTCGAACTGGGTGTCACCCTGGTCGGTCAGCCCCACCACCCGGTAGGCGGCGCCGTCGCCCAGCGGGCCGGTGAAATCGAAGGCGGCGCCGCGGTACTGGTTATTCCCGGCGCTGAAAGTGACTTCCTGGCGGGTTTCGAACAGCGGCTTTTTGCTGGTCAGATTGACCAGCCCGCCCGGTGACGCCCGGCCGTACAACACCGAGGTGGGTCCTTTGACGATTTCCACCCGCTCCAGAAAGTAGGGGTCGATCTGCATGGAGCTGAAGGTGCCGCCGTCGCCCATGGTCTTCAGGCCGTCCAGGTAAATATTGTCGATGCTGTCGTCGGAGAAGCCGCGCAGCACCACGTAGTCGTAGCGCTGGGAGGCGCCGATCTGTTCGGTGAATACGCCGGGGGTGTAGCGCAGCGCCTGCTGCACGGTTTCCGAGCCCTGTTCCTCCACTTGCTCGCGGCGCACCACGTTGATCGTCTGCGGCGTTTCCAGTGTCGGCGTGTCGATCTTGGTGGCCACCTGGGCGGAAACCGCCACCGGCGCCAGCGTCCCGCCGGTGGTGGGCGCCGGCTCCAGGGTGACGCTGCCGTCGTCGTTGCGGCGGTGGCGCAGGCCGCTGCCGGCCAGCAGCCGGGTCAGCGCCTGGTCGGTGGAGTAGTCGCCGGCCAGGGCCGGACTCTGTTTGCCGGCGGTCATGTCGGCGCTGTAGATCAACTGGACGCCGGTGTCCTCGGCCAGTTCGGCCAGGGCGTCGTCCAGGGGTTGCGCGGCGATGTCCAGCGTTGCCGCCCGCGCGCCGGCCAGCATAACAAGACCGGTGAACAGCACGGCGGCGCGCAGGGTGTCTTTTATCAGGGGTGTCATAGGGCGTGGTCCTCTCTGTTCGGATGCAAATACAAACCATTTGCAATCTGGTGCCGAGGAAGACGAAACCGCCGCCGGTTTCTGAACCCGTGCGTTATTCAACGTGAGAGGATCACCACACCGGGCAGACGCCGCACGGTCAGCGGCAGGGTCTGGCTCAAGGCACTGAGGGCGGCGTCCGGGTCTGCGATGTCGAGGGTGCCGCTGAAGCGGCGCTCGGCGAGCCCCTGATCAAGCAGCAGCAAGCGGTCCGGATGATGCGGCGCCAGCTCCCGGAGGATGTCTCCGAGCGGTTGATCGCGGAACACCAGCCGGCCTTCCAGCCAGGCGAGCACGCGGTCCACGTCCACCCGGTGGCGGTCGCCCAGGCGGCCCCGCGACCAGTGCACCTGCTCGCCGGCCCCAAGCGTCAGCCGGCGGTCCCCGCCGCTGGCGATGACTTCGCCTTCCGCCACCGTCAGCCGCACCCGGTCGCCGCCGTCCCGGCGTACTTCGAAGCGGGTGCCGGTAACGCGGACCCGGGCCTCGCCGGCCTCCACCAGGAAGGGCCGTTGCGGATCCGGGGCCACCTGGAAATAGACGCGCCCGCGCAGCAGGGTGACGCGGCGCTGGTGGTCGGTCAGGTCCAGGTTGATGGCGCTGTCGCCGGCCAGGGTCACCCGGCTGCCGTCGTCCAGGGTCAGCACCCGTTGCTCACCGGCAAGGGTGCGCTGGTCCGCGGTCCACACCGGCCACGGCAAGCGCGCCGCCGTCACCACCATCAGCACCAGCACCGCCGCCGCCAGCCAGGCGCGACAATGGCTCAGGGCGCGGCTGATGTATTTCCCCGCCATGCGTTCGGAGACGCCCAGGCGGGTGCCGATTTCCCGCTGGCTGAGCCCTTCCAGGCGGTGCCACAGCAGCGCCTGGCGGACATGGTCGGGCAGCTCGGTGAGCGCCGCCTGGACCCCGGCCAGGGTCTGGGCGCTGCTGGCCGCCGCTTCCGGGGTAGGGGCGTCGCTTTCCAGCCGCAGGTCCGGGTCGTGCAGGGCCACCGTGGCCGGCCGGGCGCGCTGCTGGCGCAGGTGATCGATCAACAGATTGCGGGCGATGCGGAACAGGAAGGCGCGCGGGTCGCGCAGCGCGGCGACGTCGCCGGCGCGCTCCAGGCGGCGCAGGCGCAGGTAGACCTCCTGGCAGAGGTCCGCCGCCTGGTCCGGCGAACCCAGGCGGCGATGGAAAAAGCCGCTGAGTTCCGGGGCGTGTTGTTGGAACAGGTCGTCGGCGCGCATGGCATCGCCCGCTTATCAAATGTGATTGATAATGATTCGTGATTGCAGTGCGGGCGATTATGCCACCACCCGACCGGCTGGCGCCAGTCGGGGTCAGCGGGGGGCCTGGTAGGTGCGGCTGCGGTGGCCGGGCTTGCTGAACACCCACTGCCAGAGCTGGATGTTGCGGGCTCGGAAGGCACCGGCGCAGACGTTCAGGTAGTAGCGCCACATGCGGTAGAAGCGCTCGTCGTAGCGGTGTTGAAGCTGTGGCCAGCCGGCCTGGAAGTTGGCGTCCCAGGCTTTGAGGGTGCGCGCGTAGTCCGGACCGAAGTTGTGCAGGTCCTCGACCACCCAGCCGGGTTCGGCGGCGCGGGCGATCTGTTTTACCGACGGCAGTTCGCCGTTGGGGAAAATATACTTGTCGATCCAGGGGTCGTGGCTGTGGCTGCTCTCATTGGTGCCGATGGTGTGCAGCAGCATCAGCCCCCGGTCCTTCAGCAGGCCCAGGGTGGTGTCCATGAAGGTCTGGTAGTTGCGGCGGCCAACGTGCTCGAACATGCCCACGGAGACCACCCGGTCGTAGCGCCCGGTCACGGCGCGGTAGTCCTTCAGCAGCACTTCCACCGGCAGGCCCTGGCAGCGCTCGCGGGCCAGTTGCGCCTGCTCGCTGGAAACGGTGACGCCTTCCGCGCGCACGCCGTAGTGGCGGGTGGCGTATTCCAGCAGGCTGCCCCAGCCGCAGCCGATGTCGAGCAGCGTCATGCCCGGTTCCAGCTCCAGCTTGCGGCAAATCAGATCGAGCTTGGCGAGCTGGGCCTCGTGGAGCGTCTCCGCGTCTTTCCAGTAGCCGCAGCTGTAGGCCATGGTATCGTCGAGCATCAGCTCGAACAGGTCGTTGCCCAGGTCGTAGTGTTGCTCCGCCACCTGGCGGGAGCGGCGCAGGCTTTGCCGGTTGCGCAGGGTGTGGGCGAGTACCTGAAGCGCCAGCATCCAGCGGTCCTTGCCCAGGTTGTCGCCGCCAGCGCGCAGCATGCGGAACGCGAACTCATCCAGGGCGTCGCAGTCCCACCAGCCGTCCATGTAGGACTCGCCGAGCCCCAGGGAGCGTTGCGCGGCGATGCGGGAAAGGGTTTCGGGATGGTGGATCCGCATGTCCCAGGGACGGCGGCCGTTGATCTGGATGTCCGCGTCCGCGAGCACCCGGTTGATCAGGGCGTCGATGGAGGCCGAACCGCTGGACGCGGTGCGCTCCGGTCTATGGTCCCGGCTGTCTCGACTTCGTGAACCAAGCATACAGAAGCTCCTTGCTGGAAGACTGCATGGTTGTCACGGGCTACTTCGCCGCTGCCCGACAATGAATTCATTCTTTGACGCTTGGCTCACGGACGCAAGCGGCAAAGTAGGGGCGGTTCGCGCAAAGCGCGCGGGGGCTCGCATTTTTACAATATTATTCAGTTACTTGGGTACCGGTAAGCGGCTGTATGAAAGCGTTCTATTAATGTGATTTGGTGCCGCTATGCCGGCGGCGGGGGCAAGAGAATATGGATTCGATAACGCAGGCGGCTCTGGGCGGCGCCCTGGGCGGGGCGGTGCTGGGGCGCCGGTTCGGGCGCGGCGCGGTGATCGCCGGCGCCTTGCTCGGCACCCTGCCGGACATGGACGTTCTGATCGACTACGGCGACGCGGTGGCCAACTTCTCCCAACACCGGGGTTTCAGCCATTCACTGCTGGTGCTGGCGCCCCTGGCGGTGGTGCTGGCGGCGCTGCTCAGCCGCTGGCAGCACAGCGTCTCGTTCCGCCGCTGGCTGACCTTCACCGGCGCCATTCTGATCACCCACCCGCTGCTGGACGCCTTCACCACCTACGGCACCCAACTGCTCTGGCCACTGGGGCCGCCGGTGGCCTGGCACACCATTTTCATCATCGACCCGCTCTATACGCTGCCGCTGCTGGTGGCGGTGATCATCGCCCTGGTCCGGCCGCCGGCGATCCGCGCGTTGACGGCGGGGCTGGCGCTGTCGAGCCTGTACCTGGCCTGGAGCCTGGCGGCGCAGCAGTGGGTGGACCACCGGGTGCACCAGGCGCTGGCCGGCACCGGCTACCAGACGGCGCCGCGCATGGTGCAGCCGATGCCGTTCTCCACGCTGCTGTGGCGGGCCACGGTGCTGCACCGCGAAGAGCGTCTGGAGATCGTCACCGGGCTGCTCGACGGTGATGCGCCGCTGCATATCGAGGGCTTTCCGCGGGACGCCAATCTGGTCGCCTCGGCCAAGCAGCTGGACGACGGCCGCCGTCTGGAATGGTTCACCGGCGGCTTTCTGGATTACCGGTTGGAGGACGGGCGGCTGGTGGCCACCGACATCCGCCTCGGCGTGCCCGGCGCCCACCCCTTCCAGTTCGTGATCGCCGAGGCCCAGGGCGGGCCCGACAACCTGGCCTGGCAGGCGGTGCGCAGCACGCGCCTGGCCCGGCCGATGGTCAACGAAGACGCCTGGCCGGCCCTGTTCCGCCGCACTCTGGCGCTTAGTCCTGTGCTGTGCCTGCGTGAACTCAAGCTGGCGTCGTCGGGCGCTGCCTGCGAGGGGACGCTGCCGCCGTTGGGCTCGCAGTGAGCCGGGTTACTCCCAGCCGGCCAGCACCAGCTTGCCGATGGTCTTGCCGGACTCGATGCGCCGGTGGGCCTCTTTGAGGTTGGCGGCGTTGATCGGCCCCAGGGACTCCGAAAGGGTGGTCTGCAGGACGCCTTCTTCCACCAGCCGGGCGGTGGCGCGCAGGATCTCGCCCTGGCGCTCCATGTCCACCCCGAACAGGGCGCGGGTGAACATGAACTCCCAGGCGAAGCGGGCGCTCTTCGGTTTCAGCGGGTTCACGTCCAGCGGCCCGCGCGCGTCGACGATGGTGACGATGC
>DGNT01000178.1 GCA_002389055.1 Alcanivorax sp. UBA4485
GAAAAGCCGCGCACCACGGTGGGCTGGAAGGGTCTGATCAACGACCCTTACATGAACGACTCCTTCAAAGTGCAGGACGGCCTGCACATTGCCCGCAAGCTGCTGCTGGACGTGGCCGAGCTGGGCCTGCCGGCGGCCACCGAGGCGCTCGACCCGACCACCCCGCAGTACATGCAGGACCTGATCTCCTGGTCGGCGATCGGCGCGCGCACCACCGAATCCCAGACCCACCGGGAGATGTCTTCCGGCCTGTCCGGCCCGGTGGGCTTCAAGAACGGCACCGACGGCAGCCTGGACGTGGCGGTCAACGCCATGCTCAGCGTCAAGCACCCGCACCGTTTCCTGGGCATCGACCCGGACGGCCGCGTGGCGCTGACCACCACCAAGGGCAACCCCTACGCCCATGTGGTGCTGCGCGGCGGCGGCGGCAAACCCAACTACGATTCGGTGTCCGTGGCCCTGGCGGAGAGCGCTCTGGAGAAAGCCGGTGTGTCCACCAACATCATGGTGGATTGCTCCCACGCCAACTCCAACAAGGACCCGAACCTGCAGCCGCTGGTGATGGAAAACATCGGCAATCAGATTCTGGAAGGCAACAAGTCCATTGTCGGTCTGATGGTGGAATCCCACCTCAAGGGCGGCAGTCAGAAGCTGCCCGAGAATCTCGACGATCTGGAATACGGCGTGTCGGTGACCGACGGCTGCATCGCCTGGGACACCACCGAGCAGAGCATCCGCGATCTCGCCGACAAGGTGCGCGACACCCTGCCCCGCCGGAATCAGTAGCCAGCCTTTCGCTTGCAAGGCAAGCTGCCACAAAAAAAGCCCCGGCCATTCGGCCGGGGCTTTTTTGTTTTCGGGGACCGGCCCCCGCCGCGAACGGCGGGACACCGATCAAACCGTGGTTGCCGTTACGGCGCCAGACCGCCGAGCAGGTCCGGCAGGCCGGTCAGCAGTTCGGGCAGGTTCTGCCCCGCTTCCAGCAAACATTCGAACGGCAGGGTCGGGCTGAGGCCGCCGGCGCCGGCTTCCGGGCACAGCTGCCCGGTCACCGGATCAGCGGAGCCTTCACCGCCTTCACCGCCGCCCAGGCCGCCGAGCAGGTCCTGGAGCTGGCTCAGGCTACCGCCGGCTTCCATCAGGCAGTCCAGCGGCGTGGTCGGACCCACTTCGTCTTCCAGTGCCAGCGGGCAGATCTGCGCCAGGCCGTCGCTCAAACCCGGGATTTCCGGGATGCCGCCGGTGCCGCCGTCGCCACCGGGGGCGCCGGGCAGGTTGCCCAGGGCTTCGGTGAAGCAGGCCGCCGGATCAAGCTGCTCGGCGCCGGAGGCCGCCGGGCACAGCGCGTCGGTGAGCGGGTTGCTGCCGCCCAGGCCACCCAGCAGGTCGGTGAGACCGCCCAGGTTCTGGCCGGCCTCGGTGAGGCACTCCAGCGGGGTAGTCGGGCCGATTTCGCCGGCACCGGCTTCCGGGCACAGCTGCGCCAGGCCATCGCTCACACCGGGAATTTCCGGTACGCCGCCGCCGTCGCCGCCACCGGGCAGGCCGGGCAGACCGCCGCCCAGGGCTTCGCTCAGGCACGCCGCCGGGTCCAGCTGCTCGGCCGCGGACGCGGTCGGGCATACGGCTTCGGTGAGCGGGTTGCTGCCGCCCAGGCCGCCGAGCATGTCCTGGATGTTGCCCAGGTTCTGGCCGGCTTCGGTCAGACACTCGATCGGGGTGGTCGGGCCGATTTCACCGGCACCGGCTTCCGGGCACAGCTGGCCCAGCAGCTGCTCACCGCCGGGAAGTTCCGGGGTGCCGCCGTCACCGCCAGGCAGCGGCACGCCGCCGGGCAGACCTTCCAGGGCTTCCATGAAGCAGGCCGCCGGATCCAGACCTTCCTCGGACGTCACCGGGCACAGGGCGTCGGTCAGCGGGTTGCCGCCTTCCAGACCACCGTCGGCGAGACCGCCGAGCAGACCTTCGAGGTCGCCGAAGCCGCCGCCCAGTTCCAGCAGGCAGTCGAACGGCGTGGTGGGGCCGATTTCCTCGCCCGCGGCCACCGGACAGATTTGCTCCAGAGCCATGCCGGCGCCGGGAATCTGCGGGGAGCCACCACCCGGTGCGGAGGGCAGCTGACCGGCCGCTTCGGTGAAGCAGGCCGCCGGGTCAAAGCTTTCCGCCGTGGCGGCGGTAGGGCACAGGGCTTCGGTGAGCGGGTTGCTGCCGCCGAGGCCGCCGAGCAGGTCTTCGAAACCGCCGAAGCTGCCGCCGGCTTCCGCCAGACAGTCGATCGGGGTGGTCGGGCCGACTTCGGCTTCCAGGGTCTCCGGGCAGATGCCGGACAGCGCGTCGGTCAGCTGATCCAGACCGGGAACGTCCGGCGTACCGCCGTCGCCACCGTCACCGCCGCCGGGCAGACCGGGCAGATCACCCAGACCGGGCAGGCCGGGCATGCCGCCACCGCTCACGGCTTCCTCGAAACACACCACCGGATCCACGCGCCCGGTGCCGGCTTCCAGCGGACAAACGGCGTCGGTGAGCGGGTTCGGGTTGGTGATCATGTCGACAATGGTGATGTAGACACGGCTGGCTTCGTTGAGACAGTTCAGCGGGGTCTCCGGGCCGACACCGGCACCGGCGCTTTCCGGGCAGAACTGGTTCAGGAACTGGTCGGCACCGGGCACGCTGCCGCCGCCGTCACCGCCACCGGGCAGGCCGGGCAGACCGCCATTGGCGCCGCCGGTCACTTCCGCGAAACAGGTGGCCGGGTCAAAGGACGGCTCGGTGGCCGCCACCGGGCACAGCTGCTCGGTGATCGGGTTGCTGCCGCCGATCAGCTCCTGCAGGCCGTCCAGGTTGGTGGCCGATTCCTGCAGACAGGCGATCGGGAACGACAGCGGGCCGTCGGTCAGGAAGCCGGCCGGATCGTCGAAGCCTTCGGTGAAGGCCGCCGGATCGAAGGCGCCTTCCAGATCGAACGAGGACGCCGCGGTGGGACAGAACTGAGCGACCACGTCGGTGGGATCCGGCGCGCCGCCTTCGGATTCTTCGCTTTCCTCGACGCAAAGAACCGGATCAAGCGGCGTGCCGGCGGCCCCTTCCGAGGTCTCCGGGCAGAATTCTTCGGTAAAGGCGTTGGACTCGTCCACGACCGCCGCCATTTCTTCCGGCAGGTCACGGGTTGAGGGCGTCGGCGAATTGCCGGAGACGTCACCGCCCCCGCTGCTTCCGCCGCCGCAGGCGGTCAGCAGCAGCGCGAGCACGCCACCACCGATGAGATGTTTGATGTTGGTATCCAAGGTTTACCCCTCCCTTTTTACTTCTTAGTCGCTAGGCCCCCGAAATGGAGACTGACTTTGCGACTATGGAAGGGGTGTGCAAAGCGATGTAGATGCACGCCGTTGCGGGTATGTAATAAAGCGTAGCGGTGGTAATCGAACGGTTATCCGGCACGACTCCCGGAAACCTTTGTTTACCGGAGAAGCGCCCGAGGGTACGGCCGTGCCAGCACCGCGGCTAGCGTGGCGCCGGCACCATGGTGTCCAGCACGCGAAGGAAGGTGGCGGGTTCCGGGCGCACCCGGTAATTGTCGGCCAGGTCCACGTAGCAGATCTCGCCACGGGCGTCGGTGATCAACACCGTGGGCAGCACCGTGTCCGAGGGGTAGCCGAACAGCTCCAGGCCCAGGGGCGTGCCCCCGGGGTCGAGGATGCGCAGTTGCCGGGCGGCGTCCAGTTGCGGGTCCACCCACCACTCCATCGGCACGCCCAGGCGCGCGGCGAGCCGCCCGGTGCGGGCGCCGGGCTGAGCGCTGACCAGGATAATGCGGGCACCGCGCCGTTCCAGTTGCGGGCGACGCCGGGCCAGCTCGCGCACCTGGGCCATGCACACCGGGCACCAGTTGCCACGGAAAAACAGCATCACCGCCGGCGCCCCGTGCAGCGAGGTGGTGGACACCGGCCGCCCCTCCAGATCCCGGAACGCCAGCGGCGGCAGCAACTGGCCGGGCCGCGGGCCGTCGGCGGCGTCGCGCTGCAGGGGGCTGTACCAGAACAGGTAGGCGCAAAGGCCGAGCAGACCCAGCCCGGTGTACAACCAGGCCAGCCAGCGGGGATCGCCGAGCGACAAGGTGCCCAGCAGGGTCACCGCCGCGCCGAGCCAGGCGCACAGGGTGGCCAGCGGCAAATGCGGGCTGGTGCGCGCCGGCCCCAGGCTGACCAGCCAGCCCAGCAACACCAGAATCGGCACGTTGACCAGCAACGGGCCGGCCCACAGCCAATGCCGGTCCTGCCAGCCCAGCCAAAGGGCATGGGCACAGATAAACAACGAGGCGAATGGGTACAACGAAATGAACAACGCTTTGACGCGCGCCATGATCCCCCCTCAAGCGGTGCGGTACAGCAGACGGCTTTTTATTCGTATATAAAACAGAGACTAAGTGGTCAACGGACGATGGACAAGACAGAATAGCGTTCTCGCAATGTCCCGGCCCGAGGTTCCATGAGTTCGGATTCCGTTTCCCTGCGCGATCGCTGGCGCCACATCATTTTCGGCACCGATACGCCGGCAGGGCAATATTTTGATCAGCTGCTGATCGTCGCCATTCTCGCCAGCGTCGCGGCGGTGATGCTCGACAGCGTGCAGTCCATCCATCAGCAATACGGCACCTGGCTGTACGGCGCGGAATGGTTCTTTACGCTGCTGTTCACCTTTGAGTACATGATCCGCCTGTGGGTCAGCGACCGGCCGCTGCGTTACGTGCGCAGCTTTTTCGGGGTGGTGGACCTGCTGTCGATCATTCCCACCTACCTGAGCCTGTTTCTGCCGGGCGCCAACTACCTGCTCACCATCCGCGCGCTGCGCGTATTGCGGGTGTTCCGGGTGCTCAAGCTGGCCCACCTGATGACCGAGGCCAACGAGCTCGGCGCCACCCTGGTGCGCACCCGCCGCAAGATCGGCATCTTCATGTTCTCGGTGGTGATCGTGATCATCATCTTCGGCAGCCTGATGTATCTGGTGGAGGGGCCGGCCAACGGTTTCACCAGCATTCCACGCAGCATCTACTGGGCCATCGTCACCATCACCACGGTGGGCTACGGCGATATTTCACCGCAAACCTCGCTGGGCCAGGCGGTGGCGTCCATGGCGATGATCACCGGTTACGCCATCATCGCCGTGCCCACCGGCATCGTCACCGCGGAAATGTCCAAGGCGAGCATGGCCCGGCGCTACGAGCGCGAGTGCCCCAACTGCCACCGCCATGACCATGATCCGGACGCCCGCTTCTGCAAGCAGTGCGGCACCGGCCTGCCCAAGCCCGGGCAGGAAGGCGCGGGCTAGAGCGCGCCGAGCTCGAAGGTTTCGCCGTCGGAATCCACCACCAGACGGGCGCCGCCGCCCTGCTCTTCGCGGCGCGCCCAGTCCACCAGCTGGTAGAAAATATTGCGTGAGATGAGCGCTTCCAGGTTGTCGCGCACATGCACGTAGGGCGCCGGCTCGCCGCTGTCGGCGTCGGTCTCCACCCGTAATGGATGGCGCGCGCCCGCCACCACATGGGTCCCCACATTGGTGGTGAACACCAGCTTCTCGCGGTCGCCGTCGGTGACGCGCTCCACGTCGGTGGCGACAAAGGGGGCGTCATCCACCTTGATGCGCAGCTTTTCCACCGGCGTGACCAGAAAATAATCGTCGCCTTCGCGCAGCAGAATGGTGGAGAACAGCTTGACCATGCGCTCGCGCTGAATCGGCGATTCCTGGTAATACCAGGTGCCGTCGCGGGCGATGCGCATATCGATATCGTCCTGGCGTTCCGGCTGCCATTTGTGTACCGGGGGCAGCCCCTGTTCGTCCTGGTCGGCTTTTTCCAGCAGCGCCAGTAATTCCTCGGCTTTGCTCATCGAAATTCCTTATTTGCCGCGCTGGCCTTTGTTGCCCATGCGGATGCCGATCTCGATCAGGAAATCGAGAAAGTCGTCCTTGTCCTCGATCAGGCGCTGATAGAACGGCGACTGCATCAACGCAACGGCGCCGTGCGCCAGAGCCCAGGCGGAGCAGATATGATAGATAGCGGGCACCGGCTCCAGGGAACCTTCCTGGATGCGGGCCTCGACGATGTGGTTGAGCTTCTCGAAATTGGCTTCGCGGATGCGGTGCAGTTTGTCCACCAGCTCGGGCACGGCGTGATCCTTGATCACTTTGTTTTCCAGCCGGTCGAACAACTGGTAGCGGGCCGGATCGCTGATCCGGAAGCGGAAGTATTCCCGCGCCAGGGTTTCCTTGTCGTCGGATTCGGAAATGTCCTGGAACAGCGACGCCAGATCCTCCTCGTAACGAAGCATCAACAGCAGGTAGATCTGGTTCTTGGTCTCGAAGTGCTTGTAGATGGTGCCCTTGCCAATGCCCACCCGGTCGGCGATGTTCTCCACCGTGACGCGGTCCTCGCCCTGCTCCAGAAACAGAATCAGTGCGGCGTCCAGAATTTCCTGCTCGCGCTGCCGGAATTCCTGCGCCTTACGCGTGGCTTTTTCCAAGTCACCCATCTATACCTCCTCGTTTATGGGCTAGATTACCATAACCACGCCCTCTGCACGTTACCTCCAGGGCGGTTACAATCAAGTGAGTTTTGTGGAGGAGCACTGGCAATGGTCGACCTGAAAGCGGAATTCCCGTTGCACCACGACGTGCTGTATCTCAACCACGCCGCCGTGGCCCCCTGGCCCCGCCGCACCCGCGACGCGGTGGTCGCCTTCGCCGACCAGAATATCCAGGTGGGCGCCCGGGACTACCCGCAATGGGCGCGCGTGGAGCAACGTCTGCGCGACCGTCTCGGTTGGTTGATCAACGTCGAGCCGGCGGACGTGGCGCTGCTCAAGAACACCTCCGAAGGGCTGTCGGTGATCGCCCAGGGGCTCGATTGGCGGGCCGGCGACCAGGTGGTGATCAGCGATCAGGAGTTCCCGTCCAACCGGATTCCCTGGCAGGCCCTGGCCGACCAGGGCGTCGAGGTGGTGGAAGTGGACGTGAGCGGCCCGGACGCCGAGCAGCGGGTGATCGACGCGATCGGCGAACGCACCCGTCTGGTATCGCTGTCCTCGGTGCAGTACGGCAGCGGTATCCGCCTGAACCTGGCGCCGATCGGCCGCGCCTGCCGGGACAGCGGCGTGCTGTTCTGCGTGGACGCGATCCAGAGCCTGGGCGCGGTGCGTTTCGACAGCGGCGAGGTGTACGCGGATTTCGTGGTTGCCGACGGCCATAAATGGATGCTCGGCCCGGAGGGCCTGGCGCTGTTCTACTGCCGGCCGGCGGTGCGCGAGCGCCTGCGGTTGCGGCAATTCGGCTGGCATATGATCGCCAACGCCGGCGACTACAGCCAGACCGGCTGGCGGGTGGCCGAGGACGCGCGCCGCTTTGAATGCGGCAGCCCGAACATGCTCGGCGCCCACGCCCTGGACGCCTCCCTCTCTCTGTTTCAGGAACTGGGCATGGACACCGTGGCCCGGGCCCTGGCGGAGCGAATCGGCTATCTGGACAGCGCCCTGCGCGACCGCGGCGCCGAGGTGCTCAGCCCGGCGCAAACGGAGCGGCGCGCCGGCATCGTCACCTTCCGGCTGATGGACGAGGCCCCCGCGGACACCCGGGCGCGGCTGCAGGCCGGCGGCGTGGTGTGCGCGGAACGGGGCGGCGGCGTGCGTTTCTCGCCGCACTTCTATACTGACTATTCGGTCATGGATCGCGCGGTGGCGCTACTGTAGGATCACGTCATGAATTCCCAGCGACTCTACCAATGGCTCTGTGAACGTCTCCAGCGGCAACCGGACCACTCCGACTGGCCGCTCGGCGACCTGGAAAGCCAGCGCGCCCAGCTGCGCCCCTGCGATGTGCTGCTGGTGGACGGCGACAGCCCTCTGGACCGCCGTCTGAAGGTGCTCACCGGCAGCCGCTTTTCACGGGTGCTGCTCTACATCGGCCGTCCCCATGAAGTGGCGGACCCGGCCCTGCGCTCGCTGCTGGCGGATTACCTGCCCTGCCGGCCGGACACCCAGTTGGTGCTGGACGCCAGCCTGGAGCGCGGGCTCTGCGTTCGCGACCTGAGCAATCTCCACGATCTGCACCTGCGGGTCTGCCGGGCGCAGAATCTGTCCGAGGCGGAATGCCAGGACGCCTTGCGCTTCGCCATCAGCCGCGTGGGCACCGGCACCCAGCACACCTGGAGCACGCTGGCGCTGCTGTGGTTGCTGCCCTGGCGCACCCTGGCGCGCCACGCCCGCCGGCGGCTGCTCAACCGCTGGGCCAACGACCTGTTGCGGGCCATCACCGGCACCGCCGTGGGCGAGGCCTTCGCCTTTATCCAGTTTCCGGTGCATCCGCTGGTCAAGGAACCCGGCGACGCGGGCACCCGGCTGCTGCGCCTGCAGCCCCGGGTGTTCCACGCCGCCGACTTCGATCACTCGCCCTACTTCGACGTGATCAAGGCGCCCTACCTGCTCGACAAAGTGCCCACCGGCTTCGGCGCCCTGCCCTGGAAAGGCAACGCCGGCGCCCTGGCGCCGGAGCAGCGCAAACGCCACCTGTCCGTGGTGGACGGCTAGGCCGCCCAAAGCCGCCGGCCACCGCGCGCCAGCCCCGCCAGCACCAGCAGAGCTCAACCAGCCCCAGTCACCGGCGCCACCGCCGCCGCCGCCGCCACCGGACCCACCGGTGTCGCTGCCACGGCTGCTTTCCTGGCCGGCCGCCGCCGGCGTCACGAAGGCGCGGGTATCGCCGGCCGGGAAATCACCGTTGGCGGCGCCCGCGTCCAGGAACACCCGGCCGCTGCCCTCGCCGGTCAGCGCCAGGCTCAGGGTGCGGCTTTCGCCGCGCGCCAGGTCGCCCAGGTCGCAACGCACCGGCTGGGTGTCGGTGCAGCCAGCGGGCAGGCTGTCGTAATCCCAGCCGGCGGGCACCTGGAAGCTGGCCCAGGCGTTATAGGCGTCGCGATGCTGTGCCTGGTTGGTGATTTCCGCGCGGACCGAGACGGTGCCGCCGCTACGGGTGGCGGTGGCTTCCAGCGTCATATCCGGCACATCGCTGAACACCGGTGAGAACTGCTCGGTGTCGGCGCTGTAATAGTCGTGGCTGTCGCTGATCGGGGTCACCGTGACCCGGTCGGTGAAGGTACCGCCGTGGGTGGGGGTCAGCCACAGGCGGTGGCTGTTGCTGACCGCGCCGGTGGACAGTTCCGCCGCGCCCAGGCAATCGGTGTAGCCGCCGCGGGCGGTGCACTGCAGATCGTCGGCGCTGACCCGCAGGCCGGCCTTGTGGTGGATCCGGATGCCCACCTGGCGGGCGTCGTTGACCTGGCTCAGGTTGCTGACCCGGGTGTCCATGGGCAGCGCCCGCCCGGGGCCGGTGTAGAGGCTTTCGCCCTCGGATTCGCTGTGCAAATCCACCATGGCGCCGGAGGAGGTGCTCTCGATCCAGCCCAGATAGGCGCTCACCCGGGTGTAGACCGCCGGCACGCCGGACGCGCACCGCTCGGTGCCGTAGCTGGTGACGCCCACCAGCCAGGTGCGTCCGTCCTGCTGGAAGATCAGCGGCCCGCCGCTGTCGCCCCGGCAGGTGTCCTGATTGGTACCGTTCACCGGGTTTCTTTCGGCGGCGCAGATCTGTCCGGAGGTGAGACTGTTCCAGTAGGTGCCGCACTGCTGCGGCGACACGTAATCCAGACCGGCCTGCTGCAGGGTGTCGGACATGCTGCTGGTTTCGGTCTGCCCCCAACCCAGCGCCACCAGGGCCTCGTCCGAGGAACCGGCGCGCAACGCTTTCATCTCGTCCGCCTTGGCCAGGTCCAGGGGCTCCAGCCGGGAGGCCGAGGACAGCTCAAGCAGGGCCAGGTCGTTGTGGTACACGCCGGTGCGGTAGTGCTCGTGCACGCGCACCGAGCGCACCGCCAACCGTTCCGGGGCCTGCTCATGGCGATTCAGGTGCCCGAGGGAGACATACAGGTCGCTGGCGGCGTAGTCGTCCACGCAGTGCGCGGCGGTGAGCACCCAGCGCGGCGCCACCAGGGCGCCGCCGCAGCGGGTGTACCCGTAACTGGCGCCGCCGATCTCGATTTCCGCCATCCAGCTGCGCGCCGTGGGGACCGGGTCCCCACCGATGATACGCGGCGTCATGGTGTCGTCCGCGCCGAACGCCACGCCGGAGAGAAGCCCTGAAGCCACAATGAATGAGATTATAAGATTACGCATAGCCCGACCCGCCTAGTGTTAAGTTCGTACTTGGCGGATACTAGGTCACGCTTAGTGGCGATTACTAGAGTAGTTGGATGATATCAGTACGACATCATTCTTATTTGTGACTCAACGCATAGGTAATTCGTGCCCTAACGCACAAAAAAACACCGGGCTAAGCCCGGTGTTTTCGGTTCTGGTAGGAAAAAAGGGTGAAAAGCGTACTAGTCGGCGACCACGCCGCAGGCCATACGCGGTCCGCCGCCGCCCAGGGGTTTGGGCTGATCGCTGTAGTTGTCGCCGCCGGCGTGCACCATCACCGCGCGGCCTTTCAGGTCGTCCATCTCCAGCCGGGGTGCGAGAACCGGCAGCGTGGCGCGGCCCTCATCGTCCACGTACAGCGCCGGCAGGTCGCCCAGGTGGCCGTCGCCCCAGGGGGTGCCGTGGCGGCCGCTGTTGTCCGGGTCGAAATGGCCGCCGGCGGCCAGGGCCGGCACCGTGTCGCCGTCCTTCTCGCCGGGCTGGCAGGTGGGGTTCTGATGAACGTGGAACCCATGGATGCCCTCGTCCAGATCCTTCAGATCCGGCGTGAACACCAGGCCGTATTCGCTCTCGGTGACGGTGACCGTGCCGACACTGTCACCGGGGCCTTCGTCGGTGGCTTCGTGCAGGGTGATGGTGGTGGCCGCCTGGGTGGTGCCGGCAACGGCGCCGGCGAACAGAGCGAGTAACAGGTGTCGATTGCGCATAGTCATGCCTTCCTTGTGTCGTCGATGGTTGATCACACTGTCACATCCTAGTCATCCGTGGACACGCATTTAAAGCGAAACCGTCACCCTGGTTCTGAAAGCGCACAGGTTTTACGGTTTTTCCCTGTTTTTTACGTTCCTGGTCCGGGTCATCTTTAAGTGCCAGCTCCAAGGCCTCAATAGCGCCACGAACTTCTTAGTTATTCCCCTCATAAGCGCCTTTCTTATTTCATAAAAGTATCGAACCTTCACTTTCACAAGTTTCCTGGAATGAAGAGACCGGCGGACACCGCTGTTTTACCGGGTGCCGCCGCCGTGAGCGTCTTGTGAAGTTTTCACTCCCGGGCCTAGGCTTGAAGCCAGCAAAGGATTGAACACCACCCAGGAGGCAACATGGCCAAGAAGGCAGCCAAGAGCGACCGGAAAACCGTTAAAGGAAATGGCGGAGAAACCCACCAGACCGCCGGGGGCGAAGTGCCCACCCTGACCACCAAGCAGGGCGTGCCGGTGGCCGACGACCAGAACACCCTCACCGTCGGCGAGCGCGGCCCCGCCGCCCTGGAAGACTTCCACTTTCGCGAGAAACTATTCCACTTCGATCATGAGCGCATTCCCGAGCGCGTCGTGCACGCTCGCGGGTTCGCGGCGCACGGCTACTTCGAGAACTACGCGCCGCTGGACAAACTGACCCGCGCCGGATTGTTCCAAAAAAAGGGCCAGCGCACGCCGGCGTTCGTGCGTTTTTCCACGGTGGCCGGCAATAAGGGCTCCGGGGATCTGGCGCGCGACGTGCGCGGCTTCGCCGTAAAGCTGTACACCGAGGAAGGCAACTGGGACATCGTCGGCAACAACATTCCGGTGTTCTTCATCCAGGACGCGATGAAGTTCCCGGACCTGATCCACGCCGCCAAGCAGGAACCGGACCGGGGCTTTCCCCAGGCGCAGACCGCCCATGACAATTTCTGGGATTTCATCTCCCTGACGCCGGAAAGCATGCACATGGTCATGTGGATTATGTCCGACCGCACCATCCCGCGTTCGCTGCGTTTCATGGAAGGGTTCGGCGTGCACAGCTTCCGCATGGTCAACGCCAAGGGCGAGTCCACCTTCGTGAAATTCCACTGGAAGCCCAAACAGGGCATGCAGTCGGTGGTCTGGAACGAAGCTCTGAAAATCAACGGCGCCGATCCGGATTTCCATCGCCGGGACATGTGGGGCGCGATCGAATCCGGCGACTACCCGGAGTGGGAACTGGGCCTGCAGATTTTCGACGAAAAGTTCGCTGAAAAATTCGATTTCGACGTGCTCGACCCCACCAAGATTATTCCCGAGGAAGAAGTGCCGGTGACCCCGGTGGGCCGCCTGGTACTGAACCGCAACGTGGACAACTTTTTCGCCGAAACCGAGCAGGTGGCCTTCTGTACGCAGAACATCGTGCCGGGCATTGATTTCACCAATGATCCGCTGCTGCAAGGCCGCAACTTTTCCTACCTGGATACCCAGCTCAAGCGTCTCGGCGGCCCCAACTTCACCCATATTCCGATCAACGCGCCCAAGTGCCCCTATCACACCCTGCAGCAGGACGGGCACATGGCGATGGAGAACCCCAAAGGCCGCGCCAACTACGAGCCCAATTCCTGGGGCGGTGCCGAAGGCGGCCCGCGCGAAAACCCGCAGCGCGGTTTCCACAGCTACCCGGCCGAGGAAGCGGGCACCAAGCAGCGCCTGCGCCCGGAAAGCTTTTCCGACCATTACAGCCAGGCCCGTCAGTTCTTTATCAGCCAGACCGAGGTGGAACAGGACCACATCACCGACGCCCTGGTGTTCGAACTGAGCAAGGTGGACGCCGTGGCGATTCGCGCGCGCATGGTGTCGCACCTGCGCAACATCGACGAAGACCTGGCCAAGGGCGTGGCCAAGGGTCTGCGGCTGAGTCCGCTGCCGCGCGCCGTCGACGCCGCGCGGCCCACCCGCCAGGACCTGAAGGCGTCGCCGGCACTGAGCATTCTGCTTAACCAGCCGGAAACCTTCTCCGGCCGCAAGATCGGCGCACTGGTCAGCGACGGCGCCGACGCCGCCCTGCTCACCGCGCTGGAGAAAGCGGCCAAGAAAGAAGGCGCCAAGGTGGCCTATGTGGCGGCCTCCGTGGGCGGCGTGAAACTCAGCGACGGCAGCTGGCTGGAAGCCGACGAAAAAATCGACGGCGGTCCCTCGGTGGTGTTCGACGCGGTGGCGCTGGTGCTCTCGGAAAAGGGCGCCCGCGAACTGGCGGCGATGCCCCCGGCCCGCGACTTCGTCAGCGACGCGCTGGCGCACAAGAAGTTCATCGGCTTCACCGAGGAAGCGGTGGCACTGCTCGGCCTGTCGGGCCCGGACGACGCCGGCGCGGAAGGGCTGGTGCCGCTGGACAAGGCCGGCGACGCCGCCCGCTTCCTGACCCTGTGCCGGAACCTGCGTTGCTGGACCCGGGCCTGACCCGTGCCGCGTATTTTCAGGCCCAGGGCCAATGCCCTGGCCTGGATGGCGCTGATTCTGGCGTTCGCGCTGGTGGTGGTGATGGTGGCGCTGGGCGCCTATTACTTCCAGTCGCCCTACTACAGCGGCGTTGACCGAACGCCGGCTCAGCCGGTGCCGTTCAGCCACAAGCATCATGTCGGCGAGCTGGGTCTGGATTGCCGTTACTGCCATACCTCCGTGCAGCAATCCTCGTTCGCGGGGGTACCGGAGAGCGAAATCTGCATGACCTGCCATTCGCAGCTCTGGACCAACGCCGACATGCTCGCGCCGGTTCGCGACAGCCTGCGTGACGACAAGCCCCTGCGCTGGCGGCGGGTCCATGACCTGCCCGACTACGTGCGCTTCGATCACAGCGCCCACGTCAATAACGGGGTGCCCTGCGAAGCCTGCCACGGCCGGGTCGACCGAATGCCGCTGACCACGCAGAAAAAAACCCTGTTCATGCAGTTCTGCCTCGACTGCCACCGCAATCCCGCGCCCCGCCTGCGGCCGCCCGACGCGGTCTTCGAGATGGGCTGGGAAGCCCGGCGAGGCGTCGACCGCCAGCAACTGGGTGAGCGTCTGATGGCGCGTTACCACACGCCCTCCACCGAGCGTTTGACGGACTGCAGCCTATGTCATCAATAATCGCCCGCGAACACGGCACCGACATGGCCGCCCTGCGCCGTAAACTGGCCGGCCGCTCCGGCCGCCACTACTGGCGCAGCCTCGAAGAGCTGGCCGACAGCGATGACTTCCAGCGGCTGCTGGAAGAAGAATTTCCCAGGCTGGCGCCGCTCTGGGAAGGCCGGGTGTCGCGGCGCGGGCTGCTGGGCCTGATGGCCGCGTCCCTGGCCCTGGGCGGCCTGACCGGCTGCAAGCCCCAGCCGGAGGAAAGGATCGCCCCCTACACACGGCGCCCGGAGGACCTGCTGCCCGGGCGTGCCCGCTGGTACGCCTCCACCCTGCCCCTGGACGGCTATGCCCGGGGCGTGCTGGTGAAGACGTTCCAGGGCCGGCCGGTGAAGGTGGAAGGCAACCCGGAGCACCCCGCCAGCCTGGGCGCCACCGACAGCATCGCCCAGGCGGAAATTCTCGGCCTCTACGACCCGGACCGCTCGCAGACGATACGCTACCAAGGCACCGCCGGCAGCGACGCCGCCTTCCTCGAGCAGCTGCAGCCGCAACGCCGCCACTGGGCCGCCGGCGAACGCCGGCTGTGCCTGCTTACCGGCCCGCTCACGTCGCCTAGCCAGCACGCGCTGATAGAACGGCTGAAACGCCTCTATCCGTCCACGCGCTGGTACCGCCACGAGCCGCTCGCCAACGGCGCCGCCCACCAGGGCACCCGGCAGCTGTTCGGCGAGCCCCGGGAGGCCCGCTACCGGCTTGACCGGGCCCGGGTGATCCTGGACCTGGACGCGGATATGCTCGGCAGCGGCCCCGCCAAGCTGGTGCACGCACGCCACGCCATGGGCCGGCGCCGGCCGGACCGCGAAGACGCGCTGCTGAATCGTCTCTATAGCGTGGAAAGCACGCCCTCGATCACCGGCGCCAGCAGCGACCACCGGCTGCCGCTTGCCGCCGCCGAGGTGCCCGCGCTGGCCGCCGCCCTGGCGGCGCGCCTGGGGGTGCCCGGCATGGCGGATCAGGCCGAAAACAGCCCGGTCGACCCCGCCTGGCTGGACGCCCTGGCCGAGGACCTGCGCCGCGCCGGCGCGAAAGCGGTGGTGATTCCCGGCGACACCCAGCCGGCGGCATTGCACGCTTTGGCGCACGCCATCAACCACCATCTCGGCGCCGCCGGCACCAGCGTGGAATACAGCGCCCCGGTGGCGCCCGCCGCCGACGGCGACCTGGCCGACCTGAGCCGCGCCATGGGCGAGGGCCGGGTCGACGCGCTGCTGATGCTGAACGTCAATCCGGTCTACAACGCCCCCGCCGGGCTGGCGTTCGAAGAGCGTCTGGCGCGGGTGCCGTTCAGCGTCCACTGCGGCCAGTACCGCGACGAAACCGGGCGCGCCGCGCTCTGGCATCTGCCCGCCGCCCATCCGCTGGAAAGCTGGGACGATGCGCGCGCCTTCGACGGCACCGTCAGCCTGATGCAGCCCACCATTGTGCCGCTGTTCGGCGGCTACACCGCCCAGCAAGTGCTCGCCGCCTTCGCCGGCCGCTACCGCGCCGACCCTCGCGAACTGGTCCGTGAGCACTGGCGACAGGCGCTGCCGGGGGCGGACTTCGAACGCCACTGGCACAGCGCCCTGCAGCAGGGCTGGATCGACGGCACCGCCCTGCCGGCCGCCCTGCCGACGCTGCGCAATACGCCGCCGCCACCGCCGCCCACCGACCGGGACGGCCTGCTGCTGCAGTGGCGCGCCGACCCGGCCCTGCACGATGGCCACTACGCCAACAACGGCTGGCTGCAGGAGTTGCCGCGCCCGCTGACCCAGCTCACCTGGGACGGCGCCGCGCTGATCTCACCGGCGCTGGCGGAACGCGAAGGCCTGAGCGAGGGCCAGCGTGTGCGGCTCACCCTGGCCGGCCGCAGCCTGGACACGCCGGTGTGGATCCAACCCGGCCAGCCGGCCCGGGCGATCACCCTGTTCCTCGGCCAGGGCCGCCGCGACGCCGGCCGCGTCGGCAACGGCGTGGGGGTCAACGCCTACCGGCTGATGCCCGACCACGGCGCCTTCGCCGCCAGCGGAGTGACTCTGGAGGTGCTCGGCGACCGCGCCGCCCTGGCCAGCACCCAGCAACACCACAACATGGCCGGCCGCGATCTGCTGCGCGAAACCGACCTGGCGCATTTCCAGGAAGAGCCCGGTTTCGCTCAACCGGACCGGGTGGAAGAACCGATCTCGCTGTACCCGGAGTGGGACTACCCGGACCACGCCTGGGGCATGAGCATCGACCTGAACAGCTGCATCGGCTGCAACGCCTGCATCACCGCCTGCCAGGCGGAGAACAACATTCCCATTGTCGGGCCGGAGGAGGTGCGGCGCGGCCGTGAAATGCACTGGATCCGCGTGGACCGTTACTACGCCGGGCCGCTGGACGATCCCAGCATGCACTTCCAGCCGGTGCCCTGCATGCACTGTGAAAAGGCCCCCTGCGAATACGTCTGCCCGGTGGAGGCCACCCAGCACAGCAGCGAGGGCCTCAACGAAATGATCTACAACCGCTGCGTGGGCACCCGCTATTGTTCGCAGAACTGCCCGTACAAGGTGCGCCGCTTCAACTGGTACCACTACACGGAAGCCACCGCCGAGCTGGCCACGCCGGCCGCCGCCCACAACCCGGATGTCACCGTGCGCAGCCGCGGCATGATGGAAAAATGCACCTACTGCGTACAGCGCATCAATCAGGCCGAAACCGACGCCCGCAACGAAGACCGCCCCCTGGAAGACGGCGAGTTGCGCACCGCCTGTCAGCAGGTGTGTCCGTCCGAGGCGATTGAATTCGGCGATCTCAACGACCGCCACAGCGCCGTCAGCCGGGCCAAGGCAAGCCCGCTCAACTACGCCATGCTCGAAGAGCTGAACACCCGGCCGCGCACCACCTATCTGGCCGGCGTGCGCAACCCCAATCCGGCGATCCAGGCGCTCGAGGCGCGGGAGGCGCCGGCATGAACCGGCGCCGCGACGAGCTGGCCCCGCCCGGTCTCAGCGCCGGCGCGCTCACCGACCGGGTGAGCGCCACGGTGCTCGGCACCCGGCCGCCCAGGGCCTGGTGGCTGGCGCTGGGCCTGGCGACGCTGTTGTCCCTGCTGTTCCTGGTCGGCGTGGTCTACGTGCTCAGCGTGGGGGTCGGCGCCTTCGGCCTGAACATTCCTGTGGCCTGGGGTTTTCCCATCATCAATACCATCTGGTGGATCGGCATCGCCCACGCCGGCACGCTGATCTCGGCGGTATTGTGGCTGACCCGCCAGGACTGGCGCGCCTCCATCAGCCGCTCGGCGGAGGCCATGGCGATGTTCGCCATCGTGCTGGCCGGCAGTTACCCGCTGCTGCACCTGGGGCGTCCCCAGTTCGCCTATTTTCTGCTGCCCTACCCCAACCTGATGGATCTCTGGCCGCAGTGGCGCAGCCCGCTGGTGTGGGACTTCTTCGCCATCGCCAGCTATCTGCTGTTCACCGCCAGCTTTCTGTTCCTGAGCCTGCTGCCGGACCTGGCCAGCCTGCGCGACCGCGCCCGTCACCGCGCCGTGCAGCTGTTCTACGGCGTGCTGGCGCTGGGCTGGCGCAACTCGGCACGGCACTGGCACCGCTACCAGCAGGCGCACCGGGTGCTGGCGGTGATCGCGGTGCCCATCGTGGTGTCGGTCACCGGCACCATTTCACTGGACCTGGCGGTCAGCATCGTGCCCGGGTTTCATTTCACCATCTTTCCGCCCTACTTCGTCGCCGGCGCGCTCTATTCCGGCTTCGCCACGGTGGCGATCATCGCCATCGTGCTGCGCGCCCTGTTCGGCTTCCGCGATCTGATCACCCGGGCGCATCTGAACCGGCTCGGCATCATGATGCTGTGCTTCGTGCTGGTGGTGGACTACGCCTACCTGCAGGAAGTGTTCACCGCCTTCTACACCGGCGAGGACTTTTACCGCAGCGTCTATTACGACCGCTGGAGCGGGCCCTACGCGCCCTTCTACTGGGGCATGATCCTGTGCAACGTGGTGCTGGCCCAGGGCCTGTGGTTCCGGCGCCTGCGCGAGAGCGTGCCGGGGCTGCTGTGCCTGGCGGTGATCGCCGAGATCGGCATGTGGCTGGAACGCTTTCAGATCGTCATCACCAGCACCCACAAGGACTACATGCCCAGCGCCTGGGATACGGTAACGCCCAGCGCCTGGGACTGGCTCACCTACGCCGGCTCGATCGGCGTGTTCGTGGTGCTGCTGTTGCTGTTCATCAAGCTGATGCCGGCGATCTCCATGCACGACATGCGGGAGATGCTGCACCGCCGCAAACAGCGGGAGGCCGACCATGGATGAGCGCCTGCACGGGCTGCTGGCCCGCTTCCCCGACGCCGACCGCCTGCTCGCCGCCAGCCGTGATTTGCGCCGGCGCGGGCTGACCCGCCTGGACGCCTACAGCCCGCACCCGGTGGAAGGCCTCGACCAGGCGCTGGGCCTGAGCGAGCGGCGCGTGCCGGTCATCGCCCTGGTGTGCGCGGTGGTGGCCGGCGCCGGCGCCCTGGCGCTGCAGGTGTACGCCTCGCTGGATTATCCCTTCAACGTGGGCGGCAGGCCGGTGCTCAGCTGGCCCGCCTACAGCATCGTCACCTTCGCCATGACCATGGTCGGCGCCACCCTGGGCGCCATGCTGTCGATGCTGTGGCTGAACGGCTTCCCCCGCCCCTACCACCCGCTGTTCAACGTGGCGGAGTTCGACGCGGCATCGCGGGACGGCTATTTCCTGTGCCTGGAAGCGTCGGACCCGCTGTTCGACGCGGAGCGGCTGCGCGAGCACCTGCTGCAAAACGGTGCGGTGTCGATCCGGGAGGTGCCGGCATGAAGTACTGGTCCTGGTGGTTGCTGGTGCCGGCGCTGCTGTGCGGCTGCGAGCAGCCCGACATGGCCGACCAGCCGCGCCTGGAAACCTATGAAACCGGCGCCGCCTTCAACGACGGCCTGGCCGCCCGGCCGGTGCCCGAAGGCACGGTGGCGCGGGACCAGCGGCCGGCGGCCACGGAGAACCCGCTGCCGATCAACGCTGAAACACTGGCCCACGGGCGGGAACAGTTCGATGTGTTCTGCGCGCCCTGCCACGGCCGCAACGGGCGCGGCCAGGGGGTGATCGTGCAGCGCGGCTTCCCGGCGCCGCCCAGCCTGCACCGGCCACGCCTGCGCCGAGCCGCGGACCGGCATTTCTACCAGGTGATCCGCGACGGCCACGGCGCCATGTACGCCTACGCCAGCCGCGTGCCCGAGGACCAGCGCTGGGCGATCATCGCCTACATTCGCAGCCTGCAGTTGAGCCGCAACGCGCGCCTGGAGGACGTGCCCCGGGACCACCGGCCGCTGCCCGACACCGGGGAGGCCCCGCCATGACCCGGGCACTGGTGTTCGTCGCCGTCGCCGGGCTGTTGCTCACCGGCCTGGGGGCGCTGCTGGACAGCGCCGCCTTCCTGCGCGCCTGGCTGGTGGCCGCCCTCACCGGCATCGCCCTGCCGCTGGGCGCCATGGCGGTACTGATGACCCACAATCTCACCGGCGGCCAGTGGGGCGAGCCGGTGCGCGCGCCGCTGAAGGCGGTGGTGGCGACCCTGCCGCTGATGCTGGTGGCGTTCGTGCCCCTGCTGCTGGGCGCGCGGGTACTGCTCCCCTGGACCGGCGACCTGAGCGGCCTGCCCGAGGTGGTGTGGCACAAGACGTTCTATCTGAACCTGCCGTTTTTCCATGCCCGCTTCGCCCTGTACGCGGTGATCTGGCTGATCCTGGCCGCGCGGCTCTCGGTGTGGCGCGGCGACCGCCGCTCCACGCCGGTCAGCGCCGGCGGGCTGGTGCTGTGGGCGCTCACCACCACCTTTTTCGCGTTCGACTGGATCATGGGCCTGGAGCCGGCCTGGTACTCGGACATTATGGGCCTGATTTTCATGGGCTCGGCGCTGTCCATGGCGCTGGCGCTGCCGTTCCTGCTGCCGGGCGTCTACCCGGACGCGGATCGGCGGCCGGCGCTGGAAGGCGCGCGGCGGGATCTGGCGCATCTGTGGCTGGCGGCGATCCTGTTCTGGGTGTTCGTGGCCTTCAGCCAGTACCTGATCATCTGGAGCGGCGATCTGCCCCACGAAATCCGCTGGTACACCCACCGTGGCCAGGGCGGCTGGCAGTGGCTGGCGCTGGCGATGATGACACTGTGCGGGGCGCTGCCATTCGCCGCCCTGCTGCCCGCCGGCTGGAAGCGGCGCGCCCGGCCGCTGGCGGTCCTGGCGGCGCTGGTGCTGCTGGGGCATGCGCTGGAATTCGCCTGGCTGGTGCTGCCCGCGTACTACCCGCACCACTGGCCGCTCGGCTGGCGCTCACCGGTGGCGTTGCTCACCCTCGCCGCCCCGGGCCTGCTGCTGATCCAGCGTTACCGTTCGCGGCGCGCGGAGGGCACCCCATGACCGCACCACGGCGCGACCCCGGTTACGAACAGCGCGACGTGTCACCGCGCCTGCCGCTGGTGGCGGCGGTTCTGGTGTTGTGTCTGCTGGCGGTGGTGCTGGGCCTGATCGGCTGGGCGTTCGCGCTGCGCGGCGACGCCGGGCCGCGCGCCACCGGCTTCTTCGAACTGCCGCTGGACCAACCGCGCACACCACACCTGCAGGCCGAGCCCGGCCCCGACCTGCGGCGCATGCGCGAAATCAGCGAACGGGGGCTGCACCGATACGGCTGGGTGGACCAGGAGGCCGGGGTGGTGCACATCCCGATTGAGCGGGCCATGGCTCTCTACGCGCGCCGCCACGGCGACGGGGAGGCGCGCCCATGAGCCGCCTGATACTGGCCGCCGGCGTGCTCGGCCTGCCGCTGCTGGTCGCCGCCCAGCCGCCGACGCCGTCGCAAACCCTGGACCGGGTCGGCGTGGACCAGCGCATCGGCGAGCGGGTGCCCCTGGATCTGCGCTTCACGGATCGCCACGGCGACAGCGTGACCCTGGGCAATCTGATCAACGGCAAACCCGCCCTGCTGCAGCTGGCCTGGTACGACTGCCCGAACCTCTGCGATCTGTCCCTGCGGCGCCTGGGCAGCCGGCTCTCGGAGGTGAAGTTCCAGCCCGGCGAGGACTTCCGGGTGATCACCGTGAGCATCGACCCGAGGGAAGGCGCCGACGCCGCCGACCGCGCGCTGGCCACTTTGCGCGACAGCCATCAGGGCGACAGCGACGCCGGCGACTGGCGGGTGCTGACCGGCGACGCCCGGGCCATCGACACCCTGGCGCGGCGGATCGGCTACCGCTACCAGTACGACGCGGACAGCGAGCAGTTCGCCCACCCGGCCGCCCTGGCGGTGCTCGACGGCGACGGGCGCCTCTCTTCGTATCTGCTGGACCTGACGTTTTCCGGGCGGGACGTGGAACTGGCGCTGACCCGCGCCGGCGAAGGCCGGCTGGGCTCGATCACCGACCGGATCGCGCTGCGCTGTTTTCACTTCGATCCGGAGAAAGGCACCTACACCCTGGACATCCTGCGGCTGCTGAATCTGGCCTGCCTGATCACCGCCCTGGTGCTGGCGCTGGTGGTGGGCCGGCTGCTCCGGCGCCGCCGCGGGAATGACCGGCAAGGGAGGCATTGAGCCATGGCCGACGCCGACGATAGATGGCAGCTGCTGCTGTTCCCGGAATCCGCGTCCAGCGTGTCCGGCCAGGTGGACACCCTGTTCTGGGCCATGGTGGTGGCCTGCGGGCTGGTGGTGGCGCTGGTGTTTACGGTGCTGCTGGTGTTCGGCATCCGTTATCGGCGCGGCTCGCCGGCCAGCCGCCGCGGGTCGCCGCTGCTGTACCACAACCGCTGGCTGGAAATCGGCTGGTCGATTCCGGTGCTGGCCGCGTTCCTGTTTTTCTTTGCCTGGGGCGCGCTGCTCTACGTGGAGATTCTCGATCCGCCCACGCCGGAGGACGGCGAAGCGCGCCGGGTGAACGTGATCGGCAAACAGTGGATGTGGAAGTTCCAGCACCCGGAGGGCATCCGCGAGATCAACACTCTGCACGTGGCCGTGGGCCAGACCGTGCGGCTGCGCATGACTTCCCAGGACGTGATCCACAGCTTTTTCGTGCCGGCCTTCCGCATCAAGCAGGACGTGCTGCCGCAAACCTATACCCGCTTGCAGTTCACCCCCACCAAGGTCGGGCGCTTCGACCTCTATTGCGCGGAATATTGCGGCCTGTCCCATTCCGGCATGGTCGGCGAAGTGGTGGTGATGCCGCCCTCGGAATTCCAGGACTGGCTGGCGCGGCGCGACCGGCCGGGCACGCCGCAACAGGACGGCGAGCGGCTGTTCCGCCAGTACGGCTGCAGCGGCTGCCACGGCGAGGCGTCCTCGGTGCGGGCGCCGGATCTGGCCGGCCTGTACGGCAAGCCGGTGCCGCTGGAAAGCGGCGGCACGGTCACCGCCGACGCCCAGTACCTGCGCGATTCGATCGTCTTTCCCAGCAAGCATGTGGTGGCCGGATACGCGCCGATCATGCCGTCCTTCAAGGATCAGATCAGCGAGGAAGATCTGCTCAAGCTGACCGCTTATATCCAATCCCTGACGCCCGAGGAGCCTGACGCGCCATGAACTATCTGAACGCCGGTTACGGACTGAAAAGCTGGCTGCTGACGCTGGATCACAAGCGTGTCGCCTGGCTCTATTTCATCAGCATCACCGGGTTTTTCTTTCTCGGCGGGGCCGCCGCCACCCTGGTGCGCCTGGAGCTGATCACCCCGGCCGGGGACCTGCTCTCCAGCGACGCCTACAACCAGATGTTTTCCCTGCACGGCATCGTCATGGTGTGGTTTTTTCTGATTCCCTCGATTCCCGCCACCATGGGCAACTTCCTGCTGCCGTTGATGCTGGGCGCCCGCGACATGGCGTTCCCGCGGCTCAACCTGATGAGCTGGTATGTGTTTATTCTCGGCGGCGCCTTCACGCTCACCGCGGTGATCGCCGGCGGCATCGACACCGGCTGGACCTTCTACACCCCCTACAGCACCATGTTCTCCAACGGCGCGGTGCTGGCCGCCGCCACCGGCGTGTTCATCGTCGGCTTCTCGTCGATCCTCACCGGCATCAACTTCATCGTCACCACCCATAAGATGCGCGCGCCGGGGCTCACCTGGTTCCGCCTGCCGCTGTTCGTGTGGGCGCAGTACGCCACCAGCCTGATCATGGTGCTGGCGACGCCGGTGCTGTCGATCACCCTGGTGTTGTTGGGCGTGGAACGGGCCTTCGGCATCGGCATCTTTGATCCGGAGCTTGGGGGTGACCCGATCCTGTTCGAGCATTTATTCTGGTTCTACTCCCATCCGGCGGTCTACATCATGCTGCTACCGGCCATGGGCGTGGTCAGCGAGGTCATCGCCTGCTTCGCCCATAAACGGATTTTCGGTTACAAGGTGATGGCGTTTTCCATCCTCGCCATCGCGTTGTTCGGCTTTCTGGTATGGGGGCACCATATGTTCGTCTCCGGCCAGTCGATCTACGCCGGGGTGGCGTTCTCCCTGCTCAGCTTTCTGGTGTCGGTGCCCTCGGCGCTGAAGATCTTCAACTGGCTGGCCACGCTCTATAAGGGCCATATCCGTTTCGACGCGCCGATGCTGTTCGCGCTCAGTTTTATCGGCCTGTTTCTGATCGGCGGGCTCACCGGGGTGTTCGTGGCCACGCTGGCCCTGGACATCCAGATGCACGACACCTACTTCGTGGTGGCGCATTTCCACTACATCATGGTGGGCGGCATGGTCTCCGCCTACATGGCGGGGCTGCATTTCTGGTGGCCGAAGATCACCGGGCGCCTGTACCCGGAAATGTGGGCGCGGGTGTCGGCGATTATTGTGTTCGCCGGCTTCAACCTGACGTTCTTCCCTCAGTTCATTCTCGGCTGGGCCGGCATGCCGCGCCGCTACCACGCCTACGCCGAAGAATTTCAGTTGTTGAATGTGTTTTCGTCCGCCGGCGCCGGCATGCTGGCGGTGGGCTATCTGTTGCCGCTGCTGTATCTGCTCTGGTCGTTGCGCTACGGCGCCCGCGCCGGCGGCAACCCCTGGGACGCCCGGGGTCTGGAATGGACGGTGGCTTCACCGCCGCCGAAAGAGAATTTCGCCACCGTTCCACGGGTCGACAGCGAGGCGTACGCCTATGACACGCCCCAATAACCAAACCACGGTGATCGTTGCCCACCAGTTCGAGACGCTGGAGCAGCAATTCGACGCCGACCTGTTGGGCATGTGGCTGTTCCTGGTCACCGAGGCGCTGCTGTTCTCCGGTGCCTTCCTGGCACTGGCCGTGTACTACCATCAGTATTACGACACCTTCTCGGCGGCGGCCCGCGAGCTGCACTGGCTGCTGGCCGGTTTCAACAGCGTGATCCTGCTGACCAGCGGCCTGGCGGTGGCGCTTGCCGAGCAGGCCGCGGACCAACACCGGCGCCGGCTCACCCTGTGGTGGCTGAGCGCCACCATCGCCCTGGGCGTAGCCTTCCTGGGCCTGAAGGGCTACGAGTACTACATGGAATACCGTGCCGGCCTGGTCCCCTTTCTGGATCAGCCGTTCGCGTTTTCCGGGCCGGACCCGCACAACGCCATGTTGTTCTATAACTTCTATTTCGCGATCACCGGCCTGCACGCGCTGCATATGATCATCGGCCTGATGGTACTGCTGGTCATGCTGGTGCTGACGTACCGTTGGCGCGAGGGCGCGCGGGTCGCGCGCCAGGTGCGCATCGCCGGCCTGTACTGGGCGTTCGTGGATATCGTCTGGGTGCTGGTGTACTGCAGCCTTTATTTGCTTGGCCGTTAGGGGGCGCCATGTCCGACGATAACGAAACCCGGGTTCGTCACCGCTTTGTCGGCCTCTATGTTCTGTTGCTCGGCTTGCTGGGCGCGAACATGGCCGGCACCCTGATCGACGCTGGCGGGCTGGCGATACCGATTCGGCTTTCGGTGGCCGCCGTGATGGTGGTGGTGATCGCCACCTCCTTCATGCGGCTCCGACAAAGCAGCGCGCTGGTGCAGGTGGTGGCGGTGATGAGCCTGCTCTGGATCATGTTCCTGTTCGTGCTCACCTTCGCCGATTTTCTCACCCGCTAGCGCCGCCCGGCGATCAACCGGGTGTAACGCGGGCGCTGCGATGGTGGCCCGGGCCGACCAGACCGCGCGGTTTGAAGCTGTCCGGGTCGGCGGCGTTCCACCATTCCTGGTACGGGGTGGCGGCCGGGTCCTCAAGCAACTCACCGGAACGCAGAAACGGATACATCTTATCCAGGCCGATCAATTCCGTGGCGCTGCGCCGGTGCAGCAGATGGTGCGGCAGCAGCTCAGCGGGATGGTCCAGCCCGGCGGCGGCCACCAGGTCCGCCAGATGGTCCAGGGTGTGGCGCTGAAAATTGGCCACGCGGGGCGCTTTGTCGGCGATCACCAGACCGCGCTGCCGGTTGGGGTTCTGCGTCGCCACACCGGTGGGGCACAGATCGTTATGGCAGCTTTTGGTCTGCACACAGCCCAGCGACAACATGAACGCCCGGGCCGCGTTGCACCAGTCGGCGCCCAGCGCCAGGTTGGCGGCCATGGTGTAGGCGCTGTACACCTTGCCGCTGGCCGCCAGCCGGATGTCCGGACGCAGGCCGGTGCCCACCAGAGCGTTGCGCACCAGCAACAGCCCTTCGCGCAACGGCATGCCCACATGGTCGGAGAATTCCTCCGGCGCCGCGCCGGTGCCGCCCTCGGCGCCGTCGACCACGATGAAATCAAGGCGGATGCCGGAATCCAGCATCGCCTTGCACAGCGCGAACACTTCCCACGGATGGCCCACGCACAGTTTGATGCCCACCGGCTTGCCGCCGGAATCCGCGCGCAGGGAGGCCGCGAATTCGAGCAACTCCCGGGGCGTGGAAAACGCGGTGTGATAGGCCGGCGACAGGCAATCCTGCGCCACCGGAATCTTGCGGGTGCGGGCGATTTCCTCGGTGATCTTGGCCGCCGGCAGTAAACCGCCGTGGCCCGGTTTGGCGCCCTGGCTGAGTTTGATTTCGATCATGCGCACCGAATCCCGGTTGGCCTGCTCGCGAAACAGCCCGCGATCAAAATAGCCGTCCCGGTCCCGGCAGCCGAAGTAGCCGCTGCCGATCTCCCAGACCAGATCGCCGCCGTGACGCACATGGTAGGGGCTGATGCCGCCTTCTCCGGTGTCCTGGTAGAAGCCGCCGCGCCGGGCACCGAGATTCAGGGCCTCCACCGCCGGCCCGCTCAGCGAGCCGAAACTCATCGCGGAAACGTTGAGCAGTGACACGTCGACGGGGCGCGCGCAGGTGTCGGCGCCCACCCGTACCCGGAAGTCACTGTCCGGCTTGGGACGCGGCGCCATGGAATGGGTCACCACCTGGAATTCGTTGTCGTAGGCGTCCAGATCGCTGCCGAACGGCTTGGCGTCCACCTGGTCCTTGGCGCGCTCGTAAATCAACGAGCGCCTGTCCCGGTTATAGGGCCGGCCCTCGCGGTCATTCTCGACAATGTACTGGCGTAGAAACGGTCGCAGAAATTCAAAAAACCAGCGGAAATGGGCGAGCAACGGATAGTTGCGCAGCAGCGTGTGGCGGTGCTGCAGCAGATCGCGCAGCCCCTGCGCCAGCAACGCCAGGGCCACCAGCGTTAGTAACCACAGCCACGGCGAGGCGGGATAAAAAAACAACGCGACACCGCCGCCAAGGAAGATCAACGCGGCGATCACGGGACCAATGAACCGGCCCGGTCCGGTGGTGCTGTCAGCCATCGTACTCTCCTTTTTACGATGAACCTCAACGCTACCTGATGTGGCCGCCACGGGACGGCGAAAAAACGTAAAAGCATGACAAATTCCGCCGCGCGCCCCTGTTTCCAGGCACCGAAAGTCGCAGGATGAATCCAAACCGTTAAGGACGATGCAAGCCAAAAGGAGGTTCATCATGGCAACGCAGAAGCAGATTCAGGCCGCCCGGGAAAACATCGGGTATTCGGATTAAATGGTTGATGGGGTGCTCTTGCCCCACCTACTCGGTACCACCCTCAGATGGTTGATAGATCGACCCCGTAGTTGAGCTCCTCTGCGAAGTCCGGTAGTCCGTAACCGATGGTTTTCTTGTAGAACGGAGAGACCTTCGCAGTGGGTGCCTTCTTTTTGTGCTTCGTGGTGTAGAGCATTCGTGCCCGCATCACCTCGAAGGAGTAACCACGCCCTTCACGGTTCTTGTCTTTGGCCAGTCGGTTGATCGACTCCGTGTAAGCGTTGGTGACGGGCATGTCCGTCTCGAAGTAGGTCATGATCTCTTCGCGCCAGTTGCCCACAGCCCTGACCAGATCGCTCCAGACTTCCTTCTGGCCTTTCGGAATGGTGGCTATCCACTCGTCCAGGGCGGCTTCTGACTGGGGCCGTGTGGTGGCGTCCCAGATGCCGTAGAAGCGTTCCTTGTGCTCGTAGGCGGCCAGCAGTTGCGGGAATGCGCCTGTCCAGGTCTCCATGATCAGCCGTTCCCGATCTGAAACTTCGTGAGCGCGTTTCAGCAGGATCTTCCGGTCGCCCTTGAGGGTTCGGCTCTGGGAGGGTTTCAGCTCCTTTCTGAGGCCCTTGCGCACCTTCTCCAGGGCATCGTTGGCCATGCGTACCACATGGAACTTATCGACCACGATGCGGGCCTGTGGCAGCACGGCCTTGACCGCTGCCCGGTAAGGGTTCCACATGTCCATGCTGACGATCTCGACCTTCTGGCGGTCTTTCAGCTTCATCAGGTAGTTGGTCACCACGTCCTGACGGCGGGTAGCCAGCAGGTCGAGCAGGGTTCGCTCCTCGATGTTGGTCAGGATGCAGCGGTAGCGCTTGTTCAGGTACAGCTCGTCGATGCCCAAAATGCGGGGCGTCTCGAAGCGGTGCCAGCGCCCCAAGAACTCGGCGCGGGCGTTGAAGATGTCGCGTACCGTCTTCTCGTCCAGACCTGTCTGTGCCGCCACGAAGGTGTAGGGGTGGTTGAAGGATTCCTTCTCCACGTATTCATGCAGCCGCAGCGTCATACGGAAGCCGTCCACCATCTCCGGTAGCTGGGGCCTGAAGGTTGTCTTGCAGGCCCGGCAGGTGTACCGGCGGCGGACCACCCAGAGGGTGACCCGCTTGCCGTGGATGGGCAGATCACGATAGGGAACATCACGCTTGCCGAACCGCACGAACTCACCCTGCACGCCGCATTCCTCGCAAGCGACGGGATCGGGCGCGTCCACCTGGAAGTGCATTTCGTCGTCGGTTGATTTGCAGCCCAGTACTTGGTATTGCGGCAGGTGAAGAATGTTGTCGGGAAGTTCGGTCATGGTGTTGTATAGGCGAAGGTGTCAGTCAGATCCATCCGACTCGGCATTGGTGTTTGTTTTTTTACCCAAAAAGCTGCCGGAAACGAAAAGTAAGGCACCGAGGACAATTGCAATATCAGCCAGGTTGAAGGCCGGCCAATGCCAGTCTCGCCAATAGAAATCAAAGGAATCCACAACATAGCCGCGAAAGACCCGGTCAATCAGGTTGCCCATGGCGCCACCGAGGATAAGACTGTAAGCGATGGCTTCTCCTTTATGACGATTTTCAAGGATCAGCTTGATCAGAAAAATCGAGACCGCCACCGCGATCCCGATAAAAAAGTAGCGCTGCCAGCCTCCACCATTCGCAAAAAGACTGAATGCGGCACCGGTGTTCCATAGGTGCACCCAGTTAAAGAACGGGGTCACCGAAACATACTCGCCATAGGCCATTGATTGCTGCACCAGCCACTTTACAGCCTGATCAGACGCTGCCAGCAGGCCCGATATGGACAATAGGGCATACGGCGAGAGCTTTTTGCCAATAATGAGCATTATTTAACCCTTCAACGCCAAAATGCGTCTGGCACCGTTAAGTACAATGCCCCCCGCGATGGTGCCGATAATCAGATCCGGATAATTGGAACCGGTCCACGCGACCAGGGCGCCGGCGGTGATGACCCCCAGGTTGATCACCACGTCGTTGGCCGAGAATATCCAGCTTGCCTTCATGTGCGCCCCGCCTTCCCGATGTTTGGATATGAGCAGCAGACAACTGGTATTGGCAATCAATGCGACGAATGCGATAGCCATCATCACCAGCGATTCAGGCTCACTACCGAATACAAAGCGTCTCACCACCTCTACGAGCACGCCCACAGCCAAGATCAGTTGCAGTACACCAGCAAGATGCGCGGCACGTACCTGCATTTTCACGCTATGTCCAACCGCATAAAGGGCAAGCCCGTACACCGCCGCATCGGCAAAATTGTCCAGGGATTCTCCAATCAGGCCGGTGGACTGGGCGATCAGACCGGCAGTCATTTCCACCACGAACAGAAGTGCATTGATGCCGAGCAACCAGCGCAGGGTCCCGGATTCTTGCTTAGCAGAAGCTGCCGAAAACTCGGCGGCCTTGATGGTCTCCGGATTTGCAGCGACGGTTTCCTGAAGCGAGGCGCCTAGCCCCAAGGTCTTCAGTTTCGAGGTGACGGGCTCGACCTCGCCGTCATGCACGACCTTCAGCCGGCGGTTCGACAAGTCGAAGGACAGCGCCCGAATCTCCTCAAAGCCGTTCAGGGCTAGGCGAATCATTCGTTCTTCTGATGGACAGTCCATCTTCGGCACGGCATAAACACTGACCCATCTCCCTGGCGCCTCGGAGGAGGCCTGTATATCGGTATCCGCTGCGGACGTTGCATCACCGCCACAGGCGCCACCACAGGATTTGCTCATGATACGACTCCACTTGAACAATGTTGTGGTACCATTTAAAACTATAAAGCTACTATAAGGTCAATAGAGTAAAGAATCCGTTGGGGAGGAGGCTGATGCGCATTGGTCAGTTGGCGCAGTTGGTAGGGGTCGAAACACAGACGATCCGCTTCTATGAACAGCAGGGCTTGTTGCCGCCGCCTGATCGGCAGGACAACGGTTACCGTGTCTATACCGAGAAGCATGGTGAGGGGCTGGCCTTCATCCGTCGCTGCAGAATCCTGGGCCTGTCACTGGCTGAGATTCACGAACTACAGAGCTATCAGGACGACCCTCATCAGCCTTGTACCGCCGTCAACGCCTTGCTCGATGATCACATCTCTCATGTGCGGTCGCAGATAACCGCTCTGCAAGCGCTTGAGAAACAACTCGTTTCACTGAGAGCGAGTTGCAACGATGACCGGGAAGTTGAGGCGTGTGGGGTTCTTGCTGGAATTAGCGAAGGAAACATGCACCAGCAGTAGGTGAAGCATCAACCAGATAATCCGATGAGATGCCGGTCTGTCTCACTCTCATGCAAAGGTAAGATCAACCATTTAATCCGCTTACCCATAATCTTTACGCTGGGTTCTTCGCATCCGCCTGGTCAGTCTGCTCCCTGCAGTCGTAGGTCAAAAAATGGACGGTCTTCCCCCTAACCGGCATCAAGAGGATATCTGAATAACGCGAACCGATGTTTTCGGTCACCGATTCCGGGCTCGCTTCCTCATTCTTAGCCATGACCGCTATAACCTCCCGGGCCCTCCGCCAGACGTGAATGCAGAACCAGCGAGCCAATAAGACCCTGGCTCCCTTATACCTCTCTCGTAACTGACCATTGGACAACAATTCGCGCTCTACCCTTTCAAGGAGGGCCCCGGCCGCATCCGGTTCACTCCGCTCGCCTCTCTCCCCGTCGTGCAGCTCCGTTGGATACTCGTTAACCAGCCACGTCACATAGTCACAAGCTTTGAATAGAAGATATTCTCGAACCTCTGCACGACGTGGTTCGCCGGCGAATGCCGAATATAAGGGCGGAGGCTTCTCCTCGCCTTCTTCCTCCTCCTGATGCGGTGGTACCAGACCGGGATAAGCGGAAGCCTCCGCCTCGATCCATCGATCCGAGTCACCGTCATTCACCTTACCGCTCACAGCAGCGGCGCTCCTTTTGTTCGAAATCCGATCGCACTTCCGGTGCACGGACGCCACAGGACTGAGTTCGCCTAGGTTCAGAAAGATGCCAGTCGAGGGAGTATCTGTCGCTAACTTTGGATAACCGATGGCGGCGCTGTTCAATACCAGGGCACTCGGCACCTTTCCTGGGACGAAGCGCCCGGTCAGGCCAGGGACCCTTAACGTGAAGAACCCCAACTGCTCCAGGCGGTGAAGATGATTACGGACTCGGGAAGGAGACATCCCCACCAGCCGAGATAGCCGACGAAGCCCAGCGTCGATCACCACCCCTCGTCTATCCGCCAAATTCCACAGAATCGCTAACAAAAGCTTGCCCGGAATGGCCAGGCGAGAAGGAAGCTGATCCTCAGCCTTAACCTGCACCCGCCCATCGAACGAATCAGTATTTTGACCTAACTGCACCGCGCGGCAGTGAAGAGCTGCAGCTACTTTATTCGCCTGACTAACGGCGCCCCGATCAATCGGCATGCTCGCCAACTTTTGCCCCAACGCTCTCTCCACACGGAACTCCCGCACAGGACGCCCCCGAGTAAATTTACCAGGTCCCCAGTCGGGCCAATCATCCTGATAGCGCGTCACCAAACACGGCCTTCGCTCCTCTGACCTGGGATCCGCGAGCAGCTCGCCTCTGGCGTCGAGAAATGTCTTTCGGCTGATCCCGAACAACTCCTGTAACTGCTTAATTTTCAGTCTCACCGGAGAGGTTCCGAACATGAGCCACACTCGCACCAGTAAGTACCTAGCCTCTGGTGAAAGCGCTGGATCTTCCGTGGTTAATAGCCACGCCATGCCACCCAGCTTGCCGTCAAGCGCGCTTTCATCCAAAATTAACACCTATTAAAAATAGAATTAAAACACGTCACAACTCTAATCGTTGATGTGTAATAATACAATCAAGAATATAATTTCGGACATCTCAGATCTAAGACAGACGTGGGGGAAATCCAATGGGGAGGGAGTGGCTCGACTGGTTTAAGTTCGAAGACCAAGAGCACTGTGAATGGGCTACCAAGTATCTCGGTCAGCGAGGCCACATAGTCGGTCCAGCGAATGGCTGGCGGTCACTTCAATCGCGTCTGAGCGGGCTGGTAGCGGAGTGGCCGGCGCGCGATCAGGCCACCCAAATGCCACAAGATCCTGCGCACGCTCCATACCTCATGCTGGAGCTGAGGATGCGCTCCGCGTACTACCAGTGGAAAAAAAGGCGGGACGATAAGCAGTTCAGCACCTACAACTTAAGAATGAGAAAAGATCTACGGCCTTTGCTGCGCCATCTTGCCAAAAATCAGAATATGACCATCAGCGAAGCTCTTGAGGATCTCGTGCGCCGAGAGAACAGCATGAGCCGGGATTTCCGGGCCGAAATGGACCGGCGCCTTGCAGAAGCGAGCCAGAAAGCGAGTCAAGAAGCGGAACACAAAGAAGAGCTGCAGAAGCAGCGCCTTGAGCAACACCAGCGTGTTATCACGCAGCTCACCAACCGGGCCGCAAACGTGGAGGTTCAGCTAGAAGGCCTCACAATAACGGACCAGGCGGCCCAAGAAGAGCGCGAAGCATTCGAAGGTTTGGTCGAGGAAAGAGCAAGCGTGATACGCGATGAGTACCAGGACGAGCTATCCCGGATTCCAAAGGCGCGTAGACGCTCCTCGGCCTCCCTACCACGCACCCCTCCTCCACCCCCGGACAACAGTACAGACTGAAAGCCAGTATCTACCGAAGCGTTTCCAGGTGATCCGCCCACCGCTGTAGCCACTCCCGGCCCCCTTCCTCATAGCCGTGCACCTTGACGCCCTCTGGGAATGCACCAGGACGCGCACAGGGTTGTTGTAGAGGGTACGGCGGAGGAGCCTGGCGTTAGGCTCGCGCAGGCCAGGGATGCTCTTCAGCACGCCGCTGCAGGAATCGACAAACCACCCTGCCCTTAATCACCTCGGACAGATAGAGCTCCACGGGTGCGCCCCGCTTTGGAAAAGGGCCTTCTACGCGACCGGGGTGCCACTCCGAGGCCGAGCAATTATTCGGTGGGGCAAAAAGTGGGGCAAAAATGCAGACAACAAAAAAGGGGCTAGGCTGTGAATCGCCTAACCCCTTGTTTTATTTGGTCGGGACGGAAGGATTCGAACCTTCGACCCCTTGCACCCCATGCAAGTGCGCTACCAGGCTGCGCTACGCCCCGAAATTGTGTGGCTCCGCCCGGGGAAGGTTCAGTGCGGCGAAGCGGCGGGAATCATAACGGATTCCCCTGTCGGATGGAACCCGGAATCCGCACCCGTTGGCGCGGATGCTCAGGAGTTGAGCAGGCCGGGTTCAGGGATGGCGGACGCTGTTGATGCGGTCCGCGTTGAGTACGTCCAGCACGTCTTCCAGTTCGACGATCATCTGCTTGATCATCTGGTGGTAGCGGGTGGACTGCTCCACGTTGGCGTCGCCGGAGAGCTGCTGACGGGCGCCGCCGATGGTGAAGCCCTGCTCGTAGAGCAGGCCCCGGATCTGGCGGATGGTGAGCACGTCCTGGCGCTGGTAGTAGCGGCGGTTGCCGCGCCGCTTTACCGGCTTGAGCTGGGGGAATTCCTGCTCCCAGTAGCGCAGCACGTGCGGCTTGACGTCGCACAGCTCGCTGACCTCACCGATGGTGAAGTAGCGCTTGCCGGGGATCGCCGGCAGTTCGTCGTTATGACTGGGTTCGAGCATAGTCTTCCACCCGCTGTTTCAGTTTTTGCCCGGGACGGAAGGTGACCACGCGGCGCGCGGAGATCGGGATCTCTTCCCCGGTTTTCGGGTTCCGGCCGGGGCGCTCGCTTTTGTCGCGCAGGTCGAAGTTGCCGAATCCGGAGAGCTTCACCGGCCGGTTCTCGGCCAGTGAGTCTCGAATCTGCTCGAAGAACATCTCCACCAGTTCCTTGGCTTCGCGCTTGTTGAGACCGAGCTCCTCGAACAGCCGGTCGGCCATGTCTGCTTTGGTCAACGCCATTGGAAATGCCTCAATCCAGGCCCTTTCTTCAGTCCCTGAGGGTCGCCTTAAACTGTTGTTTTAACTGAGATACTACCGCTTCAACCAGGTCGTTGACCTGAGCATCCTTAAGAGTGCGCGAAGGATCCTGGAAGGTCAAGGTCAGGGCCAGGCTTTTGCGTCCGGCCTCGATGTTGTCGCCCTGGTAGAGGTCAAAAATATGCACCTGGCGGAGGCGGTCGTCGCAGGCCTGGTGGGCGGCGGCGACCATCTCGCCGGCGGGCACGTCGGCGTCGACCACGAAGGCCAGGTCGCGCTGCACGCGGGGCTGGTCGGAGACCGGCTCGAAGTGCGGCAGACGGCCGAGACGCAGGGGCTCCAGGGCCAGTTCGAACAGGTACAGGCCCTTGGGCAGGTCCAGCTCCGCGGCCAGGCGCGGGTGCAGGCGGCCAAGGTGGCCCACGGTGCGGCCGTCACGGGTCACTTCGGCGCATTGGCCGGGATGCAGCGCCGGGTGGCTGCCCGGCTGGAACGCGAAGGCGTCCGGCTGTGACAGGGCCAGCAGCGCTTCAACGTCCCCTTTCAGGTCGTAGAAGTCCACCGGGCGCGGCTTGCCCTCCCAGTGGGCGGGCTGGGCGCTGCCGTAGAGCAGGCCGGCGACCATCGGCTCCTGGACCAGGCCGTCCGGGCCGGGCACGAAGCGCAGGCCGGTCTCGAACAGACGCAGGCGGCTGCACTGGCGGTTGACGTTGCGCTCGGCGGCACTCAGCAGGCCGGCGATCAGGCCGGTGCGCATCACGCCCAGATCGGCGGAGATCGGGTTGAGCAGCGCCAGCGGGGCGTGGTCCGGGTCCACCTTGGCCTGCAGTTCCGGCGCCACGAAGCTGTAGGTGATGGCTTCCATATAACCCCGGTCGCGCAAGGTGTCGCCCAGGCGGCGCAGCGGCAGTTCTTTCTCCGGGGCCGGGTCGCCGGCGGGGGTGCCGGCGGGCACGCGGCTGGGCAGGTTTTCGTAGCCGTGCACGCGGGCCAGTTCTTCGATCAGGTCCTCCTGGATCGCCATGTCGAAGCGCCAGCTGGGGGCGCGCACCGACCACTGGCCGGCGCCGGTTTCGGTCGCCGCCATGCCCAGGCGCTCAAGAATGTCGACGATGTTGGCGTCGTCCAGGGGCGCGCCCAGCAGGCGGGTCACGCGCTCGGCGCTCAGCTCGATGGTGACGGGCTCGGGCAGCTTGTCCTCGGCCAGGGTTTCGTCCAGCGGGCCGGCTTCGCCGCCGGCGATCTCCAGGATCAGCGCGGTGGCGCGTTCCAGGGCGCGCTGTTGCAGGGCCGGGTCGACACCGCGCTCATAGCGGTGCGAGGCGTCGGTGTGCAGGCCGTAGCGGCGCGCCCGGCCGACGATGGCCAGCGGGCTGAAGAAGGCACACTCCAGGAACAGGTCGCGGGTGCTTTCGGAGACGGCGCTGGGGCGGCCGCCCATGATGCCGGCCAGGGCCAGGGGGCCGTTGTCGTCGGCGATCAGCAGGGTGTCGTCGTTGAGCTCCAGGGTCTGGTCGTCCAGGCTTTGCAGGGTCTCGCCGGCCCGGGCGCGGCGCACGCGGATGCCGCCGGTCAGTTTGGCCAGATCGAAGGCGTGCAGCGGTTGGCCCAGTTCCAGCAACACATAGTTGGTCACGTCGACAATCGGGTCGATGGCGCGCACGCCGGCGCGGCGCAGGCGCTCCACCATCCACAGCGGCGTCTCGGCGGCGGCGTTGATGCCGCGGATTACCCGGCCCAGGTAACGCGGGCAGCCATCGCTGTCGTCCAGGGTGACCGGGAAGCGGTCGTCCAGGGTGGCGGGCACCGGCTCAATGGCGGGCTCGTTAAGCGGGGTGCGGTTGAGCACGCCCACTTCCCGGGCGATGCCGCGCACGCTCAGGCAGTCGGCCCGGTTGGGGGTCAGGTCCACTTCGATGACGGTGTCGTTTAAAGACAGGTAGTCGCGGATATCGGTGCCCACGGGGGCGTCTTCCGGCAGTTCCAGCAGACCGTCGATGCGGTCTTCGAGGCCCAGCTCGGAGCCACCGCACAGCATGCCTTCGGAGGGCTCGCCGCGCAGCTTGGCTTTTTTGATCCTAAGGTCGCCGGGCAGCTCCGCGCCGACCCGGGCGAACGGCGCTTTCAGGCCCTCGCGGGCGTTGGGGGCGCCGCACACCACCGGGAAGGTGCTCTCGCCGTCACTGACTTCACAGACGCGCAGCTTGTCGGCGTCCGGGTGCGGCTGGCAGCTTACGATCTGCCCCACCACCACACCGGTGAACGGCGGTGCGGCCGGTTCCACGGCGTCCACTTCCAGGCCGGCCATGGTCAGTTGGTGGGCCAGGGTGTCGCTATCGATGTCCGGGTTGACCCATTCCCGCAACCAGGCTTCATTGAAACGCATTCTTTATAATCCCCTAGGCGAATTGCGACAAAAAACGCGCGTCGTTCTCGAAGAACAGACGCAGATCGTTGACGCCGTAGCGCAGCATGGCGAGGCGCTCCACGCCCATGCCGAAGGCGAAGCCGCTGTAGCGGGTGGCATCCACGCCGCCGTGCTCCAGCACCTTGGGATGGACCATGCCGCAGCCCATGATTTCCAGCCAGCCGCTGTGCGAGCACACCCGGCAGCCGTCACCGCCACAGGTCATGCAGCCCACGTCCACCTCGGCGCTGGGCTCGGTGAACGGGAAGTAGCTGGGCCGGAAGCGCACCGGCAGGTCATCCACCTCGAACACGAACTTCAGAAACGCCGCCACGGTGCCTTTCAGGTCCGCGAAGGTAATGTTCTCGTCCACCAGCAGCCCTTCCACCTGGTGGAACATGGGCGTGTGGGTGAGATCCGAGTCGCAACGGTAGACACGGCCGGGGGCGATGATGCGGAACGGCGGCTCGCCCTTCTGCATCACGCGCACCTGCACCGGCGACGTGTGGGTGCGCAGCAGGCGGCCGTCACCGAAATAGAAGGTGTCGTGCATGGCCCGGGCCGGGTGATGGGCGGGGATGTTGAGCGCCTCGAAGTTGTGGAAGTCGTCTTCCACTTCCGGGCCTTCGGCGATGTCGAAGCCCAGCCGCAGGAAGAAGTCTTCCATGCGCCGGCGCATGCGCGTGACCGGATGCAGTGCCCCGGGCTGTTCGCCCCGGCCGGGCAGGGTCACATCCAGGGTCTCGGCGCTCAGCTGCTCGTTGAGCGCGGCCTCTTCCAGCGTGCGGCGGCGCTCATCAATGGCCGTTTGCACTCGCTGCTTGCCGTCGTTGATCAACGCGCCGGCCTTGGGCCGCTCTTCCGCGCTCAACCCGCCCAGGCTCTTCAGCAGCGCGCTGATCTCCCCCTTCTTACCCAGGTAACGCACCCGCACGTCGTCCAACGCGCGCGCGTCACCGGCCCCGGCCACTGCCGCCAGCGCCGCCTCCACCAGGCTTTCCAGGTTCTCCATCATACGATTTACCCGTTCCCGTTTTTATCTATGCCTTGCTTCGGAAGCGCCAGTCAGGGCTCCCAAAACGAAAAAGGGGAAGAGCGCGAGCTCTTCCCCCGTTTCGGAGTGCTGTCGTGTAGGCTAACCGACAGTCAGCTCAGGCGGCGAGACTCGCTTTGGCTTTCTCGGCCAAAGCACCAAACGCTGCCTGATCACGAACCGCCAGGTCCGCCAGCACTTTACGGTCGATCTCGATGGACGCCTTCTTGAGGCCGTCGATCATACGGCTGTAGGACATGCCGTTGACACGGGCGGCGGCGTTGATCCGCACGATCCACAGACGACGGAACTGACGCTTGCGCACCTTGCGGTCACGGTAAGCGTACTGGCCGGCCTTGGTGACCGCCTGTACCGCCACGCGGAAGACGCGGCTACGCGCCCCGTAATAACCTTTTGCTTGCTTGAGAATCTTCTTGTGCCGGCGACGCGCCTGCACACCACGCTTAACTCGAGCCATTGTTCAGACCTCCAAAAACCGGTGATTTAGCTGTAGGGCATCATGCGCTTGACCAGGGGCACATCGGACTCGTGTACCTGGGTCTTGGGGCGCAGATGACGAATCGTCTTGGCGGACTTCTTCGTCAGGATGTGGTTTTTGAATGCCTGCTTACGCTTGAAACCGGAGGCGGTTTTTTTAAAACGCTTTGCGGCCCCGCGGTTTGTCTTGATCTTGGGCATGGTACCTATCTCAAGTTGTGTGAATAAAACAAAAGCAACCGGGGTTCCGGTTACTTTTTCTTCTTGCTGCCCGGGCTGAGCACCATGATCATCTGGCGCCCTTCCATGTTCGGGCGTTGCTCGACGGAACCGTGTTCCGCCAAGTCGGCCTCCACCCGCTCCAGCA
>DGNT01000048.1 GCA_002389055.1 Alcanivorax sp. UBA4485
TGACCGAGGACGACACCTTCGTTTCTCACCTGCATGTGGGCGCCGACACCGACCACTACCTGCCGGTGAAAGTGACCGCGCAAACCGCCTGGCACAATCTGTTCGCCAACACCCTGTTCATCCGCCCGGAGCGTTTCAACCCGCGCGACAAACAGGAATGGCAGATCCTCCACGCGGTCAATTTCCAGTGCGATCCGCAGCGCGACGGCACCAATTCCGACGGCTGCGTGATCCTCAATTTCGCCCAGCGCAAGGTGCTGATCGCCGGCATGCGCTACGCCGGTGAAATGAAGAAGGCGATGTTCTCGGTACAGAATTTCCTGCTGCCGGAAAAAGACGTGCTGCCCATGCACTGCTCCGCCAATGTGGGCGAGAACGGCGACGTGGCGCTGTTCTTCGGCCTCTCCGGCACTGGCAAGACCACCCTGTCCGCCGACCCGGACCGTTACCTGATCGGTGACGACGAGCACGGCTGGGGCAAGGACGTGGTGTTCAACATCGAAGGCGGCTGCTACGCCAAGTGCATCGATCTGAGCCAGAAGAACGAGCCGGTGATCTGGGACGCGATCCGCTTCGGCGCGGTGCTGGAAAACGTGATCCTCAACGAGGAAAGCCGCGAACCGGATTACACCGATGTGTCGCTGACCCAAAACACCCGCGCCGCCTACCCGCTGGAAAACATCGACAAGCGAGTGCTGGAAAACCGCAGCGGCGAGCCCAAGCACATCATCTTCCTGACCTGCGACCTGACCGGCGTGCTGCCGCCGGTGTCCAAGCTCAGCCGTGAAGCCGCCGCCTACCACTTCCTGAGCGGCTACACCGCCCTGGTGGGCTCCACCGAAATGGGTTCCGGCGACGGCATCAAGAGCACCTTCTCCACCTGCTTCGGCGCGCCGTTCTTCCCGCGCCGCGCCGGCGAATACGCCGAGCTGCTGATGAAGCGCGTGGACGAGTTCGGCTCCAAGGTCTACCTGGTGAACACCGGCTGGACCGGCGGCCCCTACGGCGAAGGCGAGCGCTTCAGCATTCCCACCACCCGGGGCGTGGTCAACGCCATCCTCAGCGGTGCGCTGGACGACGCCGAGACCGAGCACCTGGACATCATCAACCTGGACGTGCCCAAGTCCGTGCCCGGTGTCGACGACAAGCTGCTCAAGCCCAAGAACACCTGGGCCGAGCCGGAGAACTACGAGGCCCGCGCCCGCGACCTGGCCGAGCAGTTCCAGAACAACTTCGCCGAGAAGTACGCCGACGTGACGGACGACATCCGCGCCGCCGGCCCGAAAGCCTGAAGCGGCGCCATGCGCCGCGCAAGAAAGCCCGCCTTCCGGCGGGCTTTTTTGTTGGGACCCGGTGGAAGCGGGTCTTGTGGGAGCTTGCCTTGCAAGCGAAAGGCCGGCTTAAGCCGGCCGGCAAAGGTTGCCCGGCAGGATCCCGGAGACGCTGTTGGTGCTGCCGTTAGAGAAGCCTCTGGTATCCTGCCGGGAGCTTCGCTCCCTTTCGCGGGCGGGGCCCGCTCCCACAAGGCCTGCCCCCACAACCCGATTTCACGCCAATGCCCACGCGGCGTTAGACTAGCGCCCTTAATGCAAGGAGCCCTCTGAATGAGCAAACCAAAGATCGTGGTGGTCGGCGGCGGTGCCGGCGGCCTGCCCCTGGTCACCCAGCTGGGACGCAAACTGGGCAAGTTCGGGCACGCCGATATCACCCTGGTGGACGCCAGCAGTGTGCACGTCTGGAAGCCCCGCTTTCACGAAGTCGCCACCGGCGCCATCGACGCCGACCTGGACGCGGTGGATTACCGTGCCCACGCCCGCCTCAACCACTATCGCTTTGAACCGGGCAACATGACCTGGGTGGACAAGGACAAGCGCGCCATCACCCTGGCGCCGATCACCGACGCCCAGGGCGACGAAGTGTTGCCCGAGCGCAATCTCTACTACGACTACCTGGTGATCGCGGTGGGCAGCCAGAGCAATGATTTCGGCACCCCCGGGGTGCGCGATCATTGCCTGTTCATGGACACCCGCGCCCAGGCGGAGCGCTTCCGCGAGCGCTTTATGAACACCTGCCTGCACGCCAACTACCGCGACGAGCCGGTGTCCGTGGCGATCGTCGGCGGCGGCGCCACCGGCGTCGAACTGGCGGCGGAAATCCACCATGCGGTGGCCATGCTCAAGCTGTACGGCCATGAACACCTGGACCGCAAACAGCTCAATGTAACGGTGGTGGAAGCGCTGCCACGCATTCTGCCCGGCCTGTCCGAGCGGGTGTCCGCCGCCGCCCAGGAACGCCTGGAAGACCTCGGCGTGTCGGTGCGTACCGGCGTGATGGTGGCGCGCGCCACCGAAGAGGCGCTGATCACCAAGGACGACGAAACCCTCAGCGCCGACCTTATGGTGTGGGCGGCAGGCGTCAAAGCCCCGGATTTCGTCGGCAAACTGGAAGGCTTCGCGCTCAACAAGATCAACCAGATCGAGGTGTCGCCGACCCTGCAGGCGAAGGGCAACGACCGGGTGTTCGTGGTCGGCGACTGCGCCTTTCTCAAGCCGGACGGCGACGACAAGCCGATCCCGCCGCGCGCCCAGGCCGCCCAGCAGATGGCCAGCCACACCGCCAAGAACCTGCACCGCCTGATCATGAACCGCGACCCCAAGCCGTTCCGCTACCGCGACCACGGCTCGCTGGTGTCGCTGTCCAACTACAGCTCCGTGGGCATGCTCATGGGCAACCTGAAAGGCGGCAACTTCTTCGTCGAAGGCTGGCTGGCCCGGCTCATGTACGTGGGCCTGTACCGCATGCACCAGGCGGCGCTGTACGGCTGGCCGCGCACCATCATGCTGCTGGCGGCGGGCCGCTTCAGCAAGCTGGTCCGGCCGCGCATGAAATTGCATTGATTCGCACCTAAGCCACAACAGGGAGAGGACCATGGCGGTGTTCACGGGATGGATTCTGATTTTGATCGGCCTGGCGCTGGCCGTCGGCGGCGGCTGGCTGGCGGTGCTCGGCGGCAGCGGCTACTACCTGCTTGCCGCGCTGGGCTTTTTAGCCACTGGCGTGTTGATGGTGATGCGCCGCCCCGGCGCGCTCTGGATCTACGCGCTGCTGATCCTGGGCACCGGCCTGTGGTCGGTGTGGGAAGTGGGCCTGGACTGGTGGGCCCTGATGCCCCGTGGCGCGGTGATCGTGGCCATCGGCCTGTGGCTGATGACGCCCTGGGTGACGCGCGGCCTGAACGCCAGCGGCCGTCAGCCCTGGGGGCTGGCCGCCGGGCCGGTGGCGGTGATGGTGGTCGCCGCCGGAGCTCTGGCGCTGACCGCGCTGCTTGGCCCGGACCCCAACGGCGTGCGCGGTGAACTGCCCACCGCCCGCACGCCTCAGCCGCCGCAGAGCTCGCAAAGCAATATTGCCGACGGCGACTGGCACGCCTACGGCCGCACCGGTTTCGGCCAGCGTTACTCGCCCCTGGAGCAGATCACCCCGGACAACGCCGGCCGGCTCGAGCCGATCTGGACCTACCACACCGGCGACCTGCGCGGAGAGGGTGACCCGGTGGAGACCACCTACGAGGTCACACCGCTCAAGATCGAGAACACCCTCTACCTGTGCACGCCGCACCATTGGGTGATCGCCCTGGACGCGGACAGCGGTGAAGAGATCTGGAAGTTCGACCCGGAAATCGACAAGGACATCAGCCGCCAGCACCAGACCTGCCGTGGGTTGTCCTATTTTGACGGCCACCAGCGGGCGGAAACGCCCGCACTCGGCGAGGACAGCGCGGTGGCCGCGTCCGGCGAACGGAACCTCAACGCCGACCCGACCTGCCAGCGCCGCCTGTTTCTGCCCACCGGCGACGCCCGCCTGATCGCCCTGGACCCGGAAACCGGCGAACGCTGCCCGGGTTTCGGCGACAACGGTTCGGTGGATCTGTGGGCCAACATGCCGCACCAGAAACAGGGCTTCTACTATTCCACCTCGCCGCCGGTGGTCACCGAGGACTACGTCATCATCGGCGGCGCGGTGAACGACAACGTCTCCACCCGAGAGCCTTCCGGCGTGATCCGCGCCTACGACGTCGACACCGGCGAACTGGTTTGGAACTGGGACCCGGGCAACCCCGGGCAGACCGATCCGATCGCCCCCGGCGACACCTACAGCACCAGCACCCCCAACTCCTGGTCGGTGTCCAGCGTCGACGAAGCGCTCGGCCTGATCTACCTGCCGATGGGCAATCAAGTCCCCGACCAGTGGGGCAAGGACCGCACCACCGACTCAGCGCCGTTCTCGTCGTCGATCGTCGCCCTCGACATCAATACCGGCGAGCTGCGCTGGGTGTTCCAGACCGTGCACAACGACCTCTGGGACATGGACGTGCCGGCCCAGCCGAGCCTGATGAACCTGGACACCGACAAGGGTTCGGTGCCAGTGCTGGTGGCGCCCACCAAACAGGGCGACGTCTACGTACTCGACCGCCGCACCGGCGAGCCGGTGTTGCCGGTGAGCGAAGATAAGGCGCCGGAGAGCCTTGGCTACCAGCCGGTGGCCGACACCCAGCCGAGCTCGTCACTGAGCCTCAACCCGCCGCCGCTGGAAGGCCGCGACATGTGGGGCGCTACCCTGTTCGACCAGCTGATCTGCCGCATCCAGTTCCAGCGGCTGAACTACCAGGGCCGCTACACGCCGCCCTCGGAACAGGGCAGCCTGATCTATCCGGGCAATTTCGGCGTGTTCAACTGGGGCGCCCTGGCGGTGGACCCGGAACGGCAGGTGGCGTTCACCACGCCGAGCTATCTGGCGTTCATATCCACGCTGATCCCGCGTCAGGACGACACCAGCAACTATGTGTCCGACGGCAAACCGGGGCTGAACGAAAACTACGGCGCGCCCTACGCGGTCTCCCTGAAACCCTTCCTGTCGCCGCTGGGCCTGCCCTGCCAGCAACCGCCGTGGGGCTATGTGGCGGGCCTGGACCTGCGCAGCGGCAAGGTGGCGTGGAAACACCGCAATGGCACGGTGCGTGACCAGTCGCCGCTGCCGCTGCCGTTCAAAATGGGCGTGCCGGACCTGGGCGGCCCGATCGTCACCGCCGGCGGCGTGGCGTTCATGAGCGGCACCATTGACTATTATGTGCGCGCCTACGACGTCACCACCGGCGAGCAGCTGTGGCAAGACCGCCTGCCCGCCGGCGGTCAGGCCACGCCGATGACCTATCTGGACTCCCAGGGCCGCCAGCGCCTGCTGGTGGTGGCCGGCGGCCACGGCTCCCTAGGCACCAAGGCCGGTGACGCCATCATCGCCTACGGTCTGAGCGACGACTGACCCTCCGGCGCACCGGCAGCGTTCACGACAGCGCCGCCATGGGCCGCTACACTGCCGGAGATGATCAGGGGAATGGCAGCGATGAAAGCAGCGGCGGAATACGTCTTCCGCGTGATAAAGAACGCGGTGGGGTTCTGGCTGGACGCCAACGCGGTCAGCTACGCCGGCGCGTTGGCGTTTTTCACTCTGTTCTCGATTGCCCCGGTGGTGATCCTGGCGGTGCAGGTGATCGGCCTGGTGATGAGCACCGACGCCGCCATGGCCCGCATCATGACCCAGCTGCAGGAAACCATCGGCACCGACGCCGCCGAGACGGTGCGCACCGCCGTCGCCGCCAACCAGATCGACCAGGGCGGCATCCTGCCCACGCTGATCGGCCTGGGCGCCATGGTGGTCGGTGCCACCACCGTGTTCGCGCAGATGCAGCGTTCCTTGAATAACGTCTGGGACATCGCCCCACGTCCTTCCCGCAACACCATCCTGGCGCTGCTGAAAAGCCGTCTGATGTCGCTCACCGTGGTGCTTTCCATCGGCTTCGTACTGATGGTGTCGCTGTTTCTGAGCGTGGTGCTGCAGGCAATCATGGTGTTCGCCCGGGACTGGCTGCCGATCCCGGCGGGCCTGGTGGTGGGCCTGGAGACCCTGGTCTCGGTGGTGGTGGTGACGCTGCTGTTCGCCACCATCTTCAAGGTGCTGCCGGACGCGGTACTGCGCTGGAAAGACGTGATCTCCGGCGCCCTGGTGACCGCCCTTCTGTTTATTCTCGGACGCTTTCTGATCGCCTTCTACCTGTCCCACACCGCCACCGCCTCCACCTACGGCGCCGCCGGCTCGCTGGTGTTGCTGCTGCTGTGGGTCTACTACTCGTCGCTGATTCTGCTGTTCGGCGCCGCCATCACACGCGCCCACACCGAGGCGCGCGGCATCGTCATCCGCCCCAGCCGCACGGCGGTCCGGGTGCATCGTCAGATGCTTGAGGACCCCGCCGGCGATTAACCGGTTTGATGCCCCGTTCACTCCCGCCTTGCCACCTTGGTGTTTAATAGCAATGACATAACAACCCGGGGGACGCCATGACTGTCCATCGAAGCCCGCCGCGCCTGGCGTTGTGGGCCACACTGCTGAGCCTGCCACTGGCCGCCTGTGATTCCATGGAAACGCGTACCGAGGACGTCACGGCCACCGCCTACACCCTGTCCGAAGCGGAGACCAAGAAAGGCAACGTGGGTCTGGCCGCCTGGGGCGACCAGTTGGAGCCCGGCATGAAAGCCATCGCCGTGTCGCGGGATCTGATCCCACAGGGCCTGGGCCACGAAACCGTGGTGCGGATCGAGGGTCTGAAAGGCGAATACGTGGTGCGCGACAAGATGAACCGGCGCTGGACCGATAAGATCGACATCCTGATGGAGGATCGGGCGTCGGCGATTGAGTGGGGCAAGCAGACCGTCACCATCAGCTGGCAGGTACCGGAGACCGAGACCGAGTAAGCGCCGCCTTCACAGCCGTCAGCCGGCCACGGGCGGATGATCGAGACAGCTACCCGGAGGTCCGCCATGCCCAGTGTTTCCGCAATACGTCCCACCCGCCCCGTTTTCCCTGTCGCGGTCACCCTGCTTTCACTGGCGCTGACCGGTCTGTTCCTGGCTGGCGGCGCACGGGCCGCTGACACCGAGAGCCCGGTGGACTGGCAAAGCTGGTCACCGGCGGTCTTCGAACAAGCCGCGAAGGAAGACAAGCTGGTACTGCTCGATCTGGGCGCCGTCTGGTGTCACTGGTGCCACGTCATGGACCGGGAGACCTACGCCAACCCGGACGTGGCCGCCTATCTGGCGCAGCACTATGTGGCCGTGAAAGTGGACCAGGACCGGCGGCCGGATCTGGCCAACCGCTTCCGCGACTACGGCTGGCCGGCGACCATTGTGTTCAACGCCGGGGGCACCGAAATCGTCAAGCGCGCCGGCTATATCCCGCCGGATAAATTCATGCGGCTGCTCACCGCCATCGTCGCCGACCCCAGCCCGGAAGCCGCCACGCGCACCGACACCGTGGACGACTTCGCCGGCTCACCGCTGCTTACCGAAGCGGTGCGCGACGAATTGCTCGACATGCACGAGCGCAGCTATGACTGGGACAACGGCGGCCTGGACCTGGCGCAGAAATTCCTCGACCGGGACAGCGTGGAATACGCCCTGCGCGAAGCCTGGCAAGGTGACGAACGCGAAGCGCGCAAGGCCCGGCAGACCCTGGACGCCTCCTACAATCTGATCGACCCGGTGTGGGGTGGCATCTATCAGTATTCCACCGGCGGCGACTGGCACTACCCCCACTTCGAGAAAATCATGACCTCCCAGGCCGGGTATCTGCGTATCTATGCGTTGGCCTACGCCCAGTGGCAGGACCCGGACGACCTGCGCGCCGCCCGCAGCACCATCGACTACCTCAACACCTTTCTCAGCGGCCCGGACGGCGCCTTCTACACCAGCCAGGACGCGGACGTGGTACCGGGCCAGCACAGCGCCGGCTATTTCGAAAAAGACGATGAGGCCCGGCGCCAGGAGGGCATCCCCCGGGTCGACACCCATCGATACGCCCGGGAAAACGGCTGGGCCATCGAAGCGCTGACCCGTTTCCACGACGCCACCGGCGACACCGCCGCCCTCGACCGTGCCCGCCAGGCGGCGCGCTGGGTGCTGGCGGAACGGCGGCTGCCGGGCGGCGGCTTCCGCCATGACGCCAAGGACCCGGCCGGCCCCTACCTGGGCGACAGCCTGGCCATAGGGCGCGCCTGCCTGAGCCTGTACCGAAGCACCGCCGAACGACCGTGGCTGGACTGCGCCACCGGCGCCGCCGGCTTTATCGACCGCCATTTCCGCCAGGACGGCGCCGGCTTTATCACCAGCGTCGCCGAGCCCGGAGTGCCGGTGGCGCCGGCGGCACGCATCGAAGAAAACATTTCCGTCACCCGCTTCGCCAACCTGCTGCACCATTACACCGGCGATACGGCCTGGCGGGCGCTGGCCGAGCACGGCATGCGCTATCTCGCCACCCCGGCGATCGCCACCGCCCGCGTGGAAGAGGCCGGCATTCTGCTGGCGGACCAGGAACTGGCGCGGGCGCCCCGTCATTTCACCATTGTCGGCGCCAAGGACGATCCTCAAGCCCGCGCGCTGTACCGCCTGGCGCTCGCCGAACCCGGTGACTACAAGCGCATCGAATGGTGGGACCGGGAAGAGGGCCCGCTGCCCAACCCGGACGTGCAATACCCCGCCACCGACCGGGCAGCGGCGTACGTCTGCACCGACAAGCGCTGCTCATTGCCGACCTTCAGCGGCGACCGCTACGCGGCGGTGATCGCCCGGCTCACCCACCCTTCCGAGAGTAGCGACCGCCCTCCCGAGGACTGAGGCACCGGGACGCTCGGCGCCCACCGCCCGGTGCGGTATGCTCTCCTATTTCGTTTGCAATCTCGGGAGGGGACATGGGCGATCATTCCTTAAAAGATAAAGCAGTGCTGATCACCGGCGCGGGTG
>DGNT01000097.1:0-12845 GCA_002389055.1 Alcanivorax sp. UBA4485
ACCGCGTCTCGGATACGGAGCGCCGGACACCTGAAGAACCCAGGTCTCTGGCATCCCGCCGGCAGCTTCGCTCCCTTTCGCGGGCATGGCCCGCTCCCACAAGCCAAGCCCCGGCGAACACGGGTCTTTACTGGCGCACCGACCCGAAGGCTTCGCCCATCCGCACGGCGGCGCCCGCGGTCAGCTCGGAGCCGAACTCGGCGGCGCGGAACAGCACGATCACCGTGGAGCCGAGCAGGAAGCGACCCAGCTCGTCGCCCTTGCGCAGGGTCACCGGCGCCGGATTGCGATAGTCCACGCGGGTCACGCTGGTGGACTGCGGCGTAATCTGACCGGCGAACACGGTCTCGATACCGGCCACGATCATCGCCCCCACCAGCACCACCGCCATCGGCCCGACCTCGGTATCGAACACGCACACCAGCCGCTCATTGCGGGCGAACAGGCGCGGCACCCGCTCGGTGGTGGTCTGGTTCACCGAGAACAGGCGCCCGGGCACGTAGCAGGTTTCGCGCAGGGTGCCGGTGAACGGCATGTGCACGCGGTGGTAATCCTTCGGCGACAGATAGACGGTGGCGAAATGGCCGTTTTGGAACTCCGCCGCCAGCGCGCCGTCACCGCCCAATAATTCGAACGCGGAATAGTGGTGGCCTTTGGCCTGGAACAGGTCGCCGCCGCGCAATGGGCCCAGCTGGCTGACGGTGCCGTCCGCCGGGCAGGCCAGCACCCGCTCGCCGTCGGCGATGGGGCGGGCGCCGTCTTTCAGCGCGCGGGTGAAGAAGGCGTTGAAATTCTCGAAACGGTCCGGGTCTTCAATTTCCGCTTCGCCCAGGTCCACCCCGAAGTGCTGAATAAAGCGGTTGATGAAGGTGGTTTTGATCCAGGGGATCTCGCTGCGCGCCACCCAGCCCACCAGGCGGGACAGGAGGTGCTGGGGGACGAGGTGCTGGAACGCGATAAACAGCTTTTCTTTTAGAGCGTGCAAAGAGTGAGCCTCAAGGTGGTTACTCGGACTTTTCCGTCGGGGTGTCGGGGTGGTTGCCCCATTCGGCCCAGGAGCCGGGGTAGCCGCTGATGCGCTCGAAACCGAGGATCTTGCCCACCAGCCAGGTGAAACTGGAGCGGTGGTGGGTCTGGCAGTGCGTGATCACTTCCTTGTTGCCTTGGATGCCGCGCTCGGCCAGCTCCCGGCGAACCTCTTCCAGGTCGCGCAGGCGCAGGTTGTTGTGCTTGTCCATGGCGTCGGTCCACTCGTAGTGGGTGGCGCCGGGAATATGGCCGGCTTTCTGCGCGAAGGCGCGTACCCCGGCGAATTCCTCTTCCGAGCGCGCGTCCCAGATCACCACGTCCGGGTCGGTGTGGTGCTTGAGCACGTAGTCCAGATCGACGCTGGTGGCCGGGTCGTGCTCGCCGACCTGGTAGTCGCTGGGCTCCGGCCGGGTGCGGTCGCTGCTGGTGCTCAGTTCCGCCGCCAGCCAGCCGTGGATGCCACCGTTGAGGTAGGAATATTTCTTATGGCCGATCACATCCAGGGTCCACAGCAGGCGCCCGGCCCAGCCGCCGCCTTCATCGTCGTAGGCGACCACCTGGGTGTCGGGGGTCAAGCCCAGCTCGGAGAACAGGGCGGACAGGGCGTCGTCGCTGGGCAGCAGCCCGGGCGCCGGCTGGGTGCCGGCGAGCAGGCGCTTGAAGTCCAGGTGTACGGCGCCGGGCACGTGGGCCTGGTCGTAGACCTGATCCTTGCTCAGATCCACGATCAGCAGATTGTCGTCGTCCAAATGTCCCGCCAGGTCGGCGGGTTCCAGCAATAGCGGCAGTTGAGCGGTCATGGCTAATCGTCTTCGCTGCGGAATGGGGTGCGTGAAAACAGACCTGATTGTAATGGAGGGACCCCATGGCTGTCAGATGTGTTCCCCAAAGGTCTACCGGTAGCGTTCGCGGCCTTCCTCATCCAGGGTGTCGGCGATCTGGAAGAAATTGTGCAGCCTCTCCTCGCTCACCTCGCCGTTCTCCGCCGCCTCGTGCAGGGCGCAGCCCGGCTCGTGGCGGTGGGTGCAGTTGCGGAAACGGCAATGGCCGGCCCGTTCGGAAAGCTCCCGGTAGCCGTGCAGCAGCTCCTCTTCGCTGATGTGCCAGAGCCCGAATTCGCGGATCCCCGGTGAATCGATCAGCCGGCCGCCTTCCGGCAGGCGGAACAGGCGCGCGGTGGTGGTGGTATGCTGGCCCAGGCCGGAGACCCCGGACAGGTCGCCCACCGCCAGCTCGGCGCCGGGCAGCACCGCGTTCACCAGGGATGACTTGCCGACGCCGGATTGCCCCACGAACGCGCAGGTATGCCCGGTCAGCGCTGTTTTCAGTGCGGCCAGGCCGGCGCCGTCCTCGGCGGACGCTTCGATCACCGGGTAGCCCAGATCGCGGTAAATATCGGTGATGTGGTCCAGGGCGTCGCGGCTCTCCGCATCGATCAGGTCCGCCTTGTTCAGCACCAGGGTGGCGGGAATCCCGGAAAGCTCCGCCGCCACCAGATAGCGGTCGAGCAGGGCGGTGGAAGGCACCGGCATGGGCGCGAACACCACCAGCAGACGGTCCACGTTGGCGGCCACCGGTTTCAGGTTGCCGTAGTTGTCGGGTCGCTTGAGCACGCTCTGCCGGGGCTCAATCGCGGTGACCACGCCATCACCGTCGCCTTCCACGCGCGGCGCCTGCCAGATCACCCGGTCGCCCACCACCAGCTGTTCCAGGTTGGCGCGGAAGTGACAGCGCGCGGGGGCCGCGTGGTCGTCTTCCACCAGCACCTGGCCGCCGAAGTGCGCCACCACCGTACCCAATTGTTCATCGCCCAGGGCGGTGGCCACCGGGTTCTGCTCGCTGGCCCGGTGCTGGGCCCGCTGGCGCCGCTCCGCTTGGATTTTTTCGATCCGCCACTTCTGGCGCCGGTTCAGTTTGCGTTTCGCCATAAATCACTGGGCGGCCGTACCGCCGATAGCTGGGGTGCAGGCTGCAGGATACAGGAGCCGGCCCCGATCCGTTATCCTGCAACCTGCATCGCATTGATCATTCGGGAGCCCCATGACGCAATCACGAGACAACCTGATCTGGATCGACCTGGAAATGACCGGGCTGGACCCGGCCAATGACCGCATCATCGAGATCGCCACTATCGTCACCGACGCCCATTTGAACGTCCTCGCGGAGGGGCCCGTGATGGCGGTGCATCAGAGCGACGCGCTGCTCAACGGCATGGACGAATGGAACACCGAGCACCACAACAATTCCGGCCTGGTGGAGCGGGTCCGTAAAAGCGACCTGGACGACGCCGAGGCCGAGCGCCGCACCCTGGTGTTTCTGGAGCAGTACGTGGAAGCGGGCATGTCCCCGATGTGCGGTAACAGCATCTGCCAGGACCGCCGTTTCCTGGCCAATTACATGCCGCGCCTGGAAGCGTTTTTCCACTACCGCAACCTGGATGTGTCCACGCTCAAGGAGCTGGCGCGGCGCTGGAAGCCGGACATCCTGGCCGGCTTCAAGAAGGAGAATAAGCATCTGGCCCTGGACGACATCCGCGAGTCGATCCAGGAGCTGGCCTACTACCGCGAGCACCTGATCCGCTTGTAACGCCGGGCTGAGAGGTCTCTCCAGCAGGGGCGAGGTACCGGGCAGGGCTGCCCAGGACACGCCACGAGTACATCCGTGTAGGCTCGGATTTGGCCGTCCCTGGCCAAATACGGTCCTGGGCAGCCCTGCCCGGTACCTCGCTGATGCGAAGCTTCCACCGCCACGGGTTATCGCTGGCGCCGAACCTTTCTACTAGGCCGCGCTCGGCAGCTGACACCATTCGGGAGGTTCGGTCTCAGTGCCTGTGTCCAGGACTGTGTGAGGCAGGGAGCCGAACACAAGCCTACAGGGACGTATTCACGGCGGGTCCTGGACACAGGCACTGAGACCGAACCGGGCTACGGAGTCATGGCGCTGGATTTCCCGCTAGAGTGTTATGAGCCTTGTTTTTCGCGAAGGCGCTGAAGGGCCCAGGCGGCGTGCTCCCGAACTAATTCGCTGGGGTCGTCGATGGCCGTTTCCAGGGCCGCCAGCGCCTCGGGTGAGGCCGGCCCGTTGCCCAGGGCCACCGCCAGGTTGCGCCGCCAGCGCTCGAAGCCGGCGCGGCGGATCGGCGAGCCCTCGGTGCGCCGCAGGAAGGTCGCCTCGTCCCACTGGAACAGCGTCACCAGCTCGCTGTCCGCCAGGCCGTGGCGCGGCTGGAAATCGGTTTCCTTGCTGTGCGACGCGAAGCGGTTCCAGGGGCACATCAGCTGGCAGTCGTCGCAGCCGAACACCCGGTTGCCGATGCCGCGACGCAGGTCTTCCGGGATCGACCCGGGGTGCTCGATGGTCAGGTAGGAAATGCAGCGCCGGGCGTCCAGCTGGTAGGGCGCGACAATGGCGTCGGTGGGGCACACCGTCATGCAGGCCGAGCACTTGCCGCAGTGGTCCTCGGCGGGTTCGTCCACCGGCAGCGGCAGGTCGGTGTAAATCTCACCGAGGAAAAACCAGCTGCCCGCCTGGCGATTGAGAATCAGGGTGTGCTTGCCTTGCCAGCCGAGTCCGGCTTTTTCGGCGAGCGGTTTTTCCATCACCGGCGCGCTGTCCACGAAGGCTCGGGCCAGGCGGGTGTCGGCCACTTCCTCGCGGATCAGCGCCGCCAGCCGCGCCAGCCGTTTGCGCACCAGCTTGTGGTAGTCGCGGCCCAGGGCATAGCGGGACACGTAGGCTTTTTCCTTTTGCTGCAGCACTTTCACCGGCTGGGTGTCCGGGGGCAGATAGTCCATGCGCAGCGACAATACCCGCACGGTGTCCGGTTCCAGCTCCGCCGGCCGCGAGCGCTTGTTGCCGTGGGCGGCCATCCAGCCCATCTCGCCGTGGCGACCGGCGGCCAGCCAGTCGTGCAGGCGCTGCTCCGCCTGGCTCAGATCCAGGTCGGCGACGCCCATTTGCTGGAAGCCCAGCGCCCGGGCGTGCTCGGCAATGCGCTGTTTCAGGTCGACGAAATCCATAGCCTTGGCGATCAACCGCTGCCGGCCGCGGCCAGGGCCGCGCGCCGTTGCCAGGTGGTCACGTACAGGGCGGCGCCGACCACCAGGGCGCCGCCGAGAATCGCCAGGGGGCCGGGTATTTCCGACAGCACCAGCGCCGCCAGCAAAGTGGCGTAGGGCACTTGCAGGGCGAGCACGAACGACACGCCGGTGGCGCTGACGCGGCGCAGCGCGTGGGTGATCAGGGTGTGCGGCACGGCGGTGAAGACGGTGCCCAGCAGCAGCAAAAGCCCCCAGGTGCCGAGCGTCAGCTCGCCGGGAGAGACGCTGAGAAAAGGCGCGAACAAAAGCGCGGTCAGGGTGCCCTGGTAGAGCATCACCTGGGGGCCGGAAACGCCCTGCAGAAACCGTTTCTGCAGCAGGTTACGCAGCGAATAAAGCGTTGCGGAAAACACGCCCACGGACAGCCCCAGCGGCACATTGCCGCCCAGGCCGCCTTCCAGGCCGATCAGCGTGACGCCGGCCAGCACGCCCAGGCCGGCGATCAGTGCGGGCCGGTCCGGCGCGCGCCGCGCCAGCAGGGGAGGTTCGATCATCGCTGTGATCACCGGGAAGGTGAGCAGTGCCACCACCCCGACCGCCACCGTGGACACCTGCATGGCGTGGAAATAGGTCATCCAGTGGACCGCGAAGAGCAGGCCGCCAACCAGCATGGCCAGGTAGTGACGCGCCGACGGCAGCCGCAACCGGGCCCGCCCCAGCAGCATCACCAGCAGCAGGGCAGCGGCGGCGATGGCGCCGCGCAGCGCGGTGATGTCCAGCGCCGGCAGCGGCACTAATTTGGCGAACAGGGCGGTGCCCGCCAGCATGAACGCGGCCAGATGGACGCCGTACAGGTCCCATTGAGGTGTGGTGCGGTTGGGCATGAGTGTCTTATATACTGTCGTCGAATACCGCAGCGAAGCTTCCACGGCGGAGCCCAGGATAGCAGCGAATGCCCGTAAGATCGTTACCCGAAGCGCTGTACAGCGCCGATCAGACCCGCGAACTGGACCGTCTGGCCGGTGAGGCCGGCCTCAGCGGTGAGGAACTGATGGAGCGCGCCGGCCGCGCCGCGTTCGAGCTATTGCTGTCGCGCTGGCCGGCGGCCTCCCGCCCGGCGGTATTGTGCGGCGGCGGCAATAACGGCGGCGACGGCTATGTGGTGGCCCGGCTGGCCCGCGAGGCCGGCCTGGAACCGGTGATCTACCAGCTGCGCGACCCGGAACGGATGAAAGGCGACGCCCGCACCATGGCCCGGCGCGCCCGCGATGCCGGCGTGCCGATGCGGGCGCTGTCGTTGAACGAGCTGCCCGCCGACGCGCCGCTGCTGGTGGACGGCTTGCTCGGCACCGGCATCAGCGGCGCCCTGCGCGAGGACATGCGCGCTTTGATCGAGGCGCTGGACCGTCTTGGCAAGCCGGTGCTGGCCCTGGATGTGCCCTCCGGCCTCAACGCCGACACCGGCGCCCCGGCCGGCGCGGTGCTCAGCGCCTATTGCACGATCACCTTTATCGGCGTGAACCGGGGCCTGCTCACCGGCGCCGGGCCGGTGCATAGCGGCGAGCTGCTGTTCGACGACCTGGGCGTGGACCGGTCGGTCTATCAGCAGATCGACAAGCCGGTGTGGCGACCGACGCCGGCCCGTCTGCGGCAATGGCTGCCGCCCCGGCGACGCGACGCCCATAAGGGCCATTTCGGCCACGTGCTGGTGGTGGGTGGCGATCACGGTTTCGCCGGGGCGCCGCTGATGACGGCGCAGGCGGCGGCGCGCTGCGGCGCCGGGCTGGTCAGCCTGGCCACGCGGCCGGAACACGCCCCGGCGGTGCTCGCCCGTCAGCCGGAGATCATGGTACGCGGCGTGGACGGTGCCGAATCGCTGCGCCCGCTGCTGGAAAAAGCCTCGGTGGTGGCGGTGGGCCCGGGCCTGGGCGCCGGCCCCTGGGGCCGGGTGCTGCTGGAAGCAGTCCTGGAAAGCGGGTTGCCGCTGGTGATCGACGCGGACGGTCTCAACCTGCTGGTGGAGATGGACGCCGACGCCCGCGACAATTGGATTCTCACCCCGCACCCCGGTGAGGCGGCGCGCCTGCTCGGCAGTGACGGCGCCACGATTCAGGCGGACCGGTTCGCGGCGCTGGAAAGCCTCACCGCCCGCTACGGCGGCACCGTTTTGCTCAAGGGGCTGGGCACGCTGGTGCGCGGTGAGGGTGGCACGGCGCTGATCAGCGACGGTAATCCGGGCATGGCCACCGGCGGCATGGGCGACGTGCTCACCGGCGTGATCGCCGCCCTGCACGCCCAGGGTCTGCCCGGCTATCAAGCGGCGGCGCTGGGCGCCATGGCCCATGCCCGCGCCGCCGACCGGGCCGCCGCCGCGGACGGCGAGCGGGGTTTGTTGGCCACCGACCTGCTGGCCGCGCTGCGGCCGGTGCTAAACGGAAACGACGAGCGTTAGATGAACGAACAGCACTTTCTCGCCGACGAGCGGGCCACGCTGGATCTGGGCGCGGCGCTGGCGTCGCGGCTGAGCGCCGGCGACTGCGTCTACCTGCACGGCGACCTGGGCGCCGGCAAGACCACGCTGGTGCGCGGGCTGCTGCGCGCGCTCGGCCACGCCGGCTCGGTGAAGAGCCCCACTTACACTCTGGTGGAACCCTATGACGTGGCGGGCGTCCATATCTATCATTTTGATTTATATCGGCTCGGGGACCCCGAGGAACTGGAGATGATCGGCATTCGCGACTACTTTGACGGTCATGCACTGTGCGTGCTGGAGTGGCCTGAACGTGGAAGCGGGGTTATTCCGCCGCCGGACCTCACCGTCACCCTGGCCGTGGAGAAACAGGGACGATATGCGAAGCTGGAATGGGCCCATGGCTGATAACTGTGTCCGTAAATGGGGGCGCCGCAACGGGCTGAAAATGGCCGTGCTGCTGGCCGGCCTGGTGGCTATGGTCGGCGCCCGCGCGGCGATCAGCGTGGACTCCGTGCGCCTGCACCGGGCCCCGGACCACACCCGTATCGTGTTCGATCTGCCCGAGCCGGTGGAGCATTCCCTGGACAAGCTGGCCGACCCGGACCGGGTGGTGGTGGACCTCATGGACGCGGATCTGGCGTTCGATATGAGCACCCTGGATTACCAGGACAGCCCGATCGAAAACATCCGTGTCGGCAAGCATGAGAATAAAACGCGGGTGGTGTTCGATCTGAGCGCGGCGGTGCGCCCGCGCACCAATCTGCTTAAGCCGGTGGACCCGCACAGCTGGCGCCTGGTGGTGGACCTGTTCGACAGCGACCCGCAGCCGGTGAAAACCATCGAGGAACCCGAAGCGGACAGCGGCGAGCCGCGCCAGATGATCGTCGCCATCGACCCCGGGCATGGCGGTGAAGACCCGGGCGCTCTCGGTCCCGGCAATCTGTTGGAAAAAGAGGTGGTGCTGCAGATCGCCCGCAAGGTGAAGGCGCGCATCGACCAGGAGCCGGGCATCAAAGCGGTGATGGTCCGCGACGGCGACTACTATGTGCCGCTCGCCGAACGCCGCCGGGTGGCGCGCCAGGACAACCACGCCGATGTGTTTATTTCCATCCATGCGGATGCCTTCACCGACCCCCGCGCCCACGGCGCCAGCGTGTTCGCCCTGTCTAATCGCGGCGCCACCAGCGCCCGCGCCGCCTATGTGGCGAAAATGGCCAACGAATCGGACAAAGTGGCCGGCGTCTACGAGGAAGAGAAAGACGACTCCAACCTGCTCAATGTGCTGGCGGACATGCGCATGAGCGGTTCCATGGCGCACAGCCTCTATCTGGGCCGCCAGATTCTCGAGGAAATGGGACAGATCACCAAGCTGCACGGCGGCCGTAAGACCGTGGAGCAGGCCGCCTTCGTGGTGCTCAAGGAGCCGGAGATGGTCTCGGTGCTGGTGGAAACCGGCTTTATTTCCAACCGGCAGGAGGCGCGCAATCTCGCCTCCAGTGCCCACCAGGAGAAGCTGGCGCGCTCCATCGTCAACGGCGTGAAGCAGTATTTCCGCACGCACCCGGCGCCGGGCAGCTGGTTCGCCGCCCAGCGGCGTGAGAACGGCGAGCAGCATCGCATCCAGCCCGGTGATACCCTGTCCGGCATCGCCCGCCAGTACCAGGTCTCCGAGCAGGCCCTGCGCGCCGCCAATGATATCCGCGATGATCGCATCATGGTGGGCCAGACCCTGACCATTCCCCGGTCCTGACGGCACAACCCGGTTTACGTAAAGAGAGTTCCCTGTGGCAAAGATTCATCGGCTGGATTCCCGTCTCGCCAACCAGATCGCCGCCGGCGAGGTGGTGGAGCGCCCCGCCTCGGTGCTCAAGGAGTTGCTGGAAAACGCGCTCGACGCCGGCGCCCGCCAGATCAGCGTGGACGTGGAGCAGGGCGGCACCAAGTTGATCCGGGTGCGCGACGACGGCGGCGGCATTGATCAGGACGACCTGCCGCTGGCCATGTCGCGCCACGCCACCAGCAAGATTCGCGGCCTGGAAGACCTGGAGGCGATCGGCACCCTGGGCTTCCGGGGCGAAGCGCTGGCGGCGATCAGCTCGGTGTCGCGGCTGAGCCTGGCCAGCAACAGCGGCGACCAGGCGGAAGGCTGGCAGGTCACCGTGGAAGGGCGTGACATGGCGCCGTCCGTGGCGCCCACCGCGCACCCGCGGGGCAGCACCGTGACGATGCGGGACCTGTTCTTCAATACGCCGGCCCGGCGCCGTTTCCTGCGCACCGAGAAAACCGAATTCAACCACCTGGAAGAGGTGTTCCGGCGGGTCGCCCTGAGTGAATTCCAGACCGGCTTCCGGCTCAGCCACAACCAGAAAGTGATTCATCAGCTGCCGCCCGGTGACGACGAGACCCTGCGCGCCGCCCGGGTCGCCCGTCTGTGTGGCCGCGCCTTTATGGATCAGGCCCTGACCGTGGACATCGAGCACGCCGGCCTGCGGCTGCACGGCTGGATGGGCCTGCCCACCTTCTCCCGCTCCCAGGCGGACCTGCAGTACTTCTACGTCAACGGCCGGGTGATCCGCGACAAGGTGGTCAGCCACGCGGTGCGCCAGGCCTACGCCGACGTGCTCTACCACGGCCGCCACCCGGCCTATGTGCTGTTCTTCGAGGTGGACCCGGCGCTGGTGGATGTGAACGTGCACCCCACCAAGCACGAGGTGCGGTTCCGTGAACAGCGCATGGTCCACGACTTTCTGTTTCGCAGCCTGCACCGGGCGATCGCCGAGGTGCGCCCCGGTGAGGACCAGTACAGCGGCGAGGGCCGCCCCGGCGAAGCCGCGCCGGTCGACGAGGTGCCCGCGCCCAGCCAGGGCCATATGGCACTCGGCAACCCGGCCGGCGGCGCCCCCGGCGTCTCCGAGGGCCCGCGCCGGTCGTTCGGCGGCGGCTTCGGTGGCGGCTACAGCGGTGCTTTTACTGGCGGTTCCATCGCCGACGGCGCTCGCCAGGCCGGCGCCTACGGCCAGATGGTGTCGTCCATGCCGGCACCCACCGGCGCCCCGGAGGCGTCCCACACCCCGCCGCTGGGTTACGCGGTGGCCCAGTTGCACGGCATTTTCATCGTTGCCGAGAACGAGCACGGCATGGTGCTGGTGGATATGCACGCCGCCCATGAGCGCATCACCTACGAGCGCCTGAAGCGGGACTGGGCCGAGGAGAAAGTGCGCAGCCAGCCGCTGCTGGTGCCGGTGTCCATGGCGGTGTCTTCCCGCGAGGCGGATTTCGCCGAGCAGCAGCCCCAGGTTTTCCAGCGCCTGGGTTTTATGGTCGAGCGCGCCGGGCCGGAAACCCTGGTGGTGCGCGAGGTGCCGGCGCTGCTGCGCAACGCGGACAGCGAGACGCTGGTCCGTGATGTGCTCAGCGACCTGCTCGCCCACGGCAGCAGTGAGCGCATCGAGCAGCAGCTGGACGCCTTGCTCTCGTCCATGGCCTGCCACGGCAGTGTGCGCGCCAACCGGCGCCTGACGGTGCCGGAGATGAACGCCCTGCTGCGCGACATGGAGGCCACCGAGCGCTCCGGGCAGTGCAACCATGGCCGCCCCACCTGGACCCAGATGAGCGTCAAGGAGCTGGACCGGCTCTTCATGCGGGGGCAATAGGCATGCCCGACCCACATCCGGCGCCCCAGCCGGTCATCCTGCTGATGGGCCCCACCGGGGCCGGCAAGACCGAGCTGGCGATCCAGGCCGCCGAAACCCTCCCCGTGGAACTGATCAACGTGGATTCGGCGCTGGTCTATCAGGGCCTGGATATCGGCGCGGCGCGGCCCTCGGCGGCGGAACTGGCGCGGGCGCCGCACCGTCTGATGGGGTTCCGCGACCCGGCCCGCCCTTACTCGGCGGCGGATTTCCGCGCCGACGCCCTGGCGGAAATCGAGGCGATCAGCGCCGCCGGCCGCATTCCCTTGCTGGTGGGCGGCACCATGCTCTACTTCAAGGCACTGGTGGAAGGGCTGGCGCCGCTGCCCGAGGCGGACCCGGCGGTGCGCGCTGAAATCGCCGCCCTGGCGGAGCGCGAAGGCTGGCCGGCGGTGCACCGCGAGCTGGCCCGGGTGGACCCGCCCAGCGCCGCCCGGCTCAAGCCCACCGACCGCCAGCGATTGCAGCGCGCCCTGGAGGTGTTCCGGCTCACGGGCCGCCCGTTGAGCGCCTTTCACGGCGAGCACGACACCGCCGCCACGGCCCTGGAGGACGGGTTTTTCCGCTTTCCGGGCCTGGACCGGCCGGTGCTCAGCCTGGCGGTGGTGCCGCCGCGCCCGGAGCTGCACCGGCGCATCGAGCACCGTTTTATGGCCATGCTGGAGGCCGGGCTGGTGGAAGAGGTGGCGGCGTTGCGCCGGCGCGGTGATCTGCACGCGGAGTTGCCGGCGCTCAAGGCGGTGGGGTATCGCCAGGTTTGGCGCTATCTGGAAGGCGATTGGGATTACCCTACCATGGTGGAAAAGGGTATTATTGCCACACGGCAGTTGGCCAAACGGCAGCTTACCTGGCTGCGTAAATGGCCCGGAGTGGAAACCTTCGACAACACCCGTGACGGGGGTCGCATCGCCTGTAAAGAGCGGCTTGCAGGGGTTTGTAAAACCGTGTTTAGTTGACTCGAGAACTGTTTTTTTAAGGCTTGTTTTATTGGGACCAAGCCCCATAAAAGAACCACGAGTTAACAGGGCTTTCGGATGGTGGGGTCGGAAACTTTTCCTCGGGAAGGCTGCCATAGAAGTCCCATGGCCCCAGGACCGACCGGCATGGATGGCCGGCGGCACGTGGCCCGGACGTTAGCGCTGATAATTGCCCGCTTTGTTTGGGCACCCACTTTTTATGACTCTTAAGGAGATTTGCCATGTCAAAAGGGCACTCGCTACAAGACCCTTTTCTCAATGCCCTGAGAAAGGAGCGCATCCCGGTTTCGATCTTTCTGGTGAACGGCATAAAGCTGCAGGGGCAGATTGAGTCCTTCGACCAGTATGTGGTCCTGTTGAAGAACGCTGTTAGCCAGATGGTCTACAAGCACGCTATTTCCACCGTGGTTCCGGCTCGTAATCCGCGCGCCGCGGGTACCGGTGGCAACCCGGCCATGACCGGCACGGCGGCACCGCAGAACGACGGCCCCGGCGAGGACTTCGGCAATCAGTAAGCCGGGTTCCGGATTTCGCCCCCGTCAAAGCCACGCCGTCCGGCGTGGCTTTGTTTTATATTGAGGTCTATGGATCTATTCGATCGTACAGAACAGGTTCGTACCGGCGCCGGTGAGAA
>DGNT01000097.1:12853-25314 GCA_002389055.1 Alcanivorax sp. UBA4485
GAGGACCTGGACGAGTTTTATCACCTGGTGACGTCCTCTGGCGTGGAGCCGGTGGTGGAGTTGCTGGGTAAGCGCGACCGGCCCGACCCGGCGCTGTTCATCGGTTCCGGCAAGGCCGAGGAGCTGGCGGACCTGGTGCGCGAGCACCAGGCTGACGTGGTGCTGTTCAACCATGGTCTGAGCGCCGGCCAGGAGCGCAACCTGGAGCGCGCGGTGAAATGCCGCGTGCTCGACCGCACCGGGCTGATCCTGGATATCTTCGCCCAGCGGGCACGCACCCACGAGGGCCGCCTGCAGGTGGAGCTGGCGCAATTGCAGCATCTGTCCACCCGGCTGGTGCGCGGCTGGACCCACCTGGAGCGGCAGAAGGGCGGTATCGGCCTGCGCGGCCCGGGTGAGACCCAGCTGGAAACCGACCGCCGCCTGCTGCGCGAGCGGATTCGCTCGATCCAGGCCCGCCTCGACAAGGTGCGCAAGCAGCGCGCCCAGGGGCGGCGCGCCCGGGACCGCTCGGAAACCCCGCTGATTTCCCTGGTGGGCTATACCAACGCCGGTAAATCGACGCTGTTCAATGCGTTGACCACCGGCGATGTCTACGTGGCGGACAAGCTGTTCGCCACCCTGGACCCGACCCTGCGTAAAGTGCGGGTGCCGGGGGTGGGGCCGGCGATCCTGGCGGATACCGTGGGCTTTATCCGCCACCTGCCGCACCGGCTGGTGCAGGCGTTCCGCGCCACCCTGGAGGAGACCGTTAACGCGTCCTTGCTGCTGCATGTGACAGACAGTAGTGTCGAAGAAAGCGACGCCAACGTGGCCGCGGTGAACGAAGTCCTGGAAGAAATCGGCGCGGATACCGTGCCCGTGCTGCATGTTTACAATAAGGTGGACGCCCTGGAAGACGCGTCGCCGCACCTGGAACGCGACGAACAGGGGCTTCCCTGGCGTGTCTGGTTGTCGGCGCGCACCGGCGAGGGCTTCGACCTTTTGCACCAGGCGATCGCCGAGCGACTGGCGGACCGCTGGGTCGACCGCTGGTTGCGGTTGCCTCCGGAGGCCGGCCGTTTGCGTTCGCGTCTCCATGAAGCCGGCGAGGTGCGCGAGGAACAGGCGGCCACCGACGGCGGCATGCTGCTGCGGGTACATGTCAATCGGGTGCACTTCGAACGTCTGCTGCGCGAGGCCGGCCTGCGTGAAGAACAGGTCCGTGTTACTGACCCTTCGGTTGCAGAGACGGATACCCCTTCCTACAATCCTGAACGCTCGCACAGAGCGGGATAACGGAGAATTCAATGGCCTGGAATGAACCCGGCGGAAACAAACCCAGGGACCCCTGGGGCGGGGGCGGCGGCGGTGGCGATCAGCGACCGCCCGATCTTGATGAAGCGCTGAAAAACCTTAAGGACCGCATCAACAACCTGTTCGGCGGCAAAAGCGGCGGCGGTGGCGGCGGCAACAAGTCGTCCGGCGGCTTCCCCGGCGGCCTGCTGGCGGTGGCGCTGGTGGTCCTGGTGGTGGGCTATGTGCTGATGGGCTTTTACCTGGTGGACCAGCGGGAGCGCGGCGTGGTGCTGCGTTTCGGTGAGTTCAACCGCATGGTGGACCCGGGCCTGAACTGGCGCGCGCCGATCATCGAACAGAGTATGGAAGTGGATGTGGGCCAGAACCGCAGCTACGAAATCAGCGAGGAAATGCTCACCGAGGACACCAACATTGTCGCGGTGACCCTGGAAGTCCAGTACAAGGTGCTCGACCCCCAGGCGTTCCTGCTGCGCGTCGGCGCCCCGGAAACCATTCTTCAGCACGCCACCAGCTCGGCGCTGCGCCATGTGGTGGGCAGCTCGACCATGGACGACGTGCTGCGCGACCGCCGCGAGGACATTCGTCTGCTGGTGCGCGAGCGGTTGCAGGAGTATCTGGACCGTTACAACACCGGCCTGGTGATCAACCAGGTGGTGCTGGACAAAACCGCCGCGCCGGAAGCGGTGCGTGATGCCTTCGACGACGTGGCCAAGGCCAAGGAAGACGAAGACCGCTTCAAGAAAGAAGCCGAGGCCTACTACAACTCGGTGATTCCCGAAGCCCGCGGCCAGGCCGCGCGCATCACCGAAGAAGCGGAAGCCTACAAGGTCCGCGTGGTGGCCGAAGCCGAGGGTGACGCCGCCCGCTTCACCGACCTGGTGGCGGAATACCGCAAGGCACCGGAAGTGACCCGTCAGCGTCTCTACCTGGACAGCCTCACCGAGGTGTTCAGCAACTCCAGCAAGGTGTTGCTGGACGCGCAGGGCAGTGACAGCCTGATGTACCTGCCTCTGGACCAGATGTTCAAAGGCAAGCAGCCGGTGTCCGGCGACAGCGGCGCTTCCAACCGCGGCAGTGGAACCGGCTCCTCTTCGCCGACCACCTCGAGCGCCGGCGCCGATGACGGCGGCAGTGGCCGCTCCGGCTCGCGCAGTCTGTACCAAAGCAACCGCACGGAGATTCGCTAATGGGCACACGTAGCTGGCTTATGCTGGTGGCATTGGGCGTGCTGTTGCTACTGGCTTTGGACTCGTTTTACATCGTCAACGAAACCGAAAAAGCCGTGCTGAAGCGATTCGCGCGGGTGGAGAAAGCGGACATCGAGCCGGGCATTTACCCGAAGGTGCCGCTGATCGACGACGTGGTGCGCGTAGACGGCCGTCTGCTCACCCACGACGTACCCACCCAATCGTTTCTGACCGCGGAAAAGAAACTGCTCAATGTGGACGCCTTCGTGACCTGGCGCATCGCTGACGTGCAGCGCTACATCGTCAGTGTCGGCGCCGGCGTCAACGACGGCCTGGCCATGGAACGCCGCGCCCGGGAGCTGCTCGATCCGCGCGTCAACGAGGCGCTGCGGAACCAGTTCGCCGACCGTACCGTGCAGGAAGTGGTGGCCGGTCGGGGCGGGGCCCTGCCCGATGACGCCCTGGACCCCACTGCGGTGAGCACCGAGGAGTTGCTCAACGGCAGCGACGAAGGCGCACCGAAGACCACCTCCGAGGCGGAGGCTGAAGCCGAGGCCGAGGCCGCCGACGACGGCGGAGAGCCCACCGACACGGCGGCGTCCTCACTGGGTGACGAGACTGATCAGCGCGAGAAGCTGATGAACTCCGTGGCCCAGGAGGTAAACGCCGCCACCCTGGAGGATCTGGGCATCGAAGTGGTCGACGTGCGCGTTAAGCAGGTGGACTGGCCGGATCAGGTGCGTGGCCGGGTATTCGACCGGATGCGCGCCGAGCGTGCCCGGGACGCCGCCGAGCACCGGGCCCGGGGCCGCGAGGACGCCGAGCGCATCCGCGCCGCCGCCGACCGTCAGCAGACCCAGACCATCGCCCAGGCCTACGAGGAAGCGCAGCGTCTGCGCGGTGCCGGTGACGCCCGCGCCACCGCGATCTACGCCAATGCCTACGGCAAGGACGAGGAGTTCTTCCGCTTCTACCGCAGCCTGCAGGCGTACCGGGAAAGCTTCGATTCCAAGGAAGACGTGCTGATCCTCTCCCCGGACAGCGAGTTCTTCCAGTACCTGAAGCAGAACCGCGGGCGCTGAACGCGGGATGCCCGCCGCCGGGCGGCGGGTATCTGCCCCTCGGGGGACGTGTTAGAATCCATCAACCGGGTCACGAGGCCCGGTTTTTTTTGTGGCCGCCACCTCTGTCGGCCCTCCGTTGGACCCCTGTGTCGATTGAATACCCTCGGGATCGTAAGATGAATCAGGAAGAACAGTGGTTGTTGCCCGACGGCGTCGAGGAAGTGCTTCCCGANNCGCGCCCGGGCCATTGAACAACTGCGCCGCCGGGCTCTGGATTTGTACCAGTCCTGGGGCTATGAGCTGGTGTATCCGCCGCTGATCGAATTCCTGGAGTCCCTGCTTAACGGCGCCGGCCGTGATCTGGAGCGTGATACCTTCAAAATCACCGACCAGCTCACCGGACGTTTGATGGGCGTGCGCGCGGACATGACCCCGCAGGTGGCGCGCATCGACGCCCACAGCCTGCGTCGCAACGCGCCCACCCGTTTGTGTTACTGCTCCACGGCGCTGCGCGCCCGGCCCACCCAGGTGGGCGGCACCCGGCTGCCCTACCAGCTGGGTGTTGAGCTGTTCGGCCACGCCGGCGGCGACAGCGATCTGGAAGTGATCCTGCTGATGGGCGAGACCCTGGCCCTGGCCGGCGCCAGCGACAAAGTGGTGCTGGACCTGGGGCACGTGGGCATTTTCCGCGCCCTGGTGGACGCCTGCGATCTGGACGCCGCCGCCCAGGCGACCCTGGAAGACATCTACCTGCGCAAAGCGCGCACTGAGCTGAGCCGTTTCCTGGACGGCCAGGCCCTGCCGGATGCCGCCGCGCGGGCGCTGGCGGCCTTGCCGTTCCTGGACGGCGATACCGGCGTGTTCGCCCAGGCCCGTAGCCTGCTGGCGGACTTCCCGGACGCCACCCAAGCGCTCGCCGATCTGGAGCGGCTGGTGTCGGTGCTCGCCGAGCGCGGCCTGGAGGTGCACCTGGATCTGGGCGAACTGCGCGGCTATCACTACCACACCGGCTGTGTGTTTGCCGTCTACCTGCCTGGTGACAGCGAGCCGCTGGCCAAGGGCGGCCGCTACGATCACATCGGTGAAGTGTTCGGCCGGGCGCGCCCGGCCACCGGCTTCAGCGCCGACCTGAAGAAACTCGCTTCGCTGGCGCCGGTGCCGCGCGCCGGTGCGGTGCTCGCCCGCGGTGAGCTGGCGGACGCCGGCTTTGCCGCCCGCGTGGCGGAACTGCGCGCCGAGGGCGAGCGCGTGGTGCTGGCTCTGGCCGGCGCCGATAACGACCCCGCTGAATTGGGGTGCGACCGTGAGCTGGTGTCCGCCGGCGACGGCTGGACCCTGCAATCCATTTCCTCCTGACAGGCCAAAGCGAACAGCCATGGGCAAGAACGTCGTAATTCTCGGTACCCAATGGGGTGATGAAGGCAAGGGCAAGATCGTCGATCTGCTCACCGATCAGGCCGCCTACGTGGCCCGTTTCCAGGGCGGCCATAACGCCGGCCACACCCTGGTGATCGACGGCGAGAAGACCGTCCTCCACCTGATTCCCTCCGGCATTCTGCGCGACAACGTGCAATGCCTGATCGGCAACGGCGTGGTGTTGTCCCTGGAGGCTCTGCTCAAGGAAATCGGTGGGCTGGAAGATAAGGGCGTGCCGGTGCGCGAGCGCCTGCGGCTGTCCTCCGCCTGCCCGCTGATCCTGCCGGTGCACGCGGCGCTGGATCAGGCCCGGGAAGTGGCCCGTGGCGCGCAGAAGATCGGCACCACCGGGCGCGGCATCGGCCCGGCCTACGAAGACAAAGTGGCGCGCCGCGGCGTGCGCCTGGGCGACGTCTTCCACCGGGAGCGCTTCGCCGCCAAGCTGGGCGAAGTGATGGATTACCACAACTTCATCCTGCGCAGCTTCTACAACGCCGAGCCGGTGGATTTCCAGAAAACCCTGGACGACACCCTGGCCCAGGCCGAGAACATCCGCGCCATGGTGTGCGACGTCACCGCCACTCTGCACGGCGCCCGCGAGCGCGATGAGAACATCATGTTCGAAGGGGCCCAGGGTACGCTGCTGGACATCGACCACGGCACCTACCCCTACGTGACCAGCTCCAACACCACCGCCGGCGGCACCGCCACCGGCACCGGTTTCGGGCCGCTGTATCTGGATTACGTGCTGGGCATCACCAAGGCCTACACCACCCGCGTGGGCAGCGGGCCCTTCCCCACCGAGCTGTTCGACGAAACCGGCCGCTACCTGGCGGAGAAAGGCCACGAATTCGGCTCCACCACCGGTCGTGCCCGCCGTTGTGGTTGGTTCGACGCGGTGGCCCTGAAGCGTGCCATCCAGATCAACTCGATCAGCGGGTTGTGCCTGACCAAGCTGGACGTGCTCGACGGCCTCGAGGAAGTGAATATCTGCGTGGGCTACCAGGGCCCGGACGGCAAAGCCCTGGAGTGCGCCTGGGACGCGGACAGCTATTCCGAGGTGACGCCGGTGTACGAGTCGGTGCCCGGCTGGTCCGAGTCCACCATCGGCGTTAAGAAACTCGAGGACCTGCCGGCCAACGCCCGGGCCTACCTCAAGCGCATCGAGGAGGTCACCGGCGCCCCCATCGACATCATCTCCACCGGCCCGGACCGGGCCGAGACCATCGTCCAGCGCCACCCGTTCGGCTGAGTCGGCGGTCATAAAGCGGTAACTCGGAGGCAGTAGCCTGCGCCGGTGCATCTTGCAAGCCGGGGCCAGCCATGCGATCCGTTTTACCGCTCACTTTGTTTATTATTTCTATGGCCGCCTTCCTTGGAGGCTGTGGCGAAAGCGCCGCCAGTGGCTCTGATTTGCCGTCCGTGCCGGTGGACCAGCGAGTGCCCGTCAGTAGCGAGCGAATCACCAATCTGGAAGCGCCGGTCCCGGCCCAGTGTTATACGCGCACTGAAGACCGCTTCAATCCCTGCTATACCTGCCATCAACTCTACGACCGGCAAACAGATGACCGGATGAATGAGCTGGATGACGGCAGCCTCCAAGGCGGGTACATGTTCTCGGAGGAAGGTGAGACCAATCACTGGCGTAATCTGTTCGAGGATCGTAATGATTGGCTGGCGAAGATCAGCGATGAACAGATTGTCGCGTACGTTAACAAGGAAAATTACACCGATCTGGCCGGAAGCCTGAGCCGCCGTGATTGGGCAGGATTTATTCCTGACCTTGAGAACTACCACCTTGGCGCGGAGGCGTTTGATGAAAACGGCCTTGCGCGCGACGGCAGTGGTTGGGTGGCGTTTAACTATAAGCCCTTCCCTGGCACTTTCTGGCCGACCAACGGCAGCACCGATGACGTCTTGATTCGCTTACCGAAGACATTCCGGGAGGATAGCGGTAAGCCCGATGACGAGGTGTACCTGCTCAACCTGTCCCTGTTGGAAATGGTCATCAAACAGCAGGAGCGTATATCCATTCCGCCTATCGATGAAAATACCGTAAAAACGGACCTCGATGGTAATGGCGAACTGAGTTCAGGCGTGGATACTCTGGTCTGGCGTAGCCATTACATGGGCGATGCAAGCGACATAGGCGTGGCGCATCAACAATACCCGGAGGGCACCGAGTTTATGCATTCGGTGCGCTATGTGGGCGTCGCGGAAGATGGGGGCATTCACATTCCCGAGCGCATGAAAGAACTGCGCTACATGCGAAAGATCCGCGAAATCGAGCCCTATGACCTGAAAAGCCGGTACGCGCGTGAGCGCAAGGACAAGAATTTGGGGTTGTTGCCTGAGTTCGTGGACCATCGGGAAGAGGGTATGGAAAACGGGCTCGGTTGGATGCTTCAAGGTTATATTGAGGATTATGACGGTGCTTTGCGACCGCAAACCCATGAGGAAACACGCTTCTGCATGGGCTGTCACTCCGCCGTTGGCGTTACTATCGATCAGACATTCGCTTTTGCCCGCAAGGTCGATGGTGCCCGTGGTTGGGGGTACATCGATACTCGCGGCATGCCGGATGCGCCCAATATCAGCGAGCCGAATGGTGAAATCCTCAACTATCTGAAACGTGCCGGGGGGGGGGGCAGCGAGTTCCGGGAAAATCCGGAAATGGTTTCCCGCTGGTACAACGATGATGGAAGCGTTAACGAAGCCAAGGTTCGTTCGGCGGACGTCCATACTTTGATCTCCCCATCCCCGGAAAGAGCGCTCAAGCTTAATAAGGCTTATGCACATATTGTCCGTCATCAAAGCTACATCTACGGCCGTGACGCGACCTGGGATCCGGCTCGTAACGTGTTTAAGGAAGTGGACGAATCCGAGCCGCCGTTGCCAAGGAAATTCCGGTTCTACCATTGGGATCTGCGCTTGGACTGGTCTTCCGCTGCGGGTAATAAAAGCATTGCCGAACTGAAATAAATCTAACGCCTAACAGAAACAAGGGTTGTTCAAACTCCAGGTTCCAAGTTCTCGACTGGTGGGAGAAAGACCCAATGACTGTATCCATGAACAAGAAGCTTTTGGTGCTTGCTGTGGGCGCGGCGGCAACCTTGTCCGGTTGCGGCGGTGATAGCAGCAGCAATCGAGATGATGGCGCGGGCGGCGGCGGTGCTGCCCCGCTGACCCGGCTGGCCACGATCCCATTGGGGGCGGAAGTGACCGGCGTGGAAGTCGGTGCGGGCGGTGATGTGTTCTTTAACGTACAACACCCCTCCGATACCTTGCCCGGCGACGAAAATAAGGCGGCTGTCGGTGTCTGGGCCGGAGTGAATATTAACGAGTTGCCCGCAGACCTGGAGTCCGTCTCCGTGCCGGATCCGGAGAGCGATGACGCCAAGACTACCCGCGTCGCTATGGGCAGCTACCAGGTGCTCGGTCGTGAAGGCGACGACTACGCCGGCGGCATTCCGTTCGGCCTGGGGAACATAACCAATGCGGATGGCGATGCCGCGATCAAACAATCCAACAATCCGGATTATAACGCCTTCATCGCCAGCAATGACGATGGCAGCGAAGGTTACCTGTTCACCGCCTGGGAAGATCGTCCCGGTGGCGTAACTCGGATGTCCTTGGCCCGAAACGGTGACGACTGGATGGTCAATGACGCCATGAACATCGACTTCAGCGATGTGAATGGCACCATGATCAATTGCTTCGGTAGTGTCACCCCTTGGGGAACACCCATGACCTCCGAAGAAAACTATGAGGCTGAGAATACGCAGCACTGGAACGATGATCAGTACTCCGGTGGTTACCCCAACTACGCCGACGTGAAGAAAATCCAGGATTACCTGGGCGGCACCTATCCCAACCCTTATGACTACGGCTATATCGCCGAGCTAACCCAACCGCAATCAGCCGCTCCGGTGCCGGTGAAACACTTCTCCATGGGCCGTTTCGCCCACGAAAACCCGGTGATCATGCCAGACGAAAAAACTGTCTATCTAACCGATGATGGCGGTAACAAGGGGTTCTATAAGTTTATAGCCGATACCGCGGGTGATCTCTCAGCCGGTACCTTGTACGCCGCGAAGGTGGTGCAAGATGAGACCGACGATAGTAGCACCGCTGGCTTCGACATCTCCTGGATCGAACTGGCCAACGCCAGCAATGCGGACATCGAAGGCTGGATCCGGGAATACGACGGCATCGATGAAGGTGACTACGTCGCCGACGAAACCAGCTACATCAGCGACGAGGACATCGCCGCCTGGGCCAACGGGGAAGCCGCCGACGACCGAGTCGCCTTTCTGGAAACCTTGAAAGCCGCGGCTGCTAAAGGCGCCACCGTTGAGTTCAATAAGATGGAAGGCATCAACATCAACCTGGCCGGCGCGGAAAGCGGTGAAGTACCGTTCATGTATGTGGGCATGGCCGACGTGGCCGGATCCATGGCCGATGAGGAAGGTGACATCCAGGTAACGGAGAACCGTTGCGGCATCGTTTACCGGTTCCCGCTAGAAGCGAACTACAACGTGTCCCGCATGGAGCCGGCCGTGGTCGGTGGCCCCTACAATGGTAGCGCCACGGGTGACCGCTGCTCCGTCAACAATATCGCTCAGCCGGACAACGTGCTGGTTTTGGACGATGGGCGACTGTTGATCGGTGAGGACTCCGGTAACCATATCAATAACATGCTGTGGGTCTATAGCCCAGGCGCCGAGTAAGCATCGGCGGAGAAGCGTCCCGCTGCTTCGGTGGCGGGGCGTTTTTTGATCGGCGAATGGCCCATTTCTTGCGGCGGCGGGTGATCACGATCAGGGCGATGGTTGAGGCCCAGAGCGCCGGCGGGGAACAGCAGCAGCATGCGCTCGCGGCGTTTGGCCCTCTCGAGCTGAGCGCCGGCTTTCTGGATTTCCGGGTGTATGGCCTGGTCGTCCTGCTCCTGCGGGGCCGTCGGGGTGGCTGCACTCAAACCCAGGGTGAAGGTCAGATAGAGGGCCGCGCCCCGGGGCTGGCCGAGTCCGACCGAGAAACAAAACGGGCTCCGTTCAGGATATCACCTTTAACTACGATATCGTTTAAGAGTAACTATCTCCCGCAGTCGGAGTGGTGGCTGTTGCTATGGCATTTGAAGCAACGTCTTGATGGGTACTGCCTAACAACCTCAATGCCGAGCTTTAATAAAATCTTAACAGAAATTTCAGGACGCAGAAGCTTTTCTTCTCGTAAAAACATAATTGTTTAATGAAGCACGTCAATGATGGGGTGTGGCCAGAGGAGAATGAAGTGATGTCAAGGTTCTGTTTTTTAATATTCATGGTTTTGTGTTCTCCAGTATCTGCTGAAAGCATAAAAATAAAGATCACAGAGCTGTATGAGACTGAAATGGGGTTCTACATTCTTGGTGAATCACTTACTAACCCGTGTTTAGAGCAGTCATTAGAATTCTATTTCCCTAACGATATTCTTGATTCCGGCGCTGTTTATGAGGCTACAAATGCTTTCTTTGAAAAGAAAGCGTTAAGCATTGTTTACAGCGACCAAAAGCTTCTTTGTGAGGACGGGGAAATGTATAGCATGGAGGTAATAAGTAATGATTAGGCAGATACAGATAGTTAGTCTCCTTGTTATCATTTTTTCGGCTAGTAGCGCACAGTCTAAAACAGTAGATATAACTGTAGGTGAGATATCGAATTTTTTGACTTCCGATCCTTATGGAGAGCTCTCTCAATACCTGTGGTCTGATTACTTATCCTCATTAAGGGATAAAGGTGTGCTGTTCGCCGACGGGGGGATCCTGTTTTATAAGTCATTCTCCGGCGGAAAGCATCATTGTGGTTCGACTAAGCACTCTTGGTATGTTAATGCGCGAGCTTATATCGGAAACAGTTCGGATCTATGGTTGATGTACGACGCTTTGAACGAGCCAGTCCGCGTCGGAATTAATATTGATGGAAGCCTTCGATTTGATGGAAATGCGACTTTTAGGCCAAGCACTTCGATATTGGGTAAGTGCGTGCGTTATGACAAGGTGAAAGTGAACCTTGATATGCCCAATCTACCTTTAAGTGCCTCTATATATGCCGTAATTAATATTAATCCATCTATTATACCGAGAGGGGTGTCTCAGTCCGGTCGTACAGAAGTGGTGATCGAGCCAACTGGCATTCTTCGAGTCAGTATCGATTCTTATGGAGATCCTGACATAGATGCTGACATAGATGCTCATGGAGGGGTTGGGGCTATTGTGGGGGCTATCTTCGGGGCGCCTATAGCTGGTTTTCTTACTGAAATCGGTTTGGCTGAAGTCGGTGGCGACTACGTGGCTGATGAGGTCGAAGATAGAATTATCGACTACCTTGAGGACATCCATTCGGCGCCCGTGCAGTATAATTTTTCTTCAAAATTAGGTGGTAGACAGGTTTTCCTGGTTCCGGACCTGAGTTCGCTTAGCGGCGTCCAAGTATCATCGATCATATCTTCTGAAGGCTTTTTTATGTTGATGCCAGATATTTACGCAGCATATCAAAATAATGATGCGGAGGATCTTATGGCTCATCTTATGGTTTATGGAAGAAGTAACGAAACAGATCAGCTCCGAAAGGCTAATGGATACAGTGCTGCAATGTATGTGGCAGTTATGGGTTATTAATAGTGGAGGCAGGGTATGAAATTTTTTAATAGTGGAGCGTTTTTCTGGGTTGGGATGCTAGTGCTGATGCCGAAGTTGTCGACGGCAGATCCCGACGGGCCGTACTCGTATTATGAAGAGCTTGCTGGCATAAATATTATGTCGGTGTCAGAGCAAGGAATGGATGGTACTTTCACTGTGGAGTTTGATTCCAGTGTGGAGGGATTCTCCTGTAAATCGGTCAACGGGGGGACGGGCTTGATAACCTTCAATACAGAAAGCCTGAGATCGGCAGATATGGTCTATGCGTTTATCGTTAATGCCTTGATGAACGATAAGCTATCTGTGCTTAGTGTGAAAGTGCGTGTCGATGAGCAGTGGGACTCTGGAGCGATAGAGACAGTATCCTGTGAAGTTGAAGGTGTCTCTTTTACTCCCAGTGTCTGAGAATGACGTAGATATATAATCGAAATTTAGAATGGGATAGGGGCTGTTGTTTGCGAGTTATCATAGTGGCAGCCCCCCCCCCCAGGCTGCCATGTCTATGCTCTCACGCTATATAGGGTGAGAGCTTCGGTGCTTGTTTGTAAGTTTGCAAGGACTGATTTTAAACTGCGCGAATCTACTTATTCCGGCGGCGGGTGATCACGATCAGGGCGATGGTGATGCCGAGGGCGCCGGCGGGGAACAGCAGCAGCATGCGTTCGCGGCGTTTGGCCCGCTCCAGCTGGGCGTCGGCTTTCTGGATTTCCGGGTTCACGGCCTGGTCGGCCTGTTCCTGCGCGGCGACCGGAGTGGCCACACTCAAACCCAGAGCCAGAATCAAGGAAGCAAGAAAAAGGCGCATGCTGAAGGGGC
>DGNT01000200.1 GCA_002389055.1 Alcanivorax sp. UBA4485
CGCGGGCCAGACGCAGGGCCTCTTCCCACTCGTCTTCCTGGAAGTCGCCACGGCCCAGCCACATCAGCGCCACCACCTCGGTCTGCTGGTCCGGCTCCAGGTCCTCGATGATGATGCGGAATTCCGCCACCGAGCCGTCCTCTTCGCCGCCCGCCGGCTCCGTCAGCGCCTCCGCGCCGGCGGTGTCGTCGATGGGGTTGCCGGCGTCTTCCGGCATAGCCACCGTGTCCCGCGCCTGGAAGGCCTGGGCCAATTCCACCAGGCGGCACACGGTCTCGCCGCTCACGTTCAACATGGTCCGTCTCCTGATTGAAGGTCGAATACCTTCAAACTAGTAGCCTGAGAGACGAGAACAAGGCGGGGGATGTAAAAGCCTGTCAGAGAGGGGCCAAACGCCAGGCGATTTCCTCGAAACGGTCGAGGCCGCGTTCGCGGAACGCCGGCTGGTTGTCGATCACGTCCTTGCGGGACCAACAGTCCAGAGCATAGTCACCGCCGTACAAGCGTTCCACTTCCTCGGCGGGCACCGCGAACGGCGGGCCGTCCATGCGACCCTGGTCGTACTCGAAGGTAATCAACAACTGCGGGACGCGGGCCGTGACAGTGGCCAGGTGCGCCGCGTAGCGCTCGCGCATGGCCGCCGGCAAGGCCACCAACGCCGCCCGATCGTAGACCATGGCCACGTCGCCCAGGTCGTCCGCCGTGAGCGCGAAAAAATCACCCTGGAACACCGTCAACGCGCCGTGGCGCCACACCCGGCCGTCACCCCAGGGCGACACGTCCGGGCTAACGCCCAGCGAATCGAACAGCTGGCTCACCGCCAGTTCACTGAGCTCAACGCCCACCACCCGCAGGCCCTGCTCCAGCAACCAGCCGATATCCAGCGTCTTGCCGCACAGCGGCAGAAAGACCGTCGCGCCGGCGGGCAAATTGAATGCGGCCAGATTACGTTTCAGGATCGGGTGCACGAACGGCAGATGGAAGCCCAGCTCCTGAGCCTGCCATTTTTCTTTCCAGAACTGCTTTTCCATCGAACGGTCTCCCGAGGGTTTAGCCCTGGCGCCGCAATACCGCTTCGGTCTCGCGTATTGCCAACGCAAAGTCCGGCTTGGTAACGATCGCCAACACCAAAGTATAAACGCCGTTCAGCAGCGCCAGTTCCACGTCCGCGTGCATGAAGCAAGCGGCCACCACCAACATGGATACGAAGTTCAACAAGCCCAGGAGTATGAACATACTGCTTTGCACCTTGGCGGCCGCCAACGCCTTAACGTCCCGCGAAGATTCGGCACTACCCGGCAAGGGGCGATGCGCCATCCTTTCCGGGGCCATAACAAGATTGCGCAGCCGTCGACCGACCAACAATACCAAGGCCATGGCGGCAAGGCTGACGCCCCATAACGTTTCCCGGGTCAGCAACTCAACCGGTGGCGGGTAGTGCGCGAACGTTGCCAGCAATGCCAGCGCCACCCCGATCATCAATGGTGCGGACAGCGGCAAAAACCAAAGCGCCGTAAGTTGCCGTGACGACGGCGCTTTCGCCCCACCCAAGGTGTTGGACATTACGTTTCTCCCCTTTTTGCGCTTTTAGTGGGCTTCTTCCCAGTTGTTCCCGATCCCGGCGTCGACGATCAGCGGCACGTCCAGTTTGGCGGCGGCTTCCATGCGCTGGGTGACTTCTTTGACCAGGTCTTCGACCTGGCTTTCTTTCACTTCGAACACCAGCTCATCGTGCACCTGCATGATCATCAGGGCGTCCAGCCCGCTGTCTTCCAGCCAGAGGTGAACCTTGATCATGGCGTGTTTGATGATGTCGGCGGCGGTGCCCTGCATGGGCGCGTTGATGGCGGTGCGCTCGGCGGCCTGGCGGCGCTGGCCGTTGCGGCTGTTGATTTCCGGCAGGTAGAGGCGGCGGCCGAACAGGGTTTCCACGTAGCCTTTTTCGGCGGCGTCGGCGCGGGTGTTTTCCATGTAGCGTTTTACGCCGGGGTATTTGTCGAAGTAGCGGTCGATGTATTCCTGGGCTTCGCCGCGCGGGATGCCGAGCTGTTTGGCGAGGCCGAAGGCGCTCATGCCGTAGATCAGGCCGAAGTTGATCGCTTTGGCGTTGCGGCGTTCGTTGTCGCTGACGTCGTCGAGGGTTTTGCCCCAGACTTCGGCGGCGGTGGCGCGGTGAATATCCAGGTTGTTCTCGAAGGCGTGGGTGAGGCCTTTATCGCCGGACAGGTGCGCCATGATGCGCAGTTCGATCTGTGAGTAGTCGCAGGCGACGATCTTGCGGCGCTCTCCACCTTCTGAAGGGGGCGCCGAAAACGCCAGGCGGATTTTGCGCCCTTCTTCGCTGCGCACCGGGATGTTCTGCAGGTTCGGATCACTGGAGGACAGCCGGCCAGTGGCGGCCACCGCCTGGTGGTAGGAGGTGTGCACGCGGCCGGTGGTGGGGTTGATCAGTTCCGGCAGTTTGTCGGTGTAGGTGTTCTTGAGTTTGGAAACACCGCGGTAGTCCATGATCACCTGCGGCAGCGGGTAGCCCTGCAGGGCGAGATCCTGGAGTACGGCTTCGGCGGTGGACGGCGCGCCCTTGGGCGTCTTTTTGATCACCGGGATTTCCAGTTTTTCGTAAAGGATTTCGCCGAGCTGTTTGGGCGAGCCGAGATTGAATTTCTGGCCGGCTTCTTCGAACGCTTTTTCTTCCAGTTCCAGCATGCGCTTGGCGAGGAAGGTGCTCTGTTTTTTGAGCATGTCCGCGTCCACGTAGGTGCCGTTGCGCTCGATACGGCTGAGCACCGGCACCAGGGGCATTTCGATGTCGTGGAACACGCTTTTCAGGCCGGCTTCTTTTTCCAGGCGCGGCCACAGGGTCTGGTGCAGACGCAGGGTGATGTCCGCGTCTTCGGACGCGTAGGGCCCGGCCTCGGCAAGGCCCACCTGGTTAAAGGTGAGTTGCTTGGCGCCCTTGCCGGCGATCTCCTGGAAGCTGATGTTTTTGTGGCCCAGATATTTCAGCGCCAGGGAATCCATGTCGTGGCGGGTGGCCACGGAGTCGAGCACATAGGATTCCAGCATGGTGTCGTATTGCACGCCGCGCAGGGTGATCCCGGCGCGGGCCAGCACGCTCATGTCGTATTTGAGATTCTGGCCGACTTTTTTGCTTTTTTCGTCTTCGAGAATCGGCTTGAGCTTATCGAGCACCAGAGCGCGATCGAGCTGGTCCGGCGCGCCCGGGTAGTCGTGTCCGAAGGGGACGTAGGCGGCTTCGCCAGCGGCGGTGGCGAAGCTGACGCCGACCAGGTCCGCTTCCATGTAGTTGAGGCTGGTGGTTTCGGTGTCGAAGGCGAACAGCTCGGCTTTTTTCAGCTTTTCGATCCAGGCGTTCAGGTCTTCTTCGGTAAGCACGGTCTGGTAGCCGTCCCGGTCGATGCTCTGTTCGCTTTCGATGTCCGGGGCGCCGTCCACGGCCGGGTCGTCGCCTTCCAGCAGTTCACTGAGCCAGCCTTTGAATTCCAGGTCGCGATAGTAGCCGGCGAGTTTTTCCGCGTCGGGCGTCAGCAGCTTGAGGTCGTCCAGGGCTTCCTTGAGTTCGCAGTCCACTTTAATGGTGGCCAGCTCGTAGGAGAGGAACGCCTGATCGCGGTTGTCTTCCAGTTTTTTGCCCATGGACTTGGCGCCGCGGAAATCCAGCTCGGCGACTTTGTCCAGGTTGTCGTAAATATTTTCCAGGGAACCCAACCCGGTGAGCAGGGCCAGGGCGGTTTTTTCACCGACGCCGGGGACACCGGGAATGTTGTCCACCTTGTCGCCCATCAGGGCGAGGAAGTCGATGATCAGTTCCGGGCCGACACCGAATTTTTCGCGCACCCCGTCGATGTCGTAGACGGCGTTGTTCATGGTGTTGATCAGGGTGACGTGGTCGTTGACCAGCTGCGCCATGTCCTTGTCGCCGGTGGAGATCAGCACCGCTTTCTGCTGCTCACTGAACACCCGCGCGAAGGTGCCGATCACGTCGTCGGCTTCGACGCCGTCCTCGATGATCAGCGGCAGGCCCATGGCGCGGATCAGATCGTGCAGCGGCTGTACCTGCTCGCGCAGTTCGTCGGGCATCGGCGGCCGGTTGGCCTTGTATTGCTCGAACAGTTCGTCGCGGAAGGTTTTGCCCTTGGCGTCGAACACCACCGCCATGTACTCGGGGTCGTAGTCGTTGATCATCTTGCGCAGCATCGAGGCGACGCCGCGCACCGCGCCGGTGGGCTGGCCGGTGGAGGTAGTCAGCGGCGGCAGCGCGTGGAAGGCCCGGTACAGGTAGGAGGAGCCGTCGACAAGGATGATCGGTTTACGCTCGGTCATGGCAGTCCTTGGTTGAATCCGTGGAGCGCACAGTGTAACGCAAGAGGTTGTAGGAGCGGGCCCTCCCACAAGCCCGCGCCAGGAAGGCCGATCAGAGGCGTTCTTTTACCTGCTGGACGATGGCGTTCACCGCGCGGCGGGCGCTGGGGATGGCGCCGCCCATGGTGATGAAGCCGTGCACCAGCTCCGGGTAGTCCAGGTTGACCACATTAACGCCGGCGGCCTTGAGCTTCTCGCTGTAGGCGAGGCCTTCGTCGCGCAGCGGGTCGGTGGCGGTGACCACGATGGTGTCCGGGTGGCCGGCGATGTCCGGGTTGCGCAGCGGCGAGATGCGGTAATCGCCCACCAGGGTGTCGTCCTGGATGTAGTGGTTGTGGAACCAGTGAATCATGTCGCTATCCAGCCCGCCCTGGCCGCCGCCGAGCTGGCTGACCGAGGGCAGGTCGGAGGCACCGTCGGTTTTCGGGTACACCGCCGCCACCAGCTTGGGCACGGCCAGGCCGTGGATCCTGGCCTGCTGCGCCACCACGATGGAGAGGTTGCCGCCGGCGCTGTCGCCCATGGTCGCCAGCCGGCCGGTGTCGAGGCCCAGGTCCGCGGCTTGCTCGCCGAGCCAGCGCCAGGCGGCCAGGCAGTCGTCGGCGGCGGTGGGCGCCGGGTGTTCCGGGGCCAGACGATAATCCACGTTGAGCACCACCGCCCCGGTGCGGTTGGCCAGATGGCGGCACAGGTGGTCGTATTCGGCGGCGCTGCCGATGGTGAAGCCACCGCCGTGGAAAAACATGATCGCCGGGCTGCCCTCGGCGGGGGCGCTCTTGGGGCGGTACAGGCGCACCAGCATATCGCCGCCGTCCACCGGCACGCGGATGTCCCGGGTCAGCGCCACGTCTTCCCGGTCCACGTCGAGCATGCCGATCATGTGCCCGTAGAGCGCCCGGCCCTGGGCCAGCGGCAGCTCATGGAAGCCCTTGCGGCTGTCGCCCAGTGCCAGCAGCAGGCGCAGCTTGGGGTCCAGGCCCTCACGGCTGACGCTTTCCACCACGCCGGCGAGGCGGCCGGCCAGGGCGCCGGGCATTTTCATCAGGGTCCGCACCGTGGTGCGCTCGATCTTGTGTTGCAGGGACATGGTTTCTCCTTAATAAAACCCGGCGTGTATTTCCACCAATGGACAGGGGTTATACCATCGCCCCAAGCAAAGGACCCGGTCATCCCCGGCCTTTTTTCGAATGAGCCTGTGAAAGCGCCCAAGGAAACTTTGATGTCCGTCTATACCCGTGTCGATGATCGGGACCTGGCCGCCCTGCTGGCCGACTACGCGCTGCGGCTGGAGGACGCGCAAGCCGCGCGCCACGGTATTGAGAACAGCACTTTCCTGATCGACGCCCGGGCCGGGGACGACAGTCCGCGCGCGGTAGTCCTGACCGTGTTCGAGCAGTTTGACGGCGACGCCCTGGCGCCCTACCTGGCGTTGCTGGCGACGCTGGCGGCGGCGGGCCTGCCGGTGCCGGCCGCCCTGGTGGACCGCCACGGCCAGCGGCTGCGCCAGGTGGCCGGCAAGCCGGCGGTGCTGGTGCCGCGCCTGCCCGGCGAGCACTGTTTCGAGGTGGGCAGCGAGCATTGCCGGCAGGTGGGCGCCCTGCTCGCCGCCCTGCACCGGCAACCGGCGGAAGCCGGCGCGGCACTGCCCGACGAGCGTGAACGCCTGCAGAGCCTGGGCATCCATTTGTGCCGCCTCAATGACGACGACCAGCACCGCGCCGAGACGGTGCTGCGCCGCTGGCGCGATATCCCCGCCACCCGCACCCTGATCCACGGCGACCTGTTCCGCGACAACGCGCTGTTCGATGCCGAGGGCCGGCTGACTGGTGTGCTGGACTTTTACAACGCCTGCCTGGAGCGGCCCGAGTACGACCTGGCGGTGGCGCTGAACGACTGGGCGGTGGCTCCGGACGGGCGCCCGGTGCCGCGCCGGCAGGGTGCGTTGCTGGGCGGCTACCGGGACGGCGGCGGCGAGTGGGACGAATCGGTGTTGGCGCTGGCGTTGGCGGTGGCGGCGCTGCGTTTTTGGTTGTCGCGGCTGGCCGGGCCAGTGTCCGGTGAGTCGGAAGGTCAGGGCAGCAAGGACCCGGAGGAGTTCGCGCGCATTTTCGGCTATCGCTTTAACGCCCTGGGCCAGTCAGAATCAGATGATTGAGGTGCGCCAGCCAGTCGGCTTCCTGCCACAGCCAGGGGGTGTGCGGCCGGGCCAGGCTGGTGGGCGTCATCACCGCCACGCCGTCGGCCACCGCCTTGGCCACCAGCGCCTCGGTGAACCCGGCCCAACCCCGGGGCAGACGCTCCGGGGGCTCCTGCGGGTTCAGATACCCTTCGCCGAGCACCGGCTGCAGGCGCCGCAGGCGGGTGAACGCCAGCCGGCGCTGCAGTTGCTCCTGCAGGCGGCCGCGCCAGTGCTCGCCGGTGGCCTCCATCAACGCCCGCCGCAGGGGCGCGCCCAGGCGCCGGTCGAGCAGGCCGGGCACCGGTAAATCGGCGCCGGTGGCCAGCCGGTAGCGCGGGTCGTCGTCCAGCCACAGCCCCAGCTCCAGGAAATCCAGCTCGCTGGTGTCCAGTTGACGCAGATGATCAGTCTCGCCGGCGGCGGCGCTGACGCCGAAATGGATGGTGGGAAACAGGGCACGCAAGGCGCGCGGTACTTCCAGCAGGTACTGCTCCACCGCCTGCTCCTGCTCGCTGCCCCAGCGCTGCGGCAGGGGCCGCTGCGGCGGCTGGCCGAACACCCGCCGGATGACGCCGTGGCCCCAGGGCGGAAACGGAAAATGGTGGCAGAAGTCCACCGCCACCACGGTGTCCAGGTGGCCCCATTCGCGCACCAGTTCCAGGGTCTGCACCCAAACGTCGATGAAGTCGGCGGGGCGGCGCACGAAAGAACGGCGGGCACGGCTGTCGGCGATGAAAAAGCCGCTCAGCCACAGCTTCAGCCCACGGTCGGCGGCGGCGGTGAGCAGGCGCTGGAACGCCTTGCGAATCTGCACGGTTTCGGCGCCGGCGCCGATGCCCAGGCGGGCGTCCGGCTCGGCGAAGATTTCGCAGCGGTCCAGGTGGACGCTGTCGGCCGGCGCGGCCAGCAGATGCGGGTAGGGGTCCAGGCGCACGGCGTTGAAGCCGCGTTCCACCGCTTCGTCGAGGGCGCGCTCCACGGCGCCGCCGCCGGGGCCGTATTCGCGCCGCAGCGGCCAGGCGTAATCCCAGCATGTGAGCGCGAGACGGCCCAGGTCCGGCAGGGCCGCCATGGCCGATTCGTCTTGCCCACCCTGCGACTGCCCCATGCCTTCTCCTTGACCCGACAAACGCATCAGCATACCGGTTTCACGCGCCGGCTCAATGCACCCGGTCGGGCCAAAACACGGCGCCCGGGCCAGTCCACCATCATGGCGCCAGGCAGGTGGCGAACCCCGCCGCCACCCGTTCGCTCAGCCAGCGGCTGTAATCATCGCCCTGGCCCCGTGCCGGCACGTCGCGGCCGAGCGGGTCCAGCGCCACGCGCTGGCAGTCCGGGCACAGGCGCGCCACCAGGTCGGGCTGGGCCTCCGGCTCGAGAATCGCGCAGCGCACCTGTTCCGCTTCCAGTTGCTGCGCCAGCGCCACGAAGCGGCGGCTGCTGGGGCCGGCGCCGAGCTGCTCGCTGATGATCACCGGCGCGCGCAGATCCAGCCGCTGCTGAAAGTAGCCCCAGGGGTGATGGAAGGTCAGCCAGGGGGTGTCGGCGACCGGCGCCAGGCGCTCGCGCAGCGCCGCCTCGGTCTGTTCCAGGTCGGCCAGGAACGCCGCCGGCTGCCCTTCGGGCAGCGTATAGCGGGCGCCCAACGCCTCGGCGAGCACCGCCATGTTGCGCGGGTCCAGCCACAGGTGCGGGTCCAGCTCGCCGGGCTCGTGGTGGTGCCCGTGGTCGTGCTCGCCGTCATGGCGGTGGCCGCCTTCCCGGCGGGTCACGCCGGGCAGGGACAACAGCGCCAGGCTGTCGCCGTCGCGTTTGGCCGCCAGGCTGGCCACCGCCGGTTCCGCCGCCTCGCCCAGCCACACCAGCAGGTCGGCGCGGCGCAGGGTGAGCATCTGGCGCGGGGACAACATCGGGTTGTGCGGGTTCTGGTTGGCCTCCAGCAGGGTGACCACCTCGGCGCTGTCGCCGTACAGGTCGCGCAGCACCATGGCCAGGGGCTCGACGCTGGCCACCAGGGTGCGCGCCGGCAACGGCGCGCACAGCGCCAATAGAAGAGGGACGAGCAGGTATCGCATGGATATGTCCGGAACCGTGAAAGTGCTCATCGAGAGCGTCAGACCAATCAGTGTGCCCGAGCCGTCAAGCCCCAACGGCCGCGCCGGGCCCAAGCGATTGACCGGGCAAATAGTATATCATCACCGCTTTGTTCAACGGGGGCTCTCAAATGTCGCAGCTGCGGGCTGACACAGGGACACTGGTGGCGGTGCACGGCGCCGGCCTGTCGTATGGCGCGCACAGTGTGCTCGACGACGTGTCCCTGACCCTGGAGCCGGGCCGCATCACCACGCTGATCGGCCCCAACGGCGCCGGCAAAAGCACGCTGGCGCGGCTGGTGCTGGGGCTGGCGCGGCCTGATCGCGGCCGGGTGACGCGCCGTCCGGGCCTGCGGGTGGGCTATATGCCCCAGCACCTGCAGGTGGATGAAAGCCTGCCGCTGACCGTGGACCGCTTCCTGTGGCTGGCGGCGCCGGGCCGCACCCGGGCCCGCCGCGACGCCCTGCAACGCACCGGCGTGGCCCACCTGCGCCGGCGCGCGGTGCGCGGCCTGTCCGGCGGCGAGATGCAACGGGTGCTGCTGGCCCGGGCGCTGCTACGCAAGCCCGACTTATTGGTGCTCGACGAGCCCGCCCAGGGCGTGGACGTGTCCGGCCAGGACGCACTCTACGGGCTGCTCGGCCAGGTCCGCGACGAAACCGGCTGCGGCATTCTGCTGATATCCCACGATCTGCACCTGGTGATGGCGCGCACCGATCAGGTGGTGTGCCTGCATCACCATGTGTGCTGTTCCGGCACGCCCGAGGCGGTCAGCCGCGATCCGGCCTACCACCGTCTGTTCGGCCCCAGCGGCGGCATGCCCAACCTGGCCGTGTACACCCACGACCATGACCACGACCACGATCTGAGCGGCGACCCGCACCACGACCACCACGGGCACACGGGGGACCACCACCATGATTGAACTGCTCGCGCCGGCGTTGCTGGCGGGCCTGGCGGTGGCTCTGGTGGCCGGTCCCATGGGGTCCTTCGTGGTGTGGCGGCGGATGGCGTTCTTCGGCGACACCCTGGCCCACGGCGCCCTGCTGGGCGCGGCCCTGGCGCTGGCCCTTGACGTGAACCTCTACCTGGCCGTGGTGGTGGCCTGCCTGGCCATCGCCGCCGCCCTGGTGGGGCTGCAGCAGCAGCGCCAGATCACCGGCGACACCCTGCTGGGCATCGTCGCCCACACCACCCTGGCGCTGGGCGTGATCGCCATCAGCCTGCAAAAAAGCGTGCAGGTGGATCTGTTCGCCTACCTGTTCGGCGACCTGCTGGCGGTGAACTGGCGCGACGTGCTGGCGCTGTGGGCCGGCGCGGTGCTGATTCTGGTGCTGCTGGCGTGGCACTGGCGGGCGCTGCTCAGCATCACCGTGAACGAGGACCTGGCCCAGGTGGAAGGCGTGCCGGTAACCCGCACCCGGCTGATCCTGATGCTGCTGCTGGCGCTGCTGATCGCCGGCGCCATTCGCACCGTCGGCGTGCTGCTGATCACCTCGCTGCTGGTGATTCCCGCCGCCGGCGCCCGCCGCCTGTCGCGCACCCCGGAACAGATGGCCGCCCTGGCCAGCCTACTGGGGCTGGCGTCGGTGTCCCTGGGGCTGGCGGGGAGCTGGTACGCCGACACACCGGTGGGGCCGTCCATCGTGGTGGCCGCCGCCGTGCTGTTCGGCTTCACCCTGCTGCGCCGACCCGACTCTTAGATCGTGTCGATAAAATCTAAAAATAGCGACACGTTTTGTTGACGTGTCGATAGCATCGACCTAACCTGTGAATGTGTCGATGAAAACTGGTTTTATCACCATGTCTAAAATGCCCTGGACGCCGGACCACCCCTGGAACGGCCTCCCCCCTTTACCGCCCAGCCAAGAGCTGGAAACCCGCGCCGTGCTCAAACGTTGCATCACCGCCCGTGCCGCACTGGCGGAACTGAACCAGGCCGCCCGATTGATCCCCAATCAAGGCATGCTGATCAATATCCTGCCGATGCTGGAAGCCCAGGACAGTTCCGAGATCGAAAATATCGTCACAACTACCGACCGTTTATTCCAGTACGCCAACGGCGAAGGGCAGGCGGACCCGGCCACCAAAGAGGCATTACGCTACCGCCAAGCCCTGGGCGACGGGTTTCAAGCGTTGCGCGATCGCCCGATTTGCACGGCCATGGCGGTGGATATATGCCGCGCCATCAAACATACCGACATGGATATTCGCCGTGTTCCCGGGACGGCACTGGCCGGCGAGCGGCAAAACCAGGTGATCTACACCCCTCCGGAAGGTGAGACCCTTCTTCGCGATTTACTCGCCAATTGGGAGACATTTCTCAACGACGGGGCGGACATTGATCCACTGGTCCGGATGGCGGCGGCTCATTATCAGTTCGAGGCGATTCACCCCTTTACCGATGGGAATGGGCGCACCGGGCGCATCCTGAATATTCTATTCCTGGTGCAGGAAAAACTGCTTGGGTTACCGATTCTGTATTTGAGCCGGGCCATCATCGCGCGCAAAGCGGACTATTACCGGCTACTGCTGGCGGTTACCCGGGACCAGGCATGGGAGCCCTGGATCTTATTCATGCTTGAGGCCGTGGAAGAAACGGCCCGATGGACCACCGATAAGATTGAGGCGATCCGAACCTTGGAAGCGCACACCGCCGAATATGTACGAACCCGCTTGCCAAAAATTTACAGCCACGAGTTGATACAACTGATCTTCGAGCAGCCGTACTGCCGCATCGGCAACCTGGTCGACAAGAACATTGTGAAGCGGCAGTCCGCTTCGCGTTATCTCAAGGAATTGGCGGCCATCGGAGTGCTCGAGGAACGGGAGGCCGGCCGGGAGAAAGTGTTTATTCATCCCCGCTTAATGGACTTGATCACCCGGAACGGCAACCACTTCCACCCCTATGAGTGATCCGTTGACCCGCCGTGCTCTGGACCGCCGCATCTGGCTGCTGGCGTGGCCGTTGCTGCTGTCCAATATCACCGCGCCGCTGCTGGGTCTGGTGGACACCGCCGTGGTCGGCCATCTGGATTCGCCGGTCTATCTGGCGGCGGTGGCGCTGGGCAGCAATTTCTTCATGTTTTTGTACTTCTCGTTCAACTTCCTGCGCATGGGCACCACCGGCTTCACGTCCCAGGCGCGCGGCGCCGGTGAGGCCACCCTGGTGGTGCTGCTGCGGGCGCTGCTGTTATCGACCCTGGTGGGCAGCGCGCTGATCCTGCTGCAACCCCTACTCAGCGACGCCGCGCTGTGGTTGCTGGGCGGCAGCGCCGAGGTACAGGGGCTGGCGCGGGACTACATCGGCATCCGCATTCTCGGGGCGCCGGCGGCGCTGGGGAATTTCGCGCTGATCGGCTTCGCCATCGGCCTGCACCGCACCAGCGTGCCGCTGAAAATGACCGTGCTGATGCACTCCAGCAATGTCCTGCTGGATGTGCTGCTGGTGCAGGTGTGGCATTTCGACGTGCGCGGCGTGGCGGTGGCCAGCGCGGTGTCGGAATACCTGGGCCTGGCCGGCGGGCTGTTCTGGCTGCGCCGGGAGATCTTCGGCGCCGCCTGGCGGGCGCTGCCGGTGGGCGCGCTCAAACAGGTGGCGCCGATGCTGCAACTGCTGGCGGTGAACCGGGATATTTTTATCCGCAGCCTGGCGCTGCTGACGGTGTTTTTCTTCTTCACCGCCCAGGGCGCGCGGCTCGGCGATACGGTGCTGGCCGCCAACGCGGTGCTGATCACCTTTCTGCTGCTGCTCAGCAACACCCTGGACGGCTTCGCCAACGCCGCCGAGGCCCTGGTGGGCGAGGCCACCGGCCGCCGTGACCGGCGCGCGCTGGACGCGGCGGTGGCCGGCACCGGTAAATGGACGCTGATCATCGCCGGGGCGGCGCTGCTGGCCTTCGCCGCCGGCGGCGGCCCGCTGATCCGCCTGCTCACCGATTTGCCCGGGGTGCGCGACACCGCCACCACCTACCTGCCCTGGATGCTGTTACTGCCGCTCACCGCCAGCGCCGGCTTCTGGCTGGACGGCGTGTTCGTGGGCGCCACCCTGGCCCGGCAGATGCGCAACACCATGATGGTCGCCACGGCGCTGTTCTTTCCGGTGTGGTGGCTGACCAGCGGCTGGGGCAATCACGGCCTGTGGCTGGCCATGAATCTGTTCATGGCCAGCCGCGGCGTGCTGATGGGGTGGGTGTGGTACCGGCGGCGGATCAGCGCTTGGGAAGAATGAACTTCATCAGGGTCATGAACCACATCAGGTGGCCGGGATCGCCTTCCACCTTGATGTCGCCGGCCTGCATGCCTTCCATGAACGCCATCTGATTCTTGCCGGAGGCCTTGAGGGTGCGGAACGCGTAGTCCGCGTCCTTGAAGTTAAGGGTCACGGACGGCGTCGGGTGCAGCCCCCTGCGGCTGGTCACCCGGTCCGGCTGGAAGTGATACCAGCGCGCCACGCCGCCGTTGAAGGTGCGCCACTGCATCACCACGTCGCGGTGCGCGAGCTGCTTGCGGAAGCCCTCGTCGCGGCGGGCCAGCCAGGCGAGACGCCAGCCCAGGACCATCAGGATCAGACGGAACTTCATGGCATCAGCGCCGGAAGCTCTTTATTGAGCTTCATTTTTTCCTTCACCGCGTCGCCGGTGAGGGCGTAGCCGCGCAGGTTGCCGTCGCGGTCGCGGAACAGGGCCTTGACGGTGTTGCCCTCTTCCTCGGTGTCCCAGTCGCCTTCCAGCTCTTCGGGCACCGGGCACACCACCACCGGGCAGGCCGGCGTCTTGATGGTCACCGGCATCACGCCGTAGCTCACCGGTGTCGGCTCGCCGGCCAGGGTCTTGGCCAGGACCCGGGCGGACGCCATCAGCGGCAGCACATAGGGCAGCACATGGCCCCGCACTTCGGCGCAGTCACCCAGGGCGTAGACGTTGTCGGCGCTGGTGCGCAGGCTCTGGTCGGTGAGGATGCCACGGTTGGTTTTCAAACCGGCGTCCTTGGCGATGCCGATGCGCGGGCGCAGGCCGATGGCGGCCAGCACCACGTCCGATTCCAGATGGGTGCCGTCGGACAGCTCGGTGACCAGCTTGTCGGGGTTGTCCTTGCCGTGGTGCACCGCCTTGGCCAGCGGCCCGAAGTGGAAGCGCACGCCCAGATCTTCCAGGCCACGGCCGACGGCGGCGGAAGCCGGCTCCGGCAGCAGCATGGGCAGACAGCGGCCCATGGGCTCCACCAGGTTGACCTGGAAGCCGCCGTTGGAGAGGTCGTTGGCGAATTCGCAGCCGATCAGTCCGCCGCCGAGAATGGTGACCTCACGCTTGCCCTCCAGGGCCTGGCGGAAACGGCCGTAATCCATCAGATCGTTGACCGAGAACACCTCGCCGACGGCGTCGCCTTCCAGCGGCGGCGTCCAGGTGTCCGCGCCCAGGGCGAGCACCAGACTGCTGTAATCCAGGTGATCATCGGGCAGCAGCACGCGCTGTTTATCGGTGTCGATGCCGGCCACATGGACGCCGGTGCGCACCGTCACGTTGAACTGCTCGGCCACCTGCTCGGGGGTCGCCATGGCCAGCTCATCGGCGGTTTTTTCCTTGGTAAAGCCGGTGGAGAGCATGGGCT
>DGNT01000208.1 GCA_002389055.1 Alcanivorax sp. UBA4485
ATAATTTCCTGATCACCCACCTTAAGGGTGTGCCCCGTTCGCGCATCTATCGGATCATCCGTTCCGGCGAGGTGCGGGTGAACAAAAAGCGCGCCAAGCAGACCACGCGTCTGGCCGTGGACGACGTGGTGCGGGTTCCGCCGGTGCGTACCAGCGAGTCCCAGGCGCCGCCGGTGGTCAGCGACGGGCTGGCCGAGCGGTTGGCGCGGGCGCTGCTCTACGAGGACGACCAGATCTTCATCTTCAACAAGCCCGCCGGGCTGGCGGTGCACGGCGGCAGCGGGGTCAGTTTGGGGCTGATCGAGGCGCTGCGCGTGCTCTACCCGGAAGAACGGAATCTGGAACTGGTGCACCGGCTCGACCGGGACACCAGTGGCTGCATCATGGTGGCCCGCCACCGGGGCTTTTTGCGTCGTCTGCAAAAGTTGATGCAGCAGGGTGGGGTGGAGAAGCGCTACTGGCTGCTGTGTCAGGGGTTCAAAGGCAGCGAGCGGCGGATGGAAGCGCCCCTGCTGAAGATCACCCAGGGCAACGAGCGGATGGTGCGGGTGTCCCGCGAGGGCAAGGCGTCGGTGACCGACTTCACGCTGGTGGAGCGGTTCGGCGACGCCGCCCTGGTGGAGGCACGCCTGGGCACCGGGCGCACCCACCAGATCCGTGTGCACAGCCAGTTCGGCGGGTTCCCGATTCTCGGCGACGATAAATACGGCAGCCGCAAGGGCGACGCGCGGCTGGAAGCCCTGGGGCACCGCCGCCTGTGTCTGCATGCCCGGTCGCTGGTGTTCCGCCACCCCAAGAGCGGCGAAACGATTAAAGTCAACGCGCCCCTGGACGAGGATTTCGAGACCATCCTGGCGGCCCTGCGGGCGGACAAGCGCTGATGGCCTACCAATTGGTGATTTTCGACTGGGACGGCACGGTGATGGACTCCACCGGGCGCATCATTGCCTGTATGCACAAGGCCGGCGCCGACCTCTGCCTGCCGGTGCTGGAGGACGACGCCGTGCGCGAGATCATCGGGCTGGGTCTGCCGGAAGCGCTGCGCACTCTTTACCCGGGCATCGACGACGGGGCCCTGGCGCGCATGCGCGAGCGCTACGCGGTGCATTTCGTGGCCGCCGAGGCGAGCCCCAGCCGGCTGTACCCGGGCGCCCGCGAAACGCTGGCGGCGCTGCGCCGTGCCGGTCTGCGCCTGGCGGTGGCCACCGGCAAGAGCCGCAAGGGCCTGGACCGGGTGTGGGCCAGCAGTGGCCTGGGCAATAGTTTTGATGCGTCGCGCTGTGCCGATGAAACCCACTCCAAGCCGCACCCGGCGATGGTCACGGAACTACTGAGCGAACTGTGCGTGGCGCCGGAGCGAGCGCTGGTGGTCGGGGATACGTCCTTTGACCTGCAGATGGCGCGCGACGCCGGTGTCGACCGGGTGGCGGTGAGTTACGGCGCGCATCCGGTGGACCGTTTGATGAACTTTCACCCCCTGGCGGTGATCGATGCTTTACCGCAGTTGCTGCCGTTGCTCGGCGTCGACTGCGAAACACACTTCGAGGAGACGGTGTAGATGGAGTCCGACAACAACAATCCGGCGAACAGCGGTCCCACAAGCAAAGAGTGGAAGCTGCTCGAGAAGCTGCTCGGCCAGGCCCAGGCGGAGCAGCGCAAAAGCCGGCGCTGGGGTATTTTCTTCAAGAGTCTGACCTTTATATACCTGTTCGCGCTGCTGTTCATGATGACCGGCAGCCGTTCCGGGGACGCCATGGCGGTGGCCGAGCCCCATGTGGCGGTGGTCGACCTGAACGGCGTGATCATGGCGGATTCCGAAGCCAGCGCCGACCTGCTCAGCCGCGGCCTGCGCGACGCCTTCGAGGCGGAGAACGCCGAGGCGGTGCTGCTGCGCATCAACAGCCCGGGCGGCTCGCCGGTGCAGGCCAATTTCGTGTTTAACGAAATCCAGCGTCTTCGTGCCGAGCATCCGGACAAAAAGCTGTACGCGGCGATCACCGACATGGGCGCTTCCGGTGCCTATTACATCGCCGCCGCCGCCGACCAGATCTACGCCGATCCGGCCAGCATCGTCGGCTCCATCGGCGTGATCATGGCCAGCTTCGGGGTGCAGGAAGCCGCCGAGAAGCTGGGCGTGGAGCGCCGCGTGTACACCGCCGGCGAGAACAAGGCGCTGCTTGACCCGTTCTCGCCGGTGCGTGAGTCCGACCGCGAGCACGTGCAGACCATGCTCGACGAGATCCATCAGCAGTTTATCGGCGCGGTGAAGGAAGGCCGGGGTGACCGCCTGCAGGTGGACGGGCACCCGGAGCTGTTTTCCGGTCTGTTCTGGACCGGCGAGCGGGCCCTGGAGCTGGGTCTGGTGGACGGTCTGAAAAGCCCGGGGCAGGTAGCCCGCGACGTGGCCGGCCTCGAGGAGATGGTGGATTACACCGTTACCCGCTCGCCGGTGGACCGTTTCCTGAAGCGCTTCGGCACCTCCATAGGCAACGGCATCGGCCAGACCCTGGGCCTGGAAGGCGGCGCGCCCACCCTGCGCTAACCGCGAATGGTAGGAGCGGGCCTTGTGGGAGCGGGCCCAGCCCGCGAAAGGCCGGCTATGCCGGCCGGCAGGATACCAGAGACGTTGTTGGTGCTTTTGTTAGAGAGGCCTCTGGGATCCTGCCGGGAGCTTCGCTCCCTTTCGCGGGCGGGGCCCGCTCCCACAAGTTGCCACCATTGATGGCTTGCGGTTCTAGCCGGGTAGGGCGATGCCCTCGGCGGCCAGGAAGTCGGTGAGCATAATCAGCGGTAGTCCTACCAGCGCGTTAGGATCCCGGCCTTCGAGCGCTTTAAACAACACGATGCCCAAACCCTCGGACTTGAAGCTGCCGGCGCAGTTCAGGGGTTGTTCGACCTCAATGTAACGCTCAATCTGGTGGTCACGGAGTTGGCGGAAGTGCACGGTGAAGCGCTCGCACCCGCTCTGGTGGCGTCCGGTGGCGCTGTTCAGCAGGCACAGCCCGGTGAGAAACTGCACGGTGCGGCCGCTGGCGCGGCGCAGCTGGGCCACGGCGGTATCGTGATCGCCGGGCTTGCCGAGCACTTCGCCGTCGATCACCGCCACCTGGTCGGAGCCGATGATCAGTGCGTCCGGGTGCGTCTCGGCGAGGGCGGCGGCCTTGCCGCGCGCCAGGCGCAGCACCAGTTCCGTGGGCGTCTCGCCGGGCTGCGCGCTCTCGTCGATGTCCGGGCTGTGATGCTGAAATGACAGACGCAGCTTGCCCAGCAGCTCGCGGCGGAACGGTGACGAGGAGGCCAGAATCAAAGGCTGTGGCTGGTCGGTCATGGCGCTCTCCTGGTCGGCGGCGGGTGGTTGCGGGTCGGGAGTGTACCCACGGCCCCGATCCGGTGCACGAAAAAACCAGCTTTCTCAGACAGTTAAGCCGGGCGCCGCGGGTGTATTTTCGCTTTGACAGGACGCGGGCCCGCGCCTAGAATTGCGCGCTTATGTTTTCAGGGCAACTGCCACCGTATCTGGAACCGAGGAAGTTCGCGGACCAGGAACGCGTCGTCGAAGGCGAAGCCCGGGTCGGGGACCTCCCCAGACTGCGGGAATATCGCGAAAGTCTGGACCAGCCGGTCCGGGTGCGTCTGGCCTTTGGCCGGGACGAAGACGGCCGCCGGCGCGTTCAGGGCCGGGTGGAGACTTCCCTGGTTCTGGTTTGCCAGCGTTGTCTGGAGCCGGCGCAACAGGAAGTCGCCGCCGACGTCGAT
>DGNT01000172.1 GCA_002389055.1 Alcanivorax sp. UBA4485
ATAATTTCCTGATCACCCACCTCAAGGGTGTGCCCCGTTCGCGTATCTATCGGATTATCCGATCCGGCGAGGTGCGGGTGAACAAGAAGCGCGCCAAGCAGACCACCCGCCTGGCCGTGGACGACGTGGTGCGCGTTCCGCCGGTGCGCACCAGCGAGTCCCAGGCGCCGCCGGTGGTCAGCGGCGGGCTGGCCGAGCGGCTGGCGCGGGCGCTGCTCTACGAGGACGATCAGATCTTCATCTTTAATAAGCCCGCCGGGCTGGCGGTGCACGGCGGCAGCGGGGTCAGCCTGGGGCTGATCGAGGCGCTGCGGGTGCTCTATCCGGAAGAGCGCAACCTGGAGCTGGTGCACCGGCTCGACCGGGACACCAGCGGTTGCATCATGGTCGCCCGCCACCGGGGCTTTTTGCGGCGCCTGCAGAAATTGATGCAGCAGGGCGGGGTGGAGAAGCGCTACTGGCTGCTGTGCCAGGGGTTCAAGGGCAGCGAGCGGCGCATGGAAGCGCCCCTGCTGAAGATCACCCAGGGCAACGAGCGGATGGTGCGGGTGTCCCGCGAGGGCAAGGCCTCGGTGACCGATTTCACGCTGGTGGAGCGGTTCGGCGACGCCGCCCTGGTGGAGGCGCGCCTGGGTACCGGCCGCACCCACCAGATCCGTGTGCACAGCCAGTTCGGCGGCTTCCCGATTCTCGGCGACGATAAATACGGCAGCCGCAAGGGCGACGCGCGGCTGGAGGCGCTCGGGCACCGCCGCCTGTGTCTGCACGCCCGGTCGCTGGTGTTCCGCCACCCGCAGAGCGGCGAAACCATCAAGGTCAACGCGCCGCTGGACGAGGATTTCGAGACCATCCTGGCGGCGCTGCGGTCGGATAAACGCTGATGGCCTACCAATTGGTGATTTTCGACTGGGACGGCACGGTGATGGACTCCACCGGGCGCATTATTGCCTGCATGCACCAGGCCGGCGCCGATCTTTGTCTGCCGGTGTTGGAGGACGACGCCGTGCGCGAGATCATCGGGCTGGGGCTGCCGGAAGCGCTGCGCACCCTTTACCCGGGCATCGGCGACCGGGATCTGGAGCGCATGCGCGAGCGTTACGCGGTGCATTTCGTGGCCGCCGAGGCGAGCCCCAGCCGGCTCTACCCGGGCGCCCGCGAGACGCTGGCGGCGCTGCGCGCCGCCGGGTTGCGCCTGGCGGTGGCCACCGGCAAGAGCCGCAAGGGGCTGGACCGGGTGTGGGCGAGCAGTGGGCTGGGCGACAGTTTCGATGCCTCCCGCTGCGCCGACGAGACCCATTCCAAGCCGCACCCGGCCATGGTCACGGAGTTATTGACCGAACTGGGCGTGGCGCCGGAGCGGGCGCTGGTGGTCGGGGATACGTCCTTTGATCTGCAGATGGCGCGCGACGCCGGTGTCGACCGGGTGGCGGTGAGTTACGGCGCCCATCCGGTGGACCGTTTGATGAACTTTCACCCGCTGGCGGTGATCGATGCTTTACCGCAGTTGCTGCCGTTACTCGGCGTGGACTGCGAAACACACTTCGAGGAGACGGTGTAGATGGAGTCCGACAACAACAGCCCGGCGAACAGCGGCCCCACCAGTAAAGAGTGGAAGCTGCTCGAGAAGCTGCTCGGCCAGGCCCAGGCGGAACAGCGCAAGACCCGCCGCTGGGGCATCTTCTTCAAGAGCCTGACCTTTATCTATCTGTTCGCGTTGCTGTTCATGATGACCGGCAGCCGCTCCGGGGACGCCATGGCGGTGGCCGAGCCCCACGTGGCGGTGGTCGACCTGAACGGCGTGATCATGGCGGATTCCGAAGCCAGCGCCGATCTGATCAGCCGCGGGCTGCGCGACGCCTTCGAGGCGGAGAACGCCGAAGCGGTGCTGCTGCGCGTCAACAGCCCGGGCGGTTCGCCGGTGCAGTCGAACTTCGTGTTCAACGAGATTCAGCGGCTGCGCGCCGAATACCCGGATAAGAAGCTGTACGCGGCGATCACCGATATGGGCGCCTCCGGCGCCTATTACATCGCCGCCGCCGCCGACCAGATCTACGCCGACCCGGCCAGCATCGTCGGCTCCATCGGCGTGATCATGGCCAGCTTCGGGGTGCAGGAAGCCGCCGAGAAGCTGGGCGTGGAGCGCCGCGTGTACACCGCCGGCGAAAATAAGGCGCTGCTCGACCCGTTCTCGCCGGTGCGCGAGTCCGACCGCGAGCACGTGCAGACCATGCTCAACGAGATCCACCAGCAGTTTATCGGCGCGGTGAAGGACGGCCGTGGCGACCGCTTGAAAGTGGACGAGAACCCGGAGCTGTTTTCCGGCCTGTTCTGGACCGGTGAGCGCGCTCTGGAGCTGGGGCTGATCGACGGCCTGAAAAGCCCGGGGCAGGTGGCCCGCGACGTGGCCGGCCTGGAGGAAATGGTGGACTACACCGTCACCCGCTCGCCGGTGGACCGCTTCCTGAAGCGCTTCGGCACCTCAATCGGCAACGGCATCGGCCAGACCCTGGGCCTGGAAGGCGGCGCGCCCACGCTGCGCTAGGGTAGGGCGACGCCCTCGGTGGTCAGGAAGTCAGTGAGCATTATAAGCGGCAGGCCGACCAGGGCGTTGGGATCGCGGCCTTCCAGCGCCTTGAACAGCACGATGCCCAGGCCTTCGGACTTAAAGCTGCCGGCGCAGTTGAGGGGTTGTTCGACCTCGATATAGCGCTCAATCTGGCGGTCACGGAGTTGGCGGAAGTGCACGGTGAAGCGCTCGCAGCCGCTCTGGTGGCGGCCGGTGGCGCTGTTCAGCAGGCACAGCCCGGTGAGGAACTGCACGGTGCGGCCGCTGGCGCGGCGCAGCTGGGCCACGGCGGTGTCGTGATCGCCGGGCTTGCCGAGCACGTCGCCGTCGATCACCGCCACCTGGTCGGAGCCGATGATCAGGGCGTCCGGGTGTGCGTCGGCGAGGGCGGCGGCCTTGTCCCGCGCCAGGCGCAGCACCAGTTCCGTGGGCGTTTCGCCGGGCCGGGCGCGCTCGTCGATGTCCGGGCTGTGATGCTGGAATGACAGACGCAGCTTGCCCAGCAGCTCGCGGCGGAACGGCGACGAGGAGGCCAGAATCAAAGGCTGTGGCTGGTCGGTCATGGCGGTCTCCTGGTCGGCGGTGGGTGGTTGCGGGTCGGGAGTGTACCCACGGCCCCGATCCGGTGCACGAAAAAACCAGCTTTCTCAGACAGTTAAGCCGGGCGTCGCGGGTGTATTTTCGCTTTGACAGGACGCGGGCCCGCGCCTAGAATTGCGCGCTTATGTTTTCAGGGCAACTGCCACCGTATCTGGAACCGAGGAAGTTCGCGGACCAGGAACGCGTCGTCGAAGGCGAAGCCCGGGTCGGGGACCTCCCCAGACTGCGGGAATATCGCGAGAGTCTGGACCAGCCGGTCCGGGTGAGCCTGGCCTTTGGCCGGGACGAGGACGGCCGCCGGCGCGTTCAGGGCCGGGTGGAGACTTCTCTGGTTCTGGTGTGCCAGCGTTGTCTGGAGCCGGTGCAACAGGAAGTCGCCGCCGACGTCGATCTGATGTTGGTGTGGAGCGAAGAGCAGGCCAAGGCATTGCCCGCCGACCTGGATCCATTGCTGGTTACCGAAGAGCGCGTGACGCTGGCGGAACTGGTGGAAGAAGAGCTGCTGCTGGCGATGCCGCTGGTGGCGCTTCACGATCAGTGCCCCGATCCGCCGCCCCAGAGCGCTGGGGATCCGGGCGACCAGGATGACAATCAGTCCGATCCGGATAATCCGTTTGCCGTGCTGGCCCGTTTGAAGGGCCGCCGCAAGTAATACGCCGAGGAGCAACAAATGGCTGTTCAGAAGAGTCGCAAAACCCGTTCCAAGCGTGGCATGCGTCGTTCCCACGATGCGCTGACCGCGCCCGCGATCACCGAAGACGCGAGCACCGGTGAGGTACACCGCCGTCACCACATCTCTCCGGACGGTATGTACCGTGGCCGTCAGGTGCTGCGCACCGCGGAACTGGACGACGAAGAAGAGTAAGTCCCGTCGCGTTCGGGCGGTTTGCCGCCCGTCGATGACAACAGGACGACTGTGTAACGGGAGCCTTCAGGGCTCCCGTTTCTCTATCCACGGCCGGATCGAACTCGTATCATGGCCGCCAAACTTGCTATGAACAGGCCCTAGCCATGTCAGCGGTTGTGACCCTGGCCGTGGACGCCATGGGCGGCGATCACGGTCTGCCCGTGACCGTGCCCGCCGTGGCCCGGATTCTGGCACGCCACCCCGATCTGCACGTGATCATGGTGGGCGAGCCGTCCGCCCTCGCCGCGGCCCTGAAAAAAGAAAAACTCGACAATCACCCGCGCCTGGCGCTGACCCCGGCGTCGGAAGTGGTGGCCATGGACGACCCGGTCGCCGTGGCGCTGCGCCAGAAGAAAGACTCTTCCATGCGCGTGGCCATCAATCAGGTCAAGGAAGGCCGCGCCCTGGCGGCCGTCAGCGCCGGCAATACCGGCGCCCTGATGGCGGTCAGCCGCTTCGTTCTCAAGACCCTGCCGGGCGTTGACCGGCCCGCCATCTGCACCGCCATCCCCACCGCCAAAGGGCATTGCCATATGCTCGATCTGGGCGCCAACGTGGATTCCGAGCCCAAGCATCTGCTGCAGTTCGCCCTGATGGGCCAGGCGGTGGTGCGCGCCGTCGACGGCCTGAGCGCGCCACGGGTGGCGCTGCTCAATATCGGCGAGGAAGACATCAAGGGCAACGAGCAGATCAAGGAAGCGGCGACGCTGATGCAGCAGGCGGAGAACCTGAACTACGCCGGCTTTGTCGAGGGCAACGGCATCTTCCTGGGTGACGTGGACGTGGTGGTCTGCGACGGCTTCGTCGGCAATGTGTCGCTGAAGACCATGGAAGGCGCCGCCTCGATGATCGGCGGCATGATCCGCGAAGAGGCCGGCCGCTCCCTGCTGCGCAAACTCAGCGGCCTGTTCGCGCTGCCGCTGCTGCGCGGGCTCAAGCACCGCCTGGACCCGGAGCGCTACAACGGCGCCAGCCTGGTGGGGCTGAACGGCATCGTGGTGAAAAGCCACGGTGGCACCGGCGTGGAGGGCTTTGTCAGCGCTCTGGAAGTGGCGGTTCTGGAGGCCGAACGCAATGTGCCGGCCCTGATCCGCGACGCTCTGGCGCCGGCCGAAGCCTCCTAGGCCCCGCCGGGCATGCGCCCGGGCATTCACAATTTGTTTCAGGGTCGGGCGGACAGCCGCGTCCGCAGGCGGCATACTCCCGGCTCGAGCGATACCAAAGAGGCAAACGCATGTCGAAAACCGCTTTCGTCTTTCCCGGCCAGGGCTCCCAGAGCCTGGGTATGCTGGCCGATTTCGCCGAGCGCGTTCCGGTGCGCCAGGCGTTCCAGGAGGCCTCCGGCGCCTTGGATCTGGATCTTTGGCAACTGGCTCAGGAAGGCCCGGAAGAGGCCCTCAACAGCACCGAAAACACCCAGCCGCTGCTGCTCACCGCCGGTGTGGCCCTGTGGAAGCTGTGGGAGCAGGCCGGCGGCGCCCGTCCCGACCGGCTCGCCGGCCACAGCCTGGGCGAATACACCGCGCTCACCTGCGCCGGGGTGATCACCCTGGGCGACGCCGTGCGCCTGGTGCGGCGGCGCGGTGAATTGATGCAGGCCGCGGTGGCCGACGGCGAGGGCCGCATGGCCGCAATCCTGGGCCTGGACGACGACCAGGTCCGCCAGGCCTGCGCCGACGCCGCCCAGCGCGAGGTGGTGGAAGCGGTTAACTTCAATGCCCCGGGCCAGGTGGTGATCGCCGGCCAGGTGAGCGCCGTGGAGCGGGCCATCGAGGCCTGCAAGGCCGCCGGCGCCAAGCGGGCCATGGCCCTGCCGGTGAGCGTGCCGTCCCACTGCGCGCTGATGCGCCCGGCGGCGGACAAGCTGGCCGAGCAACTGCAGCGCACCAAATTCTTTGCGCCGGAGCTGCCGGTGATCAATAACGTGGACGTCAGCGCGGAATCCGACCCGGACCGTATTCGCGGTGCGCTGGTGCGCCAGCTGCATTCGCCGGTGCGCTGGTCGGAAACGGTACGCGCGCTGGCCGCCGATGGCGTGTCCACGCTCTACGAGTGCGGGCCCGGCAAGGTGCTGTGTGGCCTGACCAAGCGCATCGACCGGGGCGTGGACGCCAAGCCCCTGGAAAACGATGCCGCCTTTCAGAACGCGCTCACCGGCGCCTGAGGAGAACCTTATGAGCGAGGACAGAAAAGTAGCGCTGGTCACCGGCGCCACGCGCGGTATCGGCCAGGCGATCGCCGCCGAACTGGCCGGCGCCGGCTGGTTCGTGGTCGGCACCGCCACCAGCGACAAGGGCGCCACCGCCATCTCTGAAGCGCTCGGCGAGCAGGGCGCCGGCGTGGTGCTGAACGTGGCCGACGACGATTCCGTGGCCGACGGCCTCAAAGCGCTGAGCGCCGAGTACGGCGCGCCGCTGGTGCTGGTCAACAACGCCGGCATCACCCGTGACAACTTGATGCTGCGCATGAAGGCGGATGAGTGGCAGGATGTGATCAACACCAACCTGAATTCGCTGTACCGGGTCACCAAGGCCTGCCTGAAGGGCATGACCAAGGCCCGCTGGGGCCGGGTGATCAATATCAGCTCCGTGGTCGGCACCATGGGCAACGCCGGCCAGGCCAATTACGCCGCCGCAAAAGGGGGCGTGGAAGGCTTCACGCGGGCCCTGGCGCGGGAGCTGGGGTCGCGCAACATCACCGTGAATTCGGTGGCGCCGGGCTTTATTCAGACCGATATGACCGACGGCCTGCCCGAGGCACAGCGCGAAGCGCTGCTTAGCGAAATACCGCTGGGGCGCTTGGGTTCGCCGGCGGAAGTGGCCAGCGCCGTGGGCTGGCTGGCCAGCGATGGCGGCGGTTATGTGACCGGCACCACGGTCCACGTGAACGGCGGGATGTTCACGGGTTGAGACATCGCCGGGGAAAACCGCTAAGCTGCGCGTAGCCACGGCGTAAGGGCGATTTTCACAGGCGCCCAAACATTTGGAAACGAATCCGAGAAAACCGGCACCGAGAGCGGCTTGCATGCGCGAACAGCGTTCACCTAGA
>DGNT01000173.1 GCA_002389055.1 Alcanivorax sp. UBA4485
GCCAGGGAAGGGGTCCGGGCCGCGTACGGTCTGCGTCGCACCGAATGCCCGTGCTGCTTCGGTATCATGCCTTATACCAACGATTTCAATTCGGTGCTCGGATCTTTCAATGCTTCAACATCGACGTCCTTGCCTTGATATACAAGCTTCTTCCCGACCATGAAGGCCATGGGCAGATTTACCGCGTCAACGGCCACCAGCCGGCTTCCGCGTAAATAGAATACCACAAACGCTTCATCCGAGGGATCGCCGCGAACCACCCGCTGATCGTGGTTTTGAGATAACCCCACCATTTGTAAGCGTACGTTAAACTGGTTCGACCAGAACCACGGCACGCTTTTGTAGGGCACGCGCTCACCCATAAGCGTCGCGGCCGCCGTACGAGCCTGATCGACGGCATTCGCCACGGACTCAAGTCGTTGCATCTTTTCAAATAACAGATTCCGGTGGCGGGTACAGTCGCCGATCGCCAGGACAGCGGGATCCGCGGTACGAGTAAACTCGTCAACGACAATACCGTCATCACAGGGCAAGCCCGCGGCCTCGGCCAGAGCGGTTTCCGGAAGAACACCGATGGAAACAAGCACGATATCGGCCGGCACGATACCGCCGTTCGCCAATCTCACGCCAGTCACACAACCTTGCTCTCCCGCTTCGAAGCCGGTAACCGCCGTGTTCAAACGTACATCCACGCCGGCGTCAGTATGCTTGGCGTAAAAGAATGCGGACATCTCCGACCCAGTAACCCGTTGCATAAGCCGATCAGCGGCTTCCAGTACGGTGACATCGACGCCGCTCTTGTTTGCGCTGGCGGCGACCTCGAGACCGATATAGCCGCCACCCACGATGACCAAACGTTTCCCCGCAACTAATTGTTCACGCAAGTTATCCGCATCGGCTATATCATGCAGATAGTGAATGCCTTTCAAGTCCGCTCCTGGCGCATTCAAACGCCGAACACGCGATCCCGTGGCCAGGACAAGTTGATCGTATTTCAAGGTGCTCTGGTCCGACAACCGGATGATTTTGTTGTTTCGATCGATTTGCACGACTCGCACACCGAGCCGCAACTGATGACCCGCGTTTTCATATATTGAGCTTGGCTTCAAATACAGTGAACCCTGATCAACTTCGCCTGTCAGGTAATTCTTGGACAGAGGCGGGCGCTGATAGGGTGGGTGGGGCTCTTCGCCCACCAGAATCACTTTATGCTGATATTTCTTTTGCAACAGTGTTGTCAAAAGCGCTCCCGCCGCGTGCCCGCCGCCAACGATGACCGTCGTTTGTTTCTGATTGTTCGTCATAGCCTGTCTCTTTTCTACTGTGCCTTGGGGCCCGATTTCACGATTACAAACGCCATGGGGACGAGCTCGCCGCACTCAATACCGAGATCGGCCGCGGGAAACCTTGAAATCCTCGAGAATCATCTCGGCCCCCTTCTCGCCAATCATGGTCGCTGGCTGATGAGTATTTCCGCCCACCAGGGTCGGCATAACGGAAGCATCAACCACCCGCAGGCACCGGAGGCCATGCACGCGCAGTCGGGGATCGACCACCGCCATTGGATCCAATCCCATCTTACAGGTACCTACAGGGTGATAGGCCGACTCGCCGCTATGCCTCACCCATGTGGCGAGGTCTTCGTCACTGCGCAGCGTCGGTCCCGGCGATATCTCGACCTCGTGGTGAGGCGTGAAAGCCGGCTGCTCCAGAATCCTGCGTACTAAACGCACCCCCCGAACGAGTCTCTCGACGTCGGTGGGCTCAGCCATATAATTGGGGTCTATCAGCGGTGCCGCGAATGGGTCGGCACTGTGCAGACCGACGTGGCCGCGCGACAAAGGCCGGAGCCCATAAATCATTACGATGTAACCATAACCGCTCATCGCGGTCTTCATGTCCCGCCCGTGATCAGCGTACAACATCGGCCCGAAATGCAGTTGCAAGTCGGGGATCGGCTCCTCCGCGCGGGAACGAATAAACCCACCGGCCTCGGCGCCGTTACTCGACAGTACACCGCGGCGACCGCTCAGATACTGCAGCAGGGCCCGAAGGCCCTTGAACCAGTAGCTCGGATGCATGGAAATGCTCTGGCGGTCGCGCGCTCTGACACGCACGAACACGTCGATGTGATCCTGCAGATTCCGTCCGACGCCCTCCAGCTCATGACGCAGTTCAATCCCGTGCCGGGACAGTTCACCGCGCGGTCCAATTCCGGAAAGCATCAGCAGCTGCGGAGAGTTAAACGCGCCGCCGCAGAGTACAACTTCGCGCCGGGCACGGACCTGAGCCAGCCCCTTCGCGCTCCGATATTCGACACCGGTGGCACGGCCGCCCTGGAGCAACACACGCGTGACGTGCGCTCCGCTGCGGACAGTCAGGTTGGACCGAAACGCCGCGGGTTCGAGATAGGCACGCGCATTGCTACAGCGCGTGCCGTCCTTCTGATAAACATAGTAGTAGCCCACGCCTTCCTGTTCACGGCCGTTGAAGTCCGGGTTGCGCCGGTGGCCCGCCTGCATCGCCGCCTTGACGAACGCCGTGCTCAGCGGGTTGGTATAGCGGCGCTCGGTAATATTAAGCGGACCACCCCGACCATGAAACGCCGTTTCAAGAGCCGCCAGCTCCGGCTCAAAATGTTCGGATCTTCGGAAGTAAGGCAACACATCGGCATACGACCACCCTTCGCAACCGAGCCGTGCCCACTCGTCGTAGTCCCGGGCATGTCCGCGAATGTAGACCTGCGCGTTCATGCCGCTGGACCCGCCGACCATCTTACCCCTTGGCTGATACAAGGCACGGCCATACATGTGCTGTTGCGGCTCGGTATTGAACTGCCAGTTGACGCGACGACTGAAAATCAGCTGCAGAAAGCCCAAAGGCATATTCACGAACGGATTGCGGCGGCTCTCCGGACCGGCCTCAAGCAACAGCACCGAATGGCGGCCGCATTCGGATAGACGGTTGGCGACGACGCATCCGGCCGAGCCCGCCCCAACCACGACATAATCGAACTGTTCGGGTGACATCGGCTCCGGACGTAAATTCAATTTTTTGCGGTCAACTTGACCATTAGCTTGGAATAGCCCCGCACAAAGTTGGACTGCACACGCTCGGGCCCACCCACGACCTCTATGTTATCAAAGCGCTTGAGTAACTCTTCCCACAAAACCCGCAATTGCAACTCAGCCAGACGGTTGCCCATGCAACGGTGAATGCCGTAGCCAAAGGAAATATGATTGCGCGCGTCCTTGCGATCAATAATAAGCTGGTCGGGATTTTCGAACTTTCGTTCGTCCCTATTACCCGAGGCATACCACATCAACACGCGGTCCCCTTTCTTAATGGTCTGACCACGCAGCTCCACGTCCTGCGTGGCAACCCGGCGCATGTGCGCGAGTGGAGTTTGCCAGCGGATAATTTCCGAAACCATGTTCGGAATCAATTCCGGGTTTTTCTTCAGCTTGATGAATTCCTCGGGGAACTGATTCAGGGCCAGCACACCGCCGCTCATGGAGTTGCGGGTAGTGTCATTGCCGCCAACAATCAGCAGCGCCAGGTTGCCGATAAACTCCATCGGACGGTTGATCAAATCCCGGGTATCCTCGTTACTCTGTAGCATGCTGATCAAGTCGAAACCCGGAGGCTCGCCAGCCTTGCGTCGTGCCTCCTTGTCTCGCCAAAGCCTCGAGAATGACCAGGCCATGTCCGCGGCATCGTCAAACATGATGTCTTCGTCGGTAAACTCGCCACCAGTCGCCGAAGATGCTCCGGACAGTCGGTCCGACCAATCAACCAGCTTGTGACGCTGCTCGTAAGGGAAATCCAGCAACGTCGCCAACATGCGCCCTGTTAACTCCTTGGACACTGCCGGCACCCAGTTGAAAGCTTTGTCCAGGGGCAGGCTGTCGAGCACCTCGGCGGCGCGCTCCCGGATCAACCCCTCCATTTCCTTGAGATTCTGGGGCGCCACTACACCTTGGACCGCCCGGCGTTGCACGTCATGTTTTGGCGGATCCATGGCGATAAACATTTCCACCGACAACCCTTCCGGAGGATCACCCAGAATAATCTGTGGCTCGGAGGAAAAGAGCTCGTGATTCTTATCGACGAACAAAATGTCTTCATAGCGTGTCACCGACCAGAATGGCCCGAACTGGCTGCTTTTCTGGAAGTGCACCGGTGCCTCATCACGTAACCGCTTGAAATAGGCACCCCACTGATCTTGCCGATACAGAAAAGGGTTGCTGGTATCAATATCCTCAAGTGCCAGGGTATTAACGTCAGGCACGGGCTGTTCGAGAAACTTGACCTGTGGGCGTGTTGACCCCAGTGCCTTTTTCTTCGCTTTCATCAGAGATTTGAGTGCCTTGATCTGTAAGTGCATAGGCACCAATCTCGATGTGGCATTAATCATCTTTGTTTGCATGGCATCGTTCGTGCCTGACTTGGTTGACATGGGGACCTCCCGCTACATCTGAAATTCAGGCAACAGAACGGTCATACCGTCCATCGCCTCGGTGGTTCGGATCTGACAGCCCAGCCGAGAGGTTTCTGCCCGCTCCGGAGTCATGGACAACATCTGCTCTTCAGCATCATTTATTTCCCCGGTCTTGCCGAACCATTCATCGGTCACTATCACGTGGCAGGTGCCGCAGGCGCATTCCCCACCGCAATCTCCGTCGATGCCGGGCACAGCGTTATTAACAGCAACCTGCATCAGCGAGGAACCAGATTCAAACTCGGCAATGTGCTCGGTACTGTCATGCTCAATGAACGTAATCTTACCCAAGGCCTTTCTCCAGCAAGTAACTTAATGACTGCATCGTGGTTGTTGATCCGCTTGCCGGGGAGGTCATTTATTGACACACTGGGGTCATTTAAAGACAGGCATGCCTATCAACGGACAGTATCAATGACACAGCAGAAGGGTGAACTGAAAGCTTCGGAAGGCGGCATTCCGTCGAACTATTCACGACTTATTGCCCGCGAGCTGGACTTAACCGTCAGCCAGCTACCTTCGTTGCTGCAAGGTACCGGTCTCGGTATCGCGCAATTTCTGGGCGAGGACAGTCTGCTCACGCCAGCTCACCAGGTGCGGATTTTGCGCAATGCACTGGCGTTGTCCGGCCAGTTTGAATTCGGCTTACGGCTGGGTAAGCGCCTGACCCCGGCGACCCACGGCGCCATCGGTTTTGCCGCCTCGAGCAGTCCGGACCTGCTCAGCGCGCTACAGGCGATACAGACATTCCTACCTACTCGCGCAAGCATCGTCGAGCTACACCTGCAGCAGGCTGAAGAACACCTGGAATGCCGACTGGACTTCCAAGTGCCGCTGGACGCGGATATCGAGCGTTGCCTGGCGGATACCATGATCGTGGTGCTGCTTGAATTCGGCGAGTTCGTTGTCGGTCGCCCACTACATGAGGCTGAAATTTGTTTTACCCACCGAGCACCTGAGTACCGCGCGATGTACTCGGACTATTTGCCCGGGCGTATTCGTTTTGGTGCCGATAAGTTCACGCTTAAACTGCCGATGGCACTGTGCCGGGAACCGAACGCCTCCGCCAATCATGAAAATTACCGTCTGGCCCTTGAGCAGTGTGAATCGATGCTTGCCGAGCTTCAGACCCACAAGCCCAGCTACCAGACCCGGCTTAAGAAGATGATGCTATCGAGACCCCCCGGTTCGCTCAGCGAAGACGAAGCAGCGGCCTCCCTTTTCATGAGCAAACGCACCCTCGCTCGCAAGCTCAAGGAGGAAAACAGTAGTTTTAGGAAAATTCGTGACGAAATCCTATCCCGGCAAGCGACAAGCTACCTGTGTGACAGCAAGCTGTCGATCGAAGCCATCGCCGCGTTGATGAACTATCATGACGGAGCCAATTTCAGGCGTGCCTTCAAACGCTGGTTCGGTCTTTCGCCCGATCAGTACCGGCAGCACGCCGGTTCCCGGCACACTCTACCCCCAGCCCCCTAAGGTCGCCCGGTACCACGCTTCGGCATTCCGTTTCCTTTCTTTTGTACGTACCTCGACCGACCTTTCCCGCCGGTCTGGCGCGGTCTGTTTGCCGGCGCGCGAAGATATCCACTGACTGCTTTTTTTCGGGCCTTGACATTTGGTCAATCGCCCAAATAGAGTGATTCAACAGTCGAACTACTCAGGAGGCCGACATGGTGATCGCAAGCCGCAAGATTGGTTACGATGAAGTCGAGCATAGGGATTTGAATTTCGGCATGAGTCCGGAGACGGTGCCACGCCATTGGTTCAACAATGATCCGTGGATGACCCATTGGATGAACGCGATCCTGGCCGCGGTGCCGGACGGCGAGCGCTGGGTCATGCAGGCCACGAGTAAGCAACTCGAGAATCTTCACGATCCGTCAGTGCGCAAAGCCGCGATCAGCTTTATTCGACAGGAACGCACCCATGCACGGGAGCATGACGCCATGAATGAAGCGATGGTCGCGCACGGCATTCCAATAGACCGGGCGGAGGCCGTGTTCAAGGCGATCAGAAAGCCCCTTCAACGCTACCTGGGCGGTGTCACCCAATGCGCCATGGCCGCGAACTTCGAGCATTTCACGGCCGTGATTTCCCAGGTCATGCTCGATCATCCGGAACTGTGGGACGATACCAGGCTGGAAGTCGCTGCCATGCTGTTCTGGCACTTCGTGGAGGAGACGGAGCACAAGTCAGTCAGCTTCGATGTGTTCGGAGAGGTGAGCGGCGGCGGCGTCCGCGCTTACGCGATCCGCATGGCGACGCTCGCTCTGGGTACAGCCCTTTTCCTGCCTCTGGTGCACGGCAACTGGCTGTATTTCCTCTGGAAGGATAGGCAGCTCACGAACATTCCCTCGGCACTGCGCGCCATTAAGTGGTTGTACTTCGCACCCGGGATCTTCACCCGAGCTTTTGTGATCGATACGCTGCCGTTTCTCTCCCCCCGCTTCCATCCATGGGACGCCGATAACCGGGAAGTCATCCACGCCTGGAAGCGCGCCTACGAGGAAACCGGCGATGCCCAGCAGGCTTACCAAGCATTCCGGCAATGGCATGACGATAACAGGCGTGACACAACAGCGGAACGAGTGGCGGCGGCGTGAGCGGTGCCAAGCGTAAAACACTGAAACCCTCCGAGCAGGCAGCGGCCCTGGTAACGGGGGCGGGCAGCGGTATCGGCCGCAGCTTCGCCTATGAGATCGTGCGCCGTGGCGGATCAGTGATCTGCGCGGATATAGACCGCCAGCGCGCCGAGCAAACCGCCAGCATACTCTCGGAGTTGGGCGAAGGTCGGGCTGTCCCTTACCGCTGCGACGTAGGCAGCGAAAAGCAGATGGCCACGCTCGCCGACAAGGCCGAATCGCTGCTCGGACGGCCAATGACGTTGGTGGTCAATAACGCCGGGGTGGGCGTAGGCGGCCGCATCGGAGAAGTGCCGCTTGACGATTGGCGCTGGTGCCTCAAGGTCAATCTCTGGGGTGTCATCCATGGTTGTCACTTCTTCGCACCCAAGCTGCGCGCACTGGGCTACGGCGGCATTGTCAACGTGGCTTCGGCCGCCGGTTTCGGCGCGGCGCCGGAGATGAGTGCGTATAACGTGACCAAGTCCGCGGTACTTTCGCTCTCCGAAACTCTGGCGGCCGAGCTGACCGGCACCGGCGTGCATGTTTCGGCCCTGTGTCCCACCGTGGTACCCACCAATATCCTGGACAAGGCGCGCCTGCCCGAGAACCGCGGCGATTTCGCCCACGCGGCCATGCGCAAGTGGGCCTTCGCCACCAGCGACCAGGTGGCACGCCAGACCCTGGACGCCCTCGACCGAAAGCAGCTTTATGTGGTGCCGCAGTTCGACGGGCGTTTCATGTGGCGGTTCAAGCGCTACGCGCCGCGGCTATACGCTCGCGCGCTGGGCGAGGCGTATCGCCTGGCCGGGGGCTGATATCCGGCAGGAGGCAAATCATGACATCATTCTCGGCAAGAGTTGCCGACCGTGGTTTTCGGCTACTGATGAAGCGCGAGCCGGCTAACCCCGACGAGCTGGTGACGCGGTTACGGCGCATCGCCGCGGTGGCCCGCCTGCCGGGCGGGCTGCCGTCCGGGGTCACCGCGCGCAAGACCACCATTGGCAATGAACCAGCGGTACCCCCCGGTGTGCCGGCGGTGCGTGTCAGTCCCAGTCAGCCCACGGCCACCGTGCTGTATCTCCACGGTGGTGCTTTTATCAGTGGCCGTTTCCGTACTTATGCGGAGCTTTGCGGGCAACTGGCCAAGAGACTGAACGCACGCGTGTTCTGGATCGACTACCGCCTAGCGCCGGAGGCGCCCTATCCGGCCGCCCTCGACGATGCCCACCATGCCTACAGGGCGCTGGCGGAGGACTATCCTGACGAGCCGCTGGCCCTGATCGGAGATTCCGCGGGTGGCAACCTCACTCTGGCCACGCTGCTGAGGCTGCGCGATGCGCAGGCCGCCTCGCCCGATCCCTCCCCCCGCATGCCAGCCTGCGCCGTGTCGATCTCGCCCGGCGCCGATGCGGTTGGCGATGCACCATCGCGCCAGGCCAACGCGGCCAGCGATGCCATGCTGACTCCCCGCATGATCGAGATGGCCACCAATCTGTATCTGGCCGGCCATGATCCCCGGGATCCCTATGTCTCACCGATATACGGCGATTTCCGTGGCCTGCCGCCTCTTATGCTCACTGTGAGCGAATCCGAGGCCCTGCGTGATGATGCCTATCGGGTAGCGCACCGTGCGCGCCAGGCCGGCGTGGCCGTGACCCTGCGCGCCCGCTGGAATATGCCACATGTGTGGCCGGTGTTTCATTCCATGTTGCCGGAGGCGCGCCAGGACGTTACCGAAATAGTCGGCTTTATGCGCCGGCATTTGTCGGCGCCCGTAGCATGCACCCGGGCCGTGGCACGGACGAAACTGCGCCTCGCGCATAGCGGCTAAGCGGCCTGCTAAAAACTGGAAGGAGGACCACTATGACTGTCGCGGAGGACCGGATTCAACAAAGCCGTCGTGGCCAGCGGGCGCCGCGCCACGGGAGCGCTGAACCCGACCACGAGATTTTGATCATCGGCGCCGGCTTCGCCGGAATGGGCGCGGCCATCGAGCTTCTCAGCCGCGGCATGAAATCCTTATCGATCATCGAGCGTGCCGCCGACGTCGGCGGCACCTGGCGCGACAACCGCTACCCCGGCGTGGCGGTGGACATCACTTCTTTCGTCTACTCTTTTTCCTTCGAGCAGAATCCGAACTGGTCGCGGGTCTTCGCGCCGGGTGACGAGCTGCAGAACTACGCCCGCCGTGTGGCCAGCAAATACGGCCTCTATCCCTACATACGTTTCGGCGTCAGCGTGAAGCGTGCCGAGTTCGATGAAGGCGAGCACTTGTGGCGGGTGACAACCGACAAGGG
>DGNT01000166.1 GCA_002389055.1 Alcanivorax sp. UBA4485
CGATGTTCAGCTTGGCAATGGTCAGCTTGCCGGCGTAATCCCCGGACAGGTCTTCCAGGATCGGCGCTACCATTTTGCAAGGGCCGCACCAGGGCGCCCAATAGTCCACCAGAACCGGACCGTCGGCTTTCAGGACTTTCTCCTCGAAATCCGCATCGGTCACGTTGATAATCTCGCCGCTCATTGAAATCTCCTGCTAGGCTTTCGCGGGATGATGACGCCGACACGCGGCCGACGCCGTCACAGGTCGATTAATATCGGGGTCTGGCGCGCGGATTTCAAGCGCGCCGAACAATGGTGCCGACAGAGCGCGCCTATCGGTGGCGCGCCGAAGCAGCGGGAAAGCCCGCGTGGCGCCCGCTCGGGGCCGTTTCACGGCCGGTCCCGGACCGTCAAGGAGAAGGGTTTTGCGACAACCTGAACATCTGGCCGCCATCGATTTGGGGTCCAACAGTTTTCACATGGTGGTGGCCCGCCAGGCCCAGGGCGAGGTGCGTATCCTGGAAAGTCTGTCCGAAAAGGTGCAGCTGGGCGCCGGGCTGGGGCCGGACAACCGGCTCGACGAAGACGCCCAGACTCGGGCGCTGGATTGCCTGAGCCGCTTCGCGCAGCGCATCAAGGGCATCCCCCGCGGCAATGTGCGCGTGGTGGGCACCAACACCCTGCGCATGGCGCGCAACGCCGGCCGGTTCATCGCCCGCGCCGAGCAGGCCCTGGGCCATGACATCGAAGTGGTGGCGGGCCGCGAGGAGGCCCGGCTGATCTATCTGGGCGTGGCGCACAGCCTGGCCGATGACGCCGGTGCGCGGCTGGTGGTGGATATCGGTGGCGGCTCCACGGAGTTGATCATTGGCGAGCGCTTCGAATCCACGGAAACCGAATCCCTGCATATGGGCTGTGTCAGCTATGGGCAGCGCTTTTTCGCCGACGGCAAGATCACTGAAACGGCGTTCAAGAAGGCGGTGACCGCCGCCCGCCAGGAGGTTCTGTCGATCGAGACCAACTACCGGCGCCTGGGTTGGGCGCAGGCGGTGGGCGCCTCGGGCACCATCAAGGCAATCGCCCAGGTGTGCGAAGAGAACGGCTGGAGCAACGAGGGCATCAGCCTGGAGGGGCTGGACAAGGCGCGTCGCAAGGCGGTCAAGGCGGGCAGCGTGGAGGCCCTGTCATTGAAAGGGCTGCGCGACGACCGCAAGGCGATCTTCGCCTCCGGCCTGGCGATTCTGCTGGGTATTTTCGAGCAGATGGGCCTGGCCCACATGCAGGTGTCCAGCGGCGCCCTGCGCGAGGGGCTGCTGTACGACCTGCTGGGGCGCTTCGCCCATGAGGACGTCCGCGAGCGCAGTGTGCAGGCCCTGATGAACCGGCACCATGTGGAGCGGGCCCAGGCCGAGCGCGTTTGGGACACGGCCCGGGAGCTGTATTTGCAGGCCGCCGGCGACTGGGATCTCGAGGACGAAGAGGTGCAGGCCACGCTGCGCTGGGCGGCCCTGCTGCACGAGGTGGGGCTGGCGGTGTCCCACAGCCAGTTCCACAAACACGGCGCCTACCTGGTGTCCAATTCCGATCTGCCCGGCTTTTCCCGCCAGGCCCAGCAGGCGGTGGCGGTGCTGGTGCGCGGCCACCGGCGCAAGGTGCCGCTGTCCACGCTGGCCGAATGCCCGGAGGACGAGCAAGCCCGGCTGTTGCGGTTGTGCCTGCTGTTGCGGCTGGCCTGCCGCATGCACCATGCGCGCAACGGCGCGCCGGTGCCGGCGCTCACCCTGAACGCCGGCGAGCGCAGCCTGGAGCTGGTGTTTCCGGCCGGCTGGCTGGCCGAGCATCCCCTGACGCTCGCCGACCTGGAGCAGGAACAGGAGTTTTTCCAGGCCGCCGGCTACACCTTGACGGTGATCGACGCCGCCTGACCGCCGCTCAGGACCCCGCGGACAGGGCCTCGAGCAGCGCCTGCTGGGCCAGGAAGGGCGCCTCGTGCTCGGCCCGCTTAACCCGGCGGTAGATGCCGTCGCCGTGCAGTTCCCAGGCCTGGCCGTTGTCACGCAGGTAATAATCCAGACCCTGCTCCAGCACCTGCGCCTTGAGCGCCGGTTCGTTCACCGGAAAGGCGGTCTCCACGCGGTTGAACAGATTGCGGTCCATCCAGTCGGCGCTGGAGCAGTACACCAGGTCTTCGCCGGCGTGGTGGAAATGGTAGATGCGCGTGTGCTCCAGGAAGCGGCCGATCACCGAGCGCACCCGGATGTTTTCCGACAGTCCGGGGATGCCCGGGCGCAGGCAGCAGATGCCGCGCACGATCAGATCAATCTGTACGCCCGCCTGGCTGGCCTGGTACAGCGCCCGCATGATCTGTTCCTCGGTGAGCGAATTGAACTTGGCGATGATGCGCGCCGGCTTGCCCGCCAGAGCCTGCTCCGTTTCGAAATCAATCCACTGCACCAGGCTCGGATGCAGGGTGAACGGCGAGTGCTTCAGCTGTTTCAGGCGCGCCGCCTTGCCCATGCCGGTGAGCTCCTGAAAGATCTTGTGCACGTCCTGGCACAGGCCTTTTTCCGCGGTCATCAGGCCGTAATCGGTGTAAATCTTGGTGGTCTTGGTGTGGTAGTTGCCGGTGCCCACATGGGCGTAGCGCTTGATGCCCTCGCCGTCGCGGCGTACCACCAGCAGCATTTTGGCGTGGGTTTTGTAGCCCACCACGCCGTACACCACCATGGCGCCGGCTTCCTGCAGGCGGCGCGCGCCTTCGATGTTGGATTCTTCGTCGAAGCGGGCGCGCAGCTCCACCACCGCGGTCACTTCCTTGCCGTTGCGCGCGGCGGTTTCCAGGTGATCGAGAATTTCCGAGTTGGTGCCGGTGCGGTACAGCGTCTGCTTGATCGCCAGCACCTTGGGGTCGCGGGCCGCTTCCGCCAGCAGGTTGACCACCGGCGAGAAACTTTCGAACGGATGGTGCAGCAGGATATCGCCCTGATCGATGGCTTCGAAAATACTCTCGTGTTTTTTCACCGCCGCCGGCAGCCGCGGGCTGAAGGGCGGGTAGTGCAGGCGTGGCCGGTTCACACTGGTGAACATGCGCGCCAGATTCACCGGACCGTTGACCTCGTAGGCGTCCTGCTCGGTGAGCTCGAACTGTTCCAGCAGATACTCGACCAGATCGCGGGGGCAGTTGTCGGCCACTTCCAGGCGCACCTCGTCACCGTAGCGGCGCGACAGCAGCTCGCCCTTCAGCGCGCTGGCCAGGTCCTCCACATCCTCGTCCACTTCCAGGTCGGCGTTCCGCGTTACCCGGAACTGGTAGCAGCCGGTGGCTTTCATGCCGGGGAACAGATCGCTGACGTGGGCGTGGATCATCGACGACAGGAAAATAAAGTTGTCGTTGCCGTTCTCGCAGATTTCTTCCGGCAGCCGCATCAGACGCGGCAGCGAGCGTGGCGCCGGCACGATGGCCAGACCGGTGGAGCGGCCGAACGCGTCCTTGCCGTCCAGCGACACGATGAAATTCAGGCTCTTGTTCACCAGCCTCGGGAACGGATGCGCCGGGTCCAGCGCGATGGGCGTCAGCACCGGATAAATCTGATCCCGGAAGTATTTTTTCACCCATTCGGTCTGCGCCGGCGTCCAGTCCTCGCGGCGCAGGAAATGCACGCCTTCCTCGGCCAGCGCCGGCAGCAGAATGTTCTGCAGGATGTGGTACTGGCGCTGCACCGCGTCGTGGGTCAGGCGGGCCACCTCGGCCAGCACTTCCTCGGCGAGCATGCCGTCCGGGCCCGGGCGGCCGGTGCCGGTTTCCAGGCGGTTCTTCAGGCCCGCCACGCGGATCTCGAAGAACTCGTCCATGTTGGAAGAGAAGATCAGCAGGAAATTCAGACGCTCCATCAGCGGGTGATGGTCGTCCATGGCCTGCTCGAGCACCCGTAGGTTGAACTGCAGCAGGCTCAATTCCCGGTTGATATAGAAGTCCTGATTGCTCAAATCGGGGCCCTGGATACCGGTGTTGGCGTTCATTGCGAGTCCTGAGCTGGGAAGCGGAAGGACCTATTGGATGACATTAGCATGACAAGAGAATGACAAGGATAGCTCTTCACTTACCAGGAATGATAAGTATAATGCGAACGATTATCGTTAAAGGCTTGCCGAGCCAAGTCCAATTCCTGGGGAAACACCATGCGCAATCACGATTTCGCCGCCGCCGCGGCCCTGATCACGCTGCTGACCGCGCCGGCCCTGGCCGCCGCCCAGCAGGAGAATAATGCCGGTGCCCTGGCGCCGGTGGAAGTGGGCGCCGAAGGGCCCGCCGATGAAGGATATATCAATGCGGACAAGCCGGCTTCCGTGGGTAAAACCAGGGTTCCGGTGGAGCGGCAGCCTTTTGCCATGGAGATCGTGGACCGCGAGCTGATCGAAGACACCGGTGCCAAGAACATCCAGGACTCCTTGCTGTACATGTCCGGGGTGTACGGCGCTAATTTCGGCTTCGACACCCGTGGCGACTCCGCCATGGTGCGGGGTCTGAGGCCCTCGCTTTACGTGGACGGTCTGCGTGCCAGCTACGGTTCCTACAACAGCGTTCGGCCCAACATCTATGGGCTGGAGCGTGTCGAGGTGCTCAAGGGGCCGTCGTCAGTGTTGTACGGTCAGGCGGAATTGGGCGGCATCATCAATGGCGTGTCCAAATTGCCTAAGGCGGAAAAGCAAGGCGAGCTGCGCGCTCAGATCGGCTCCTACGACCGCAAGATGCTGGCGGCGGACGTGACCGGACCGCTGTCCGAAGACGGCAAGCTGCTGTACCGGCTGGTGGCGCTCAAGCGTGACAGCGGCACCCAGGTGGATTACGTGGACGACAACGGCTATGTGTTCGCGCCGTCGCTGACCTGGCTGCCGTCCGACGACACCACCATCAGCCTGCTTTTCAACAGCCAGGAAAACACCGGCGCGGTCTCCGCCCAGTTCCTGCCCTCCCAGGGCACGCTGGAACCCGGCCCGCAGGGCGATATCGGCTCCGAGACGTTCGTCGGCGAGCCGGATTGGGATCGCTACGACCGGCGCAAGGACGAAGTCACCTTGTTCATCGATCACCGGCTTAACGACACCTGGGGAGTCGCGACCACCGCCCGCTATACCGAAACCGAGACCGAGACCCGGGAGCACTGGGCCAATATCGGGGCGGCACCGGCCGCCGACGGTACCATCGGGCGCACCATTTACATGGCGGACAAAGGCACCGAGATCTTCAATGTGGACGCGCGGCTGGAGGGCGATCTGCGCTTGGGCGCCACCCGTCACACCCTGGCCATCGGTATTGATCGGCAGAACGCTCTGTGGACCGAAGACAACAGCTTCAGTGCGACCGGCGGCGGCACCAATCTGAATGTCTATGACCCGCAATACGGCGATGTGAACTACGCCATCCTGGATCCGGAAGATAAGAACGACAACCGCATTAAACAGACCGGTGTTTACCTTATCGATCACATGGAGATTGATCGGGTGGTGGTCTCCGGTGCGCTGCGCTATGACGACACCACCACCACCGTCCTGGGCACCAACGGGGTCGATACCGATACCGACGATACCGCGACCACCGGGCGTCTGGGCCTGATGTACCGGTTCGATTCCGGCTTGTCGCCTTACATCAGCTACTCGGAATCCTTCGTGCCCAATCTCGGGCTGGACGGTTTCGGTGAAAGCCTGGACCCGACCACCGGCGAGCAGCAGGAAGCCGGCGTAAAATATTTGTCCCCGCGTGGCGATCTGTCCGTGACGGCGGCCTGGTTCGACATCGAAGAAACCAATCGCGTCGTTGACGGTGCCAACCCGCAAAGCGTCGAGCAGACAGGCGCGGTCGTGGAAGGCTGGGAAGTGTCGGTCAAAAAGCGGTGGGGTAACGCCAGCGTTCTGGCCAACTACACCAAGCTGGACGCCACGGAAGATGATACCGGCGAGCGGCTGGCCTACGTGGCTGAAGAAAGCGCTTCGCTGTGGGGCAAATACGAACTGGAAAGCGGTTTCCGTTTCGGTGCCGGGGTCCGCTATGTCGGCGATACCGTGGGCAGTGACTACGGGAGTGGTGCCGGTCCGGAAGTGCCTTCGGTGACCCTCTATGACGCCATGGTGGGCTACCGCACCGGCCCCTGGGACTTTACCGTGACCGGTAAGAACCTGGCCGATAAAGAGTATGTGTCCTGGTGCCGGGGGGAAGGCTTGGACTGCGGCTACGGCGAGCGGCGCGTGATCCTCGGCGAGGCGAGCTACAACTTCTGACTTGTAGGAGCGGGCCTCGCCCGCGAAAGGCCGGCAAAGCCGGCCGGCAGGATGCCAGAGAGCTCAGGTATCCCGCCGGGAGCTTCGCTCCCTTTCGCGGGCGGGGCCCGCTCCCACAAGGCCCGCTCCTACAGGGCTTACCGTTTTTGTTCGGCGAGTTTGATTGCGGCGGCCTTGGCGAAGTAGGTCAGGATGCCGTCGGCGCCGGCGCGTTTGAACGCCAGCAGCGATTCCATCATCACCTTGTCCTGGTCCAGCCAGCCGTTCTGGAACGCCGCCATGTGCATGGCGTACTCGCCGCTCACCTGGTAGGCGTACACCGGCACCTTGAACTCGTCCTTTACCCGGCGTACCACGTCCAGATAAGGCATGCCCGGCTTCACCATCACCACGTCGGCGCCTTCCGCCAGGTCCAGCGCGATTTCGTGCAGGGCTTCGTCGGAGTTGGCCGGGTCCATCTGGTAGGTGCTTTTATCCGCCTTGCCCAGATTCGCCGCCGAGCCCACCGCGTCGCGGAACGGGCCGTAATAGGCGGAGGCGTACTTGGCGGAATAGGCCATGATGCGGGTGTGCGGAAAGCCGTGGCCTTCCAGGGCCTGGCGGATCTCGCCGATGCGACCGTCCATCATGTCCGAGGGCGCCACCATGTCGGCGCCGGCCTCGGCGTGGGAGACCGCCTGCTTGACCAGGGCGGTGACGGTGACGTCGTTGAGCACATAGCCATCGTCATCGAGGATGCCGTCCTGGCCGTGGGTGGTGAACGGGTCCAGGGCCACGTCGGTGATTACGCCCATTTCCGGCACCGCCTGCTTGATCGCCCGGGTGGCGCGCTGCGCCAGCCCTTCCGGGTTCCAGGCTTCGGCGCCGTCCAGGCTTTTCACCGCCACCGGGGTCACCGGAAACAGGGCCATGGCCGGGACGCCCAGGTCCGCCAGCTGGCGCGCTTCCTCGCACAGCAGGTCCACGGTCATGCGTTCCACGCCGGGCATGGAGGGCACCGCCTCGGTGTGGTTGTCGCCGTCGAGCACGAACACCGGGTAGATCAGGTCGTCCACGGTGAGGGTGTTCTCGCGCATCAGGCGGCGGGAGAAATCGTCCTTGCGCATGCGGCGCATGCGGCTGGCCGGCCAGGGGGCACGGTTGAAAGACATGGGCCGAACCTCTCGATGGGAAGGGATCAACGAATTGGGAAATGCAGTTTACCAAGCCGGCGCAGGAAGGGGAAAACGTGCCGGCGCTGCGCTCTATAATGGCGTTATTCTGCCATAAAATAAGTATTAGGGCGCACAATATGGTGATATAGTGCGAAAATGGATAATAAATGCACAGCGCAAATCTTTGTGGGCGGTGCGTGGCGGGACGCGGCGGTGATCAGCTTGGCGGGCCCGGAACACCAGGGGTGGCGTACGCCCACTTACACCACTTACTTGCCCGATTACGCTCTGGATCATCTGGGGCGTCGTGACGCCGCGGCCTGTGGGGTTCGCTTTCCCGTGTCCTTGGAAATTGATGAACAGGACACCTGGCCGGCCTGGCTATTGGACGTCTTGCCACAAGGCTACGGGCGACAGGAGTTGCTGCGCCAGTTGGACTTGCCGGCCACCGTTGAAGCCAGAGGGGACTGGCCGTTGCTGAGGGCCGGCGCCGGCAATCCGATTGGCAACCTGCGCATCAGGGAAGCCTGGGACTGGCTGGCCGAGGGACAGGCCGGCCCGGCACGCGGGTTCCGCTTTGACGAAGTGGCGGACCGCCATGAAGACTTCGTGGAGCACCTGGCCGGGCACGGCCTGTTCGTGGCCGGTTCCTCCGGTGTTCAGGGTGAGTGGCCGAAGATTCTGCTCACCGAGGCTGACGACGGCCTGCTCTATCTGGACCACACACTGGAGGACGACCGTGCCCGGCGCCATTGGCTGGTCAAATTTCAGCGCGGCACGGACCGCGACCTGGAAACGATCCTGCGTGCTGAAGCCCTATATATGGAGTTGGCCCGGGGATTGGGCCTGCGCGTTCATGGTGCTTTGGAGATGCACGGCCGCACGCTGTTCATTCCGCGTTTTGACCGCTGCCTTGAGGGTCGTGGCGTGCAGCGGATCGCCCAGGAGAGCCTGGCTTCGTTGTGTGGCCGGGCAGGCTTCGGCCTTGGCTTGAGGCATGAAGATGCGTGCCGGGCTCTGGCCGAGGTGGCCACCGACCCGCAAGCGGAAATTATCGAGTATCTTAAGCGTGACGTGGCCAATCTGGCGTTGGGTAACAAAGACAACCATGCCCGCAATACGGCCATCGCCCGGCATCATGATGGTCGCATCGCGTTGACCCCGGTGTTTGATTTCGCACCCATGTTCCTGCACCCGGACGGGATCGCCCGGCAGAGCCGTTGGCAAGCCGATAACGGCGGGCAGCCGGACTGGCAGGACGTCACGGAAGCGCTGGCGGCGGCGGGTCATCTGCAGGCTGCGCTGTTGCGACGGGCGTTGTGGGAGATGGCGCCGTGTCTGCAGGCGCTGCCAGAACGCATGACCATGCTTGGCGTGGATGCGGACCTGGTGGCAAGGCTGCGACCGGGCATTCTGAAACTAGCTGAGCAATTGGAGCGCCTGCATGGATAAGCGCTACGCCGAAATGAGCCCGGCGGAGCAGGTTGAGCGACGTCGCGAAGTCCTGGGCCACATCCAAGCCAGGCCGGAGCTGCCGGTTGATCGGGTGGTGTCGCTGCTGCGGGGCGAGTTGCGCTTCACCTTGAGCGAATACAGTCGACTCACCGGCGTGTCCGCGCGCGTGATTCAAGACATTGAACAAGGCCGCGGCAACCCCACCCTGGGCACCGTGGAGAAATTACTTGCGCCCTTCGGGCTCAAGCTCGCGGTGGTGTCGTCCCGGGCATCACGATCCATACAGGGAGGGGAGTAGCGTATGGGCCGTTGGCGACCGAAAGGCAAGCCCGCCTCCAAGTACATCACGCCGGAAGGCTACCGGCGCATCAACGAGGAGCTGCAGCGGCTCTGGAAGGAAGAGCGACCGCCGATCACCAAGTCGGTGCAGGAGGCCGCCGCCCAGGGCGACCGCTCGGAGAATGCCGAGTATATTTACGGCAAGAAGCAGCTTCGCGAGATCGACCGGCGCATCCGCTTCCTGAGCAAGCGTCTGGATGGCATGACCGTGGTCGAGCGGGTGCCGGACGATACCGGCAAGGTGTTCTTCGGCGCCTGGGTGGAAGTGGAGGACGACGACGGCAAGGTCGAGCGCTTCCGCCTGGTGGGCCCCGACGAGGCCGACGGCAGCCGTGGCGAGATCAGTGTCGACGCGCCGTTGGCGCGGGCCTTGCTTGGCAAGCGGGTGGACGACGAAGCCTGGGTGCGAACCCCCAATGGCGAACGTTGTCTCTACGTCAATCGAATCTGGTATTCCTGAAACCCCGGCAACGGAGCCGCCGCGCGCCCATGGCAAACGACAATCGTATCTGGTTTTTTATCCGCAAATCCCTGCTCGGCGGGCTGGTGATTCTGCTGCCTATTTCCATCATCGCGTTCTTCTTCAAGTGGATATACGACGCCGCCACCGGGTTGATCGCACCGTTCACCGGCCTGGTGGTGCGCTTCTTCGGGTTGCCGAAGTTCGCCGCCGACTGGGTGGTGGTGGCGGTGCTGATCGTGTTCTGTTTTCTGGTCGGTACCCTGGTGGCCACCAACCTCGGCAGCTGGTTGTGGCAGAAGCTGGAAAAGCGCGGCATGGAGCGGCTGCCCGGCTACCGGATGGTCAAGGAAGTGATCGTGCAGTTGTTCGGCGGCAGCCAGGACAGTTTGATGCGCGGCGAGGTGGCGCGGGTGTGGTTGTACGGGCGTCAGGTCCCCGCCTCCGTGCTCGGGCTGATCACCTCCCGCCACGATGACGGCCACCTGTCGGTGTTCGTGCCCACCGGTCCCAACCCCACGTCCGGGTTTATCTACCATGTCCACGAGGACCTGGTAGAGCCGCGTCCGGACATCGCGGTGGAGCAAATGATGAAAACGGTGGTGGCGTGCGGTTCCGGCAGCGCCGCTTTGCTGAGCAAAGAGCAGCGCTAGGCCGGCGATTCCAGGTGTGCTGGAAGTGGGCCTTGTATGGGGCGGCGGGCCCTTTGTGGGAGCGGGCCCAGCCCGCGAAAGGGTGGCTTTAGCCTCCCGGCAGGATACCAGGGAGGCTGTTGGTATCCCCTTTGGAAGCTCTCTGGAATCCCGCCGGCCGGCTTTGCCGGCCTTTCGCTTGCAAGGCAAGCTCCCACAAACCTGGCTTCGTAGCGCGGCGCAGTGCTATTCGGTTTCGGCGTCTTCCAGGGCCTGCATGGCCTCTAGAAGCGCCATCTCAGCGTCTTCGTGGCGGCTTTTCAGGTCGCCTTGCCGGCCTAGCAGCTCGCTGAGCTCGCCTTTGCGGGCCGGGTCGGTGTAGAGGGTTTCGTCGCCGAGGGCGGTTTCCACGTCGCTCAGTTCGGTGCTCAGCCGGTCCAGTTGTTTCTCCAGCTTCTCCACTTCCTTTTTCAGCGGGCGCAGCTGCTCGCGCAGGCGGGCGGCGTCCTGGCGGCGCTGCTTGGCGTCGTCCTTGCCGGCGGTCTTGGCATCGCCGGCCGGCGCCTTGGCGTCGCGGCGCGCCTGCTGCAGCCAGCGGGCGTAGTCGTCCAGGTCGCCGTCGAACGGGCGCACGCTGCCTTCGGCCACCAGTTGGAACTCATCCACCGTGGTTTCCAGCAGGTGGCGGTCGTGGGACACAAGCACCACCGCCCCCTCGAAGCTTTGCAGCGCCATGGTCAGCGCTTCGCGCATGTCCAGGTCCAGGTGGTTGGCGGGTTCGTCGAGCAGCAGCAGGCTGGGCTTCTGGTGCACGATCAACGCCAGGCCCAGGCGCGCTTTTTCGCCGCCGGAGAAGCGGCCCACCGGGTCGAACACATTGTCGCCGTGGAAACCGAAGCGGCCCAGTTCGTTGCGCAACTGCTGCTCGCTCCAGTTCGGATGCTGGCGGTGAAGCAGTTGGTAGGGGCTCTCGTCGGCGGCCAGCCGGTCCACCTGCTGCTGGTGGAAGTAGCCGACTTTCAGGTCCGGGTCCCGCTGAACGTGGCCGGAGAGCGCCGGTAATTCGCCCATCAGGGTGCGGATCAGCGTGGACTTGCCGGCGCCGTTGGGGCCCAGCAGGCCGACCCGGGACTCCGGGCGCAGGCTCATGGAGACCGCGCTCAGGATGGTGGTGTTATCGTAGCCGCAGGCCGCGTTTTCCAGCAGCACCATGGGATTGGGCAGCTTCAGCGGTGTCTTGAACTCGAACTCGAAGCCGGAATCCACATGGGCCGGGGCGATGCGCTCCAGCTTCTCCAGGGCCTTGATGCGGCTTTGCGCGGCCTTCGCCTTGGTGGCCTTAGCGCGGAAGCGGTCGATGAATTTCTGCATGTGCGCCACCTGCGCCTGCTGCTTGTCGTGCAGCTTCTGCTGCAGGGAAAGCTGCTCGGCGCGCTGGCGCTCGAAATCCGAATAATCGCCGGCGTAGCGCTTCAGGCGCCCGTGTTCGATGTGCAGGATTTCCGACACGGTGGCGTCGAGAAAGGCGCGGTCGTGGGAAATCAGCATCAAGGCGCCGGGGTGCTGCACCAGCCACTGCTGCAGCCAGAGGATGGCGTCCAGGTCCAGGTGGTTGGTGGGCTCATCGAGCAGCATCAGGTCGGCGTCGCTGATCAGAACCTGCGCCAGGTTGAGGCGCATGCGCCAGCCGCCGGAAAAGGCGCTCACCGGCTGCTGTTGCTGGCGGTCCGAGAAGCCCAGGCCGGCCAGCAGCGCGGCGGCGCGGGCCGGCTGCTCCCAGGCGCGCAGCGCGTCCAGTTCGGCGTGGGCGCGGGCGATGCCGGTGTTGTCCTCGCTGTCCTGGGCCTTGGCCAGGGCCGTCTCCCAGTGCCGCAGCGCCTGGTTGCCGTCGAGGACGTAATCCAGCGCGGGCTGCGCCAGTGCCGGCACTTCCTGCACCATCATCGAGAAGCGCCAGTCCGTGGGACGCTGTACGTTGCCGCCGTCGCTTTCCAGCTCGCCCATGATCAGTTTGAACAGGGAGCTTTTGCCGCTGCCGTTGCGGCCCACCACGCCCACGCGCGTGCCTTTGTGCAGCACGAAACTGGCGTCTTCGAGCAGCAGCTCCGGGCCGCGGCGCAGATTGATGTGTTCCAGGGACAGCATGGTATAAGGGGCCTTGGATCGGCGAATTCAGGACCGGCGCAGTGTATGGCAAGCGCCCGGATAACAGAAGGGCCGGCGGCGGGGACCGCCCGGGAGGACACCATGAAAGACGCGCCATTGTGGCGTTTCGCGTTACGTCTGTGGCGCGACAAGCGTATCGAGCGGGTGTGTCTGCGCCTGCAGGACGAGCACGGCGTGCCGGTGGCGGTGCTGCTCACCGCGCTCTGGCTCAGCGAGGCCGGGCGCCGGCCGGACCCGGCCCTGGGCCGCCGTCTGCTGGCCTTCGCGGAGCAGTTCGAGACCGACTATCTGCGACCGCTGCGCGCGGTGCGCCGCCGGGCGGCGGACGGTCAGGGCACGGTGGAGCTGAAACGCCAGATTCAGGAAGCGGAACTGGAAGGCGAGCGCCTGTTGTTGGAACAGCTCAGCCGCCAGGCCCAGGCGCAGCCCGGCGGCCAGTCGGTGTCGGCGCTGAGCTGGTTGTTCGTGGTGGTGCCGGAAGCCGGGCAGTGCCAGTCCCTGCAGGCCGGGCTTGAAGAGTTGGCGGCGCTTAGCGAAAGCCGGGCAGTGTCTGAATAAGGTGGCGCTGCACTTCCAGCCATTCCCCGATCAGCCGCCAGTGACGCTGGTCCACCTGGTGCCGCGGGTCTTTCTGATCGAGCATGCTCTCGCCGTGACTCATTGATTGCACGTATTGCTGCGCGTCGCGCAGCGTGATCAGGTAAGGAATCTTCAGACTGGCGAGAAACTGGCGCAGGGTTTCGTAGGTGCGCGTACGGGTGCGTGCGCGGTTGGCGATCACCGCCAGCCGCCGCGGTCGTCGCTGGTAACTGGGCGCCAGCATCACATTCTGCACGAAGCGCGTGGTGGCGCGTATGTCGATGGGGCTGGGCAGCACCGGAATCAAAACGATCTGCGACACCCGCAGCACGTGATCCAGCGTGTGGCGGTCCATGCCCGCCGGGGAATCGATCACCACCACGTCGCGGGCCTTCTGCATCTGATCCTGCAGACGCCCCAGCGACACCGGCTCGTCCGCCGGCCAGCCCAGCGCTTCCACGCGCGCGTCCTCACGCAGCCGCACCCATTGGGTGGCGGACTGCTGCGGATCCAGATCCAGCAGCGTTACCGCCTGCCCGGAATGGGCGAAATAGGCGGCCAGATTGGTGGCCAGCGTGGTCTTGCCGCATCCGCCTTTGCTATTGGCGACCAGAATCACCAGGCGCCGGTCATCCTGACGCGCCACACGACGCGCGGAAGATGGAGCCAGGGTCGGGTCGGTGCTGTTATTTGGCATAGTGGTTTGCTCCCCTATCCAACACTATAACCCGCTGGTGGACGTTTTCGTGAATCCCGCTTTTGACAGAAACATCCGGACAGGCACAATGAAGCCCTCTTCGACGGGGAATCGGAGCCTCAGCCGGGATATCCGGTGCCGGATAAGGGAACCAATAGCGTGCAAGCGCGGTCAGGCGTTATCTAGGCACCTTTCATTGTTTTGGCTGGCGCGACGCCACGGGAAGCTGGCAGTATGGCCAGATTCCGCCGCCGGGTGTGGAGGTGCAGTCCGTTCAGATAGCAGCGCCGACCGTGATGACCGCGGAGGAAATGCGCGGGGAAGGACCGCTGGCGCAGAAAAAATAAACGTAAGCCAATGGAGGCAGAATGAATAAGTTCGCAATCGTGCTCGCCGGTACCGTGATGCTGGCGGCTTGTGGTGGAGAAAAGGACAAGAGCGCCGATGTGGAGCTCAAAACTGAAGACCAGAAAGCGTCCTACGCACTGGGCTTCCGCAGCGCCGAACAGATGAGCGCCATGGAAAACCTGGACCTGGACGCGATGGTCGCCGGTCTGCGTGACGGTTTCGGCGACGAGCCGGAATCCCGCCTCGGCGAAGACGCGGACATGGACCAGCTGATCCGCGATTACCAGACCCGCATGATGGAAGCTCGCCAGAAGAAAATGGAAGAGCAGGCCCAGGCGAACCTGGAAGAGGGTCAGGCCTTCCTCGAAGAGAATGCTGATAAGGACGGCGTCGAGGTCACCGACAGCGGTCTGCAGTACCAGGTGCTGGAATCCGGCGAAGAGGGTGCCCGGTCACCCACCCTGGAAGACACCGTGGAAGTGCACTACAAGGGCATGCTGCGCGACGGCACCGTGTTTGACAGCTCCATCGAGCGTGACAAGCCGGCGGTGTTCGGTCTGAAGCACATTATCCCCGGCTGGCAGGAAGCCCTGCCGATGATGAAGGTCGGCGATAAGTGGAAGCTGTTCCTGCCGCCCGAGCTGGGCTACGGCGAACAGGGTGCCGGCGGCGACATCGGCCCCAACGAAGTGCTGATCTTCGAAGTCGAGCTGCTGGACGTCAAAGACCAGGGCGCGAAGAAGAAGCAGGCTGAAGAAGCCGAGGAAGGCGCCGACGCGGCTGAATAATCCGCGTTAGCCCGACCCGAAAAAAAGCCACGCTCCCGACAAAGGAGCGTGGCTTTTTTTGTGGTGCTACCGCTAGCAACGTCTCTGGGATCCTGCCGGCCGGCTAAAGCCGGCCTTTCGCTTGCAGGGCAAGCTCCCACAAGGCCCGCCTAGAAGTTGAGGACGCGGGCGCGCTCGGCGGTGTCGCGGCTGTGCACGCTGAGGATCAGCTGATCTTCCAATGCGAAGCGTTCCTCGAGCATCTCGGTGAGCCGGGTGAGCCGCTCGGGCAGCACTTCCAGCTGGCTCAGGCAGTGGTCGTCGGTGTCGAAGTCCTCGTTGAAGGCGAGCGCCTCCTCCGTGGACGGGTCAAGCTGATGCAGGATGCGCGACGCCAGATTGACGGTGCCGCCTCGGTGGGCGGCACCCAGGCGCGCTTCGCGGACCAACTCCTGGTAAATCTCGAAGTGGCCGGCACTGATGTAGTCCATCAGCAGCTGGCAGAACTCGCGCACCTGATTCTGAATCGAGCCGGGCCGTTGAAAGCCCTCCAGGCCCTGGATCGAGCAGAGCAGGACAAGCAGGCGGCGGCGCTGCTCCAGCCAGGCGTGCAGCAGGGCTTCGATGCGCCGCCAGCGTTCCAGGGCGGCGGAAGGGTGCAGAACCGGCGAGTGGGGCGTGGCCATAGGGTCGCTCCTTGCGGATATCGCGCGCTTTTGGTGGGACGGGTATTGAGGCTAGCGCCGCGGTTCGCGGCGAGGCAATGGCGATCTCCCGGCGCCGGCGGCGTGGCTGGAGAAAAGCGCTTTTCGATCAGGGGGTTACCGCGAAAGACCGTTTCTTCATTAAAGGCCCGGCTTTAGGAGAGGGGCCGAATAACGCCCGGCGGGCGGCGTTCAGCCCGGGAACAGCCAGGGGCTGATCAGCGGCCACAGCCAAGGCAGCGCCAGGGCCGTGACCAGGCCGGTGAGGCCCAGGGCCAGGCCGGCGAACGCGCCGGCTTTCTCGCTGAACTCGAACGCCCGGGCGGTGCCGATGGCATGCGCCACCAGACCCAGCGCGAAGCCGCGAATGCGGTCGTCCTTGACCCCCAGCAGGCGAAACACCAGGCCGCCCACCAGCGCGCCGACGATCCCGGTGATGGCCACCGCGCCGGCGGCCAGGGACACATAGCCGCCGGTGCTCTTCACCACTTCCACCGCGATCGGCGTGGTGATCGACTTTGGCGCCAGGGAGCCGACCACCGCCTCCGGCGCGCCCAGCCACCAGGCCAGATAAATGGAAATGCCGGCGGCCAGCGCCGCGCCGATAAAGGTGGTGATCAGGATCGGGCGCCACACGCTGCGCACCGTGTGCAGCTGGCGATAGAGCGGCCAGGCCAGCGCCACGGTGGCCGGGCCGAGCAGGAAGGAAAGCACCTGGGTCTGGTCGCGGTATTCGGTATAGGACACGCCCACCAGGGGCAGCACCACGATGACGGGGATCGAGGCGACGATAAAGGGATGGAACAGCGGCAGGCTGTGCACCTTGCCGTACAGCCAGGTGGCCAGGCGGTAACTGGCCAGGGTGAGCAGCAGGCCGAACAGCGGCGAGTGGACCAGGTCAGCCATCGGCACGGCCTCCTCGCTCGCCGGCTTTGACGCGGTCACGCAGCAGCAGCTTGAGCAGCAGGGTGACCAGCACCAGCGCCAGGATAGTACCGAAGATCACCGCCACGGTGAGCGCCAGCGCGTAGTCGCTGTAGCGCTCCCACTGCAGCACGATGCCCACGCCGAGCGGAAAAATCAGCAGGCTGATATGGCGGATCAACGCCCCGGAAGCGTCCGCCACCCGGTCGCTGTAGGGGACGCTGAACATCAGCGCCAGCAGAAGCAGCACCATGCCCACCACCGGGGCGGGCAGCGGCAGGCCGGTGAAATGAATCACCAGCTCGCCGAGAAATTGAAACAGCAGCAGAATCAGCAGGCCGTCGATCATCGGGCGGATCTCCCAAACGCAAAGACCCGCGCCGAAGGTGCGGAGAAGGCGGCTCGCTCAGCCCCGGCGCGGGCGCAGCAATTGTATCAGAGCCACCACCAGCACGCCCCCGAACACCACCATCGACCAGCCGGGGATGGTGAGGCCGAGAAAGCGCCAGCTGATTTCGGCGCATTCGCCGGAGCCGCTCAGCACCGTGCCCAGCACATCGGTGAGTGGGAAAGCGTCGAGCATGTAGTCCAGGCTCGGGCCGCAAGCCGGCACCTGGTCGGCTGGCAGGCTCTGCAGCCACAGATGGCGCAGGGCAATGCCGGCACCGGCCAGCGTCGTCAAGGCAGTCAGCAGCGCGTAAATGCGCACGCCGATACCGCGCGGGCCGTGCAGGGTGGCCACCAGCAACACCGCCGCCACCGCCATCAGGGCGATGCGCTGAAAGATACACAGCGGGCAGGGTTCCAGGCCTTCCACATGTTGCATGTAAAGCGCGCCGGCAAGCGCCGCCAGGCAGCCGAGCAGCGTAAGCCCGTTAAGCGCACGGGGGCTGGGGAGAAGGGACGACATGGTTATTTTTCCTTGTTTGAATCCGGCAAGCGTCAACGCACCCTAAGCAAAACCCCGCCGCCGGACAAGCGGCCCGGCGGCGGGGTTTTGTGGGGCTCTATTACCTTCAGACGCTGCGCGAGGCGGCGGGTTCCCGGTGATCATGCCAGGCGGCGGCGCCGGCGTCCCAACCTTGCACCCACCATTCCTCCAGCGCCTCGTCCTGGTAAGGACACTGGTCCACGCGACCGCCGGCCATGCCCCACATGCAGCCGCGATTGTAGGCTTTTTCGAACGGGTCGGATGACGGATCAAACATAACTATCCCTCCTTCAACGGGGGCAGACTAGCACCGCCGGAGATAGTCGCTAGCACCATTGGTGTACAGAAAACGACCATTCGTCAGGATATCGGCTTAGTTGTGATCCGGTTCCCAGGGTTCAGTCCCGGAAATAGGCCTCCAGATAGGCCTCGAACGGCATTTCCGCTTCCGCTTCCACCGCCTGCTGCTCCTTTTGGCTCTCTTCGGCGAGGCGCCGCCACTCCGTTTCCAGATCGGTGTCCAGCGGCCGCGAGCGGAAGTGATCCCGGTGCGCCAGCGCTTGGTTCATGGCGAAGTCGAAGAAGCTCTGCTGGCGGCTTTCCAGTTTGTCGAGGATGCGCCCGGACGGGGTGGCGTCGGGCTCCAGCAGCTTCTCGCGTTGAAGCTCCAGGGCGTCCCGGTAGAGCCGGCCGTGCTGCCCGTCGTGACCGTGGCAACGATCGAACAGCTCGGCGATGGGCAGCATCTGGTCGAGCTTCTCCAGGCCCCAGTTGCGCAGCGAGACCGACTTGCCCCAGTTGTTCAGCTGTACGCCGGTGTTGCGACCGTCGTAGACCACCCGGCGCAGGTTTTCCTTGCTGGCGTCCAGGTCGCAGTGCTCCAGGCGCGGCGATTCGCGCAGCAGGCAGTAGGTGGCGAACAGATCCAGGAAACGGATCTCCTGCTGATTGATGCCCACCGGCTCGAACGGGTTGAGGTCCAGGGCGCGGATTTCGATGTACTCCACGCCGCGCCGCTGCAGCGCCAGGGTGGGGCGCTCGCCGCTGTTGATGGTGCGTTTCGGGCGGATCGACGAGTAGTACTCGTTCTCGATCTGCAGGATGTTGGCGTTGAGCTGCTGGTAGTGGCCCTGCGCGTCGCGCACGCCCAGCTTCTGATACACCGGGTCCGGCGTCTTCATGGCGTGGGTCAGCGTGCGGACATAGTCGTCCAGATTGTTGTAGCTGATTGCCAGCGACGACTGGGCGTTGTTCTGGTAGCCCAGGTCGCTCATTCGCAGGCTGGTGGCGTTGGGCCGGTAGAGGCTGTGGTCGAAGCGCTCCAGCAACTGATGTTCGCGGCCGGCCAGGAACGACGAGCACAACGCCGGCGAGGCGCCGAACAGGTACACCAGCAGCCAGGAATAACGTTGGAAGTTGCGGGTCAGGTCGAAATAACGCTGCGAGATATAGTCCTGCAGCGGCGCCTGGCTGCCCTCCAGTTCGCGGTTGATGCGCCAGAATTCATCCGGGAACGAGAAGTTGTAGTGGATGCCGGCGATGGTCTGCATCTTGCGCCCGTACCGGTGGCCCAGCCCGATGCGGTAGATGTGCTTCATGCGGCCCACGTTGGAGCTGCCGTACTCCGCCACCGGCACGTCGTTGTCGTTGGCGATCATGCAGGGCATGGAGTTGACCCACAGCAGTTCGTCGTCGATGTGTCGGTAGGCGTAGCGGTGCAGGTTCTCGAGAAATTCAATCGGCTGCTGCAGGTCGGTGCTGGGCGGCGTGATGAATTCCAGCAGCGATTCGGAATAGTCCGTGGTGATGTACGGGTGGGTCAGCGCCGAGCCCAGCTCGCGGGGGTGTGGCGTGTGCGCCAGCAGGCCCTGGTCGGTGATCCGCAGGCTTTCTTTCTCAATGCCACGGCGGATGTGAGCCAGGGTGGCGGCGGCTTCGGAATCCAGCAGTGCCTGGATTCGCTGGCTGAGCGTATCGGTCATGGGCCTATCCGACAGGGAGGTTGATCGCGCGGCCCGCCAGTATGGCAGGCCCGGAGCCGGTTAACATCAGGGTCAGCCGCGCTTGTTCTTGTCTTCGAACGCCTTCGCGAAGGCGGCCCCCAGGGCGCCCTGGGCCGCTGGCTTCTGGCCGCCGCCCTGCTGGCCGCGACCACCGCCCTTGGGCTTGCCGCCCCGGCCACGGGGCCGGCCGGCGGGGGCGTCGGCGCTTTTCGGCTGGTCCTGGTGGCGTTCGTCCAGGCGCATGGTCAGGCTGATGCGCTTGCGGGGCAGGTCCACCTCCATCACCTTGACCTTGACGATGTCGCCGGGCTTGACCACATCGTGGGGGTCTTCCACGAACTTGTCGGCCAGGGCGGAAACGTGGACCAGGCCGTCCTGGTGCACGCCCACGTCCACGAACGCGCCGAAGTTGGTGACGTTGGTCACCGAGCCTTCCAGGAGCATGCCGGGCTTCAGATCCTTGAGCGTTTCCACGCCTTCCTTGAACTCCGCCGCCTTGAATTCCGGGCGCGGGTCGCGGCCGGGTTTTTCCAGCTCGCTGAGAATGTCGGTGACGGTGGGCAGGCCGAACACGTCGTCGGTGAAATCCCCGGCGTTTACTTTCTTGAGGAAGGGCGCGTCGCCGATCAGATCCTTGAGCGGCCGGCCGTGCTTTTCAGCGATGCGCTCCACCAGCGGGTAGGCTTCCGGATGCACCGAGGAGGCGTCCAGCGGGTTGGCGCCGTCCATGATGCGCAGGAAGCCGGCGGCCTGCTCGAAGGTTTTCTCGCCCAGGCGCGGCACCTGCTTGAGCGCGCCCCGGTCGCTGAAGGCGCCGTTCTTCTCGCGGAAGGTGACGATGTTGCCGGCGATGGTGGTGTTCAGCCCGGCGATGCGTGCCAGCAGCGGCGCGCTGGCGGTGTTCACGTCCACGCCCACGGCGTTCACGCAGTCCTCGACCACCGCGTCCAGGGAGCGCGACATCTTCACCTGGCTGACGTCGTGCTGGTACTGGCCCACGCCGATCGACTTCGGATCAATCTTCACCAGCTCCGCCAGCGGGTCCTGCAGACGCCGGGCGATGGACACCGCGCCACGGAATGACACGTCCAGATCGGGAAATTCCCGCGCCGCCATTTCCGACGCCGAGTACACCGAGGCGCCCGCTTCGGACACCATGATTTTCTGGATGTTTTGGTCGCTCAGCTGTTTGACCACTTCGCCGGCCAGCTTGTCGGTTTCGCGGCTGGCGGTGCCGTTGCCGATGGCGATCAGCGAGACGTCGTGTTTGGCACTGAGTTTGGCCAGCGTGGCCAGGGACTGGTCCCACTGCTTCTTGGGCTGGTGCGGGAAAATCGTGGTGTGCTCGAGCAGCTTGCCGGTGGCGTCCACCACCACCACCTTGACGCCGGTGCGCAGGCCCGGGTCCAGGCCCATGGTGGCCTTGGGTCCGGCCGGCGACGCCATCAGCAGGCTTTTCAGGTTGCGCGCGAACACCTGGATCGCTTCTTCCTCGGCCATTTCGCGTACCCGGCCGAGCAGCTCGGTTTCCAGGTGGGTGTTGAGTTTGATCTTCCAGGTCCAGCGCATCACTTCGCCGAGCCAGTCGTCGGCGGCACGGCCATCGTGACGCCAGCCCGCCACCTCGGTGACCATCGCTTCGCAGGGGTGCGGCTGGGCGCTTTCCAGCTCTTCGGGCAGCACCATGGAAACGTGCAGCACGCCCTCGTTGCGGCCCCGGAACAGCGCCAGGGCACGGTGGCTGGGAATGTTCTTGAGCGCTTCCTGGTGTTCGAAGTAGTCGCGGAACTTGGCGCCTTCCTCTTCCTTGCCGTCGGCCAGCTTCGCCTGCACGTGCGCCTTTTCCCACAGGAAGGTGCGCAGTCGGGTGAGCAGCTCGGCGTTTTCCGCGAAGCGCTCCATCAGAATCTGCTTGGCGCCGTCCAGGGCATCCTTGGCGGTGGCGATCTTGTGCTCTTCGTTCAGGTAGCCGGCGGCGGTCTGTTCCGGGTCCTGGGTGGGGTCGTCCAGCAGCGCGTCGGCGAGCGGTTCCAGGCCGGCCTCGCGGGCGATCTGCGCGCGCGTGCGGCGCTTGGGTTTGTACGGCAGGTAGAGGTCTTCCAGGCGGGTTTTGGTGTCCGCCTCCTGGATCGCCTTTTCCAGTTCCGGGGTCAGCTTTTCCTGCTCGGCGATGCTTTTGAGGATGGTCTCGCGGCGCTCCTCCAGCTCGCGCAGGTAGCGCAGCCGCTCTTCCAACGTGCGCAGCTGGGTGTCGTCCAGGCCGCCGGTCACCTCTTTACGGTAGCGGGCGATGAAGGGCACCGTGGCGCCTTCGTCCAGCAGGGTCACGGTGGCCGCCACCTGCCGGGGCTGGGCGTTGATTTCCTGGGCGATCAGTTGTTCGATGCTTTGCATGGAAGAGTCCTGGCTTGCACGGCGGCGCGCGCGGTAGGGCGCCGCTTTATAACGAAACGACCGGAATCATAGGGAATGACTCCGGCCGTTCATAGATTGACGTGACAGGGCGGGCTGTGGTTGCTGTGGAGAGCGCCGGGCTTCAGCCCAGCACGCGCTTGATCATCGCCGCCAGCTCCGACTCCTGGGCCGGCTTGACGATATAGCCGGCGGCGCCCTGGCGCTCGCCCCAGACTTTGTCGGTTTCCTGGTCCTTGGTGGTCACCAGGATCACCGGGATTCCGCCCAGTTCGGCGTCCTTGGTGATCTTGCGGGTGGCCTGGAAGCCGTTCAGCTCCGGCATTACCACATCCATGAGAATCAGGTCCGGCTTCTGCGCACGGGCCTGCTCAATGCCTTCCATACCGTTGCTGGCGGTGATTGCCTCGTGCCCCTGGTTTTCCACCATTTTGACCAGGTTGGTCAGTTGCGTGGGTGAGTCGTCCACCACGAGAATCTTGGCCATCTTTGTCTCCTTTGGAACCCATCGGCGGGCCGAATGATAGCAGGCCCGGGGACAAACGTAAGCTGATCAGTTCCGGCACTAGGTGCCGCGTTACGTCACCGGTTCGCGACGACCGGTAATCTTTCTATACAATCCAGATTTGCCTGCCGGGCGCGCGGCGGGTACACCGGGCCTCCGGGTTCCATTCCCGTAGTCCTGTCGGCGAGGAGCACCATGAGCGAACAATTGGAAAAGATTCTGGTGGTGGACGATGACGCCCGCCTGCGTGGTCTGCTGCAACGGTTCCTGGAAGAGCAGGGCTACGCCGTCAAGGCGGTGGCCGACGCCGACCAGATGGACCGGGCCCTGTCCCGCGAGATCTATTCGCTGATGGTGCTGGATCTGATGCTGCCCGGCGAGGACGGCCTGTCGATCTGTCGGCGCCTGCGCGACGACGACAACCGCCTGCCGATCATCATGCTCACCGCCAAGGGCGACGACGCCGAACGCATCGAGGGCCTGGACGCCGGCGCCGACGATTACCTGCCCAAACCGTTCAACCCCAAGGAACTCAGCGCCCGCATTCGCGCGGTGCTGCGCCGCCATGTACGGGAGGTACCCGGCGCCCCCAGCAAGGACGAATCGGTGGTCCGTTTCGGCCCCTGGAGCCTGGACCTGGGCAACCGCACCCTGGCCCGCGAGGGCGAGCCGCAGCCGCTCACCACCGGCGAGTTCGCGGTGCTCAAGGCGCTGGTGCAGAACGAACGCGAGCCGCTCACCCGCGACAAGCTGATGAGCCTGGCCCGGGGCCGGGAATGGTCCGCCATGGAACGCTCCATCGACGTGCAGGTGTCGCGCCTGCGCCGCCTGCTCGAGGACGACCCGTCCAAACCGCGCTATATCCAGACCGTCTGGGGCGTGGGCTATGTGTTCGTGCCGGACTGAACCCCGGCGGGTAGAATCCGTCCATGCCCAACTTCCTGCCCAAAAGCTCGTTCGCCCGCTCGGCGCTGATCATCGGTCTGGTGATCGGTCTCAGCCAGGGCATTACCCTGTGGTTCTTCGCCCGCAACGCCTATCTGCCGGGCATCCGCGAGTACGCCCGCCTCACCGCCTTGCAGGCGGAGCTGGTGTTCCAGAGCGAAGGCGACGCCAGCCTGTCACGGCGGCTTGGCGAAACCACCGGCATTAACCCCGGTACGCCGCCGGAACTGCGCCGTCCGGAAAGCCTGATTCTGTCCCGCCCGGTGGTGGAACGGTTCCGCGACGAAGTCTCCGAGTTGCTCGGCGAACCCGCCACCGTGCGCCTGGAAGACGAGCGCCAACCGGTGCTGTGGGTCACCGCCCCCTCGTTCGGCGAGCGCTGGCTGCGGGTGCCGATGGCGTTCTTTCGCGACTACGACCGCTACCTGCTGCTGGGTTGGGGCGTAACGGTGCCGCTGTTGGCGCTGATCGGCGGCCTGCTGATCGCGCGCAGTCTCAACCGGCCGCTGCGCCGGCTGGCGCGGGTGGCGCTCAAGGTGGGGCGCGGTGAAGCCGTGCCGGTGCTCGACGATAGCCTCGGCCCCACCGAGATTCAGGCGGTGAACCGGGCGTTCAACCGTATGACCAGCCAGCTTCAGCAGTCCCAGCGCGACCGCGCCTTGCTGCTGGCCGGGGTGTCCCACGATTTGCGCACGCCGCTGACCCGGTTGCGGCTGTCGGCGGAATTTCTCAACGATGAGGAAATGTCCCAGGGCATCATTGCCGATATTGAGGACATGGACGCCATTCTCGATCAGTTTATTTCGTTTATCCGCGACGGCGCTGACGAGCAGCCCGACTACGAAAACCTCAATGACCTGATCGATGAGGTGGCCGCCAAATACCCCCGGGAACAGCTGCGCATCCGGCAAAAGGACCTGCCCCGGCTGATGCTCAAGCGGCTCACCGTCAAGCGCATGCTCTCCAACCTGATCACCAACGCGCTCAAGTACGGCGCCGCGCCGGTGGAGATCGACACCGCCCTGGACGACAACGCCCTGGTGCTGGTGGTGCGCGATCACGGCAAGGGCGTGCGCGAGGAAGACATCCCGTTGCTGCTGCAGCCGTTCTCCCGGGGCGAGAAGGCGCGCACCCTGAGTGGCAGCGGTCTGGGGCTGGCCATCGTCAAGCGCATCGTCGACATGCATCACGGCGAGATGGCGTTGGACAATCACCCCCACGGTGGCCTGCGGGTGAGCATCCGCTTCCCGCTCACCGGGCAGCTGGTGCAGCCGGAGACGCTGTCCGCCGGGGTGCGCTAGGCGCGCTTCAGTCCGGGCATTCCGCCGGCGCCGGTTCCAGGGCGCGGCCGGCGAAAAAGATCAGCAGACCGCCGGCGGCCAGTGCCGCCCCCACCAGGCCACTGCTGGACCAGGGCACGCCCTGGGCGATCACCACGCCCGCCAGCCAGGCGCCCAGCGCATTGGCCATATTGAAGGCGGCGTGGTTCAGCGACGCGGCCATGGTCTGGGCGTTGCCGGCCACGTCCATCAGCCGGGTCTGGATGGTCGGGCCCAGGGCCATGCTGGTGCCCACCAGGGCGACGAACAGCAGGCCCGCCCACACCTGGTTGGCGGCCACGAAGAACAGCGCTTGCACTACCAGGCACCAGATCAGAATCAGCGGAATCGCCTTGAGCAGGTTCCAGTCCGCCACCCGGGCGCCCACCAGGGTGCCAATGATGGTGCCCACCCCGAAGATCGCCAGCACCAACGGCCCCAGGGCTTCCGCCATGCCGGCCTGTTGGGTGAGTGTGGGCATCACATAGCTGAACACCGCGAACATGCCGCCGAAGCCGATGCTGGCGATGCCCAGGGTGAACAGCACCTGCTGGTTGGCGAGCGCGGACAGCTCGCGCAACGGGCTGGCGTCCGGGTCGCGCGGCACGAACGGCACGAACAGGCGCACCATCAAGGCGGTGGCCAGGGCGATGCCGCCCACGGCGGCGAACGCCACCGGCCAGCCGAACTGGTTGCCGGCCCAGGTACCTAGCGGCGCGCCCAGCAGGATCGCCACGGTCAGGCCCATCATCACCCGCGCCACCGCCCGGGCGCGCTGATCGCTGGGCACCGCGGCGGCGGCCACCAGCGCCGCCACGCCGAAATAGGCGCCGTGCGGCAGCCCGGCGATAAAGCGCAGGCCGACGAACGACCAGAACCCGGGCGCCAGCGCACTGGCCAGATTCCCCAGCGCGAACACCAGCATCAGGCCGATCAGTAACTGCCGTTTGGGTACCTTCGCCGCCAGCGCGGAAATCAGCGGAGCGCCCACCACCACGCCCAGGGCGTAGCTGCTGATCGCATAGCCCACGTGCTGCGGGTCCACCGACAGATCCGTGGCGATGCGGTTCATCAATCCCATGATCACGAATTCGGTGGTGCCGATGGCGAAACCGCCCAGCGCCAGGGCGAGCTCGGCAAGGCGGGGGTGTGAGGCGACCGGCCTTTGGGCGGAAACGGACATGCGCGGGCTCCGGGTGGGGTCGAAAGCCGCGCATTGTCGCAAAGCGGGGTGAACAAACGAAGTCGGTTTTGTCTATCGGTGAAACAGCCCGCCGCGACCACCGGTCGTGGCGGGCCGGGGCTATTGCAGGGCGTCCGCCGGCACCAGCGGGATGTTCACCCGCGACGGCATCGCCGGGGTGCTGTACACGGTGAGCAGGCCGAGCAGGCCCTGCAGCAGGTCCGGCAGCGGGCTCAGGCCGTGGGGCAGGTCGCTGGCGCCGACACTGATGCGCAGCCGGTGGCCGGCGGGGATCACCGCGCTGGTGGGGAACACTTCCACGTCGGCGCGGAACGGCTGCAGCGGCCCCACGGGGCGTTGCGACTCGGCGGTGTAGGGGTGCCAGGGCTGCACCAGCTTGCCGTTCATAAAGCGCGAACGGGTGGCGTCGAAATCGCTCATCGACGCCATCTGGATGCCGTTGCTCAGTTCCCGGGACAGGCCGTTGGGGTCCACCACGCTGACCCGCACCACCACATTGCTGTCCAGCGCCGTGGTGGAAGCCCAGATCTGTCCGCCGATGGGGCCGTTGATGGCCATGTCCTGGTCCATGGGCTCGCTGGTGTAGACCGCCTCCAGCAGCTCGGTGACGTTGTTCTGTTCCTGGCACGGTGGCGTGATCAGGCCCAGCACGCCGGCGGTCCACTGGCTGGCGCTGGCGGAGCACAGGCCGTTCACCGGGGTTTGCAGCAGCGAGGTGCGGCTGTTGCCGGTGGGCGCCTCGCGGCGGATCTCGCCGAACAGCGGCAGGCCGGGCTTGCCGTGCAGATAGAACACCTCGGCGCGCGCCTGGGGATGCGGCCAGTCCTCGGCGGTGACGTAGCGCTCCGCGCCCGTGTAGTACTGGGTCACCGGTGGGTAGTCGCCGGCGCCGGTGTCCATGCCTTTCAGGTACTGGTCGAACCAGGCCAGGCGGATGTTGGCCAGGGCGGGCACGCCGTCGGCGGGCAGGCCGGCGCCGGAGGAGCCGTCCAGATGTTCCCAGGGGCCGATCAGCAGCTTGCTGGTGGTGCCGTTGTTCTTCAGCCCTTCATAGATCAGCGGTTCGCCGCGCTGGAAGATGTCGCGCAGGCCGCCGACCACGAAGGTGGGCGCGGTGATCTGGTCGATCTGTTCCAGCGGCGAGCGCTGGCGCCAGAAATCGTTGTCGTACTTATTGTCGTCGCCGATCAGGGCGCCGCCCACCACCGGCACCGGGAATTCGGTGAGGGTACCGGTGAGGTGATCCAGCACGGTGTTCAGGTAGTAACCGGGCTCTTCGTTCTCCAGCCCCACCGGCGTTGGGATAATGCCCAGCCCGGTGACCAGCGCTACCCACAGCGGAATAAAGCCGGCGTTGATCTGGCCGCCGCTGAACACGATGTCCCGGTAGGCGTCGCCCATCGGCACGATGGCGAAGACGGCGTCCACGCCGGTGGGGCGCTGGGCGCCGGCGAGCAGCCCGGTGATGCCCATGTAGGAGGCGCCGTTCATGCCGATGGTGCCGTTGCTCCAGGGCTGCTCGTCGATGTAATCAAGCAGCTCGCCGATGTCCTGGTGGTCCACCTCGCTGAACGCCTGCCAGGTGCCTTCGGACGCACCGGTGCCACGCATATCGACAATGATGTAGGCGTAGCCGCGCTTCACCAGATAGGGGTCGGCGGCGCCGATGGCGCCCAGGAACTGGTTGTAACCGGTGAAGGTGGCCACCACCGGGAAGGGGCCGTCCGCCGGCTCGCCGTTCTCGTCGGCGGGCAGGGTCACCGTGGCCGACAGGCGGATGCCGTCGCGCAGGGTGATCAACTGCTGGGGCAGGTCCACGGTGCCCGGGTATTCCTCGGGGCGTTCGTAGGGCGCGCCCCAGGACAGGTTGACCGGCTCCGGTTCGGGTTCCGGTTGCGGTTCGGGTTGTTCGGTGGGGGTTTCGTCCACCGGGTCGCCGGTGTTGGGGCTGGCACTGGCGGTGGCGGTGCTGCCGCCGCTGTCGCCGCCGCAGCCGGTCAACGCCAGCGCCATCAGGAACAACAGGCACGACAGAACAGGGCCCTGGGCCTTGGGGTGAACACACTGCATGGTTGGTCCCCTGGGAATTATTGGTAGTCACATCTTTGTCTATGCAAGGTTACCCAGAAGCGGGCCTGGCAACTGTTGGCACGATGGTGCGGATCGGTGACGAAGCTTGGGTTTATGTGGCGCTGTGTAACAGGGGCATCACTGGTATGCTGCTTCGCCACCCGTTTCCGCTTTGCTCGACAGGAGAAGTCCGATGACCGACGACCACGCTTCCGACCCCCGCCGCCGTTACTCCGCCCCGGTAGTGGACGGCGTGGGCAAGGCGCCCAGCCGTTCCATGCTGCGCGCCACCGGTTTCACCGACGAGGATTTCACCAAGCCGCAGGTGGGCATCGCTTCGACCTGGAGCCGGGTGACGCCCTGCAACATGCACATCAATACGCTGGCGGACGAAGCCGGCCGGGGCGCTGACGCCGCCGGTGGCAAGAGCGTGATCTTCAACACCATCACCGTGTCCGACGGCATCGCCAACGGCACCGAAGGCATGAAATATTCGCTGGTGTCCCGGGAAGTGATCGCCGACTCCATCGAAACCGTGGCCGGCTGCGAAGGCTTCGACGGCCTGGTGGCCATCGGCGGCTGCGACAAGAACATGCCCGGCTGTCTCATGGGCCTGGCGCGGCTCAACCGGCCGTCGGTGTTCGTCTATGGCGGCACCATCAAACCGGGCAAGAACCACACCGACCTGATCTCGGTGTTCGAGGCGGTGGGCGCCCACGCCAAGGGCGATAAGTCGCTGATCGAAGTGAAACAGGTGGAGGAAGAGGCGATCCCCGGCGCCGGCTCCTGCGGCGGCATGTACACCGCCAACACCATGGCCAGCGCCATCGAAGCGCTGGGCATGAGCCTGCCCGGCAGCTCCGCCCAGAACGCCGAGGACAACGACAAGCTGGAAGACTGCCGCGCCGCCGGCGAAGCGGTGCTCAAACTGCTCGATCTGGATATCAAACCCCGCGACATCCTCACCCGCCAGGCGTTCGAGAACGCCATCGCCGTGGTGATCGCCCTGGGCGGCTCCACCAACGCGGTGCTGCACCTGATCGCCATGGCCCACACCGTGGACGTGGACCTGTCCCTGGAAGACTTCACTCGCATCGGCAAAAAAGTCCCGGTGCTGGCGGACCTGCGCCCCAGCGGCCACTACATGATGAGCGAGCTGGTCGCCATCGGCGGCATTCAACCGCTGATGAAAATCCTGCTCGAAGCCGGCCTGCTGCACGGCGATTGCCTCACCGTCACCGGCAAGACCCTGGCGGAAAACCTGGAAAGCGTGGCGCCCTATCCCGAGGAGCAGGACATCATCCACGCCCTGGATAAGCCGATCAAAAAGGACAGCCACCTGCGCATCCTCTACGGCAACCTGGCGCCCACCGGCGCGGTGGCCAAGATCACCGGCAAGGAAGGCACCTACTTCAAGGGCAACGCGCGGGTGTTCCACTCCGAGGAGGAAGCCACCGACCGCATCATGGACGGCACCGTGGTGGCCGGCGATGTGCTGGTGATCCGCTACGAAGGGCCCAAGGGTGGCCCGGGCATGCGTGAAATGCTCACCCCCACTTCAGCGATCATGGGCCGTGGCCTGGGCCAGGACGTGGCGCTGATCACCGACGGCCGCTTCTCCGGCGGCAGCCACGGCTTCGTGGTCGGCCACCTGACCCCGGAAGCCCAGGACGGCGGCCCCATCGCTCTGGTGGAAACCGGCGACCAAATCGTCATCGACGCCGAGGCGGACACCATCACCCTGAACATCGACGACGCCGAACTGGAACGCCGCCGCGCCGCCTGGACCGCGCCGCCGCCGCGCTACACCCGGGGCGTGCTGGCGAAGTACGCGAAGACCGTCAGCTCCGCGTCCCTGGGCGCGATCACCGACGGCGACTGATCACGCCGCCGTCGGGCGACGCGGGCTATTGCGACGCGAGCTATTCCGGCTCGCGCCGGAAGCCCACGCTGAAGCGGTTCCAGACGTTGATCATGGCGATCAGATAGGTCAGATCGGTGCGCTCTTTTTCGGTGAAGTGGGTGGCCAACCGGTCGTATTCGCGACTGTCGTCCACCGGCTCGGCCAGCCGGGTGAGCCGTTCCGTCCACGCCAGAGCGGCGCGCTCGCGCTCGCTGAACCAGGGCGCCTCGCGCCAACCGGCCACGGTATCCAGCACCTCATCGGGCACGCCGTTCTTGCGGGCGTCGCCGGCGTGCATGTGCATGCAGAACGCGCAGCCGTTGATCTGCGAGGCGCGCAGTTCCACCAGCCGCATCAGGCGCGGCTCCAGGCCGCTGGCGTCATATACCTTCTGGCAGCCGAACAGGTGTTTCATGGCGTCCGGTGAGGCTTTGTAGAAGTCGAATCGGGCTTTCATAACGAACTCCTTAATGTCTTGCGGAGGGTGGTCGAGGAAGAGAACGCGCTCAGGTTAGAATCCGATTGGTTCGTGGATAAGATCCAATTCCGACTGTTTGACGGGACCAATCAGCGAGGGGCCGGTCCGTGCAAATTCACCTTTCCCTGGACGGGGCCGGTGGCCTCGGCCAGCGGCTTTACGAAAGCCTGCGCCGGGCGCTGATCGACGGTCAGGTGTTGGCCGGCCAACGGCTGCCGTCCAGCCGGGTGCTGGCGGCGGAGCTGGGTGTGTCCCGGCGGCTGGTGGTGGAGGCCTACGAGCGGCTGGTGGCGGAAGGGTTTCTGGGCGCCGCGCCCGGCCGGGGTACCTTCGTGCTGCGGGTGCCGCCGCGGCAACGGGAAGAGGAGCGGGCGGGGCCTGGTCCTGGTGCCCATTGGCGTTCGCTGCCGGCCTGGGGTGGCCGGTTGGCGCCGGGCCGGCATAACTTCCCCGGCGGCGCCACGGACCGGGCGCTGCTGCCCTGGGCGGCCTGGCGCCGGGCCATGATGGCGGCCCTGCGCGAAGCGTCCCGGGATATCGGCCTCTACGGCGACCCGCGCGGCGAGGCGTCATTGCGCCTGGCCATCGCCCGTTACCTCGGCTACAGCCGGGGCCTGGCCTGCGACGGCGAGTCCCTGTTGATCACCCAGGGCGCTCAGCAGGGTCTGGATCTGCTGGCCCGGGTGCGGGTGGCGCCCGGGGACACGGTGGCCATGGAGGAGCCCGGCTATCCGCCGGCGCGGGCGGTGTTCGAAGCCCGTGGCGCGCGGGTGGTGCCGGTACCGGTGGACGAGCAGGGCCTGTGCGTGGAGCGCTTGCCGGACGCCGCCAGCCTGATCTATGTGACCCCGTCCCATCAGTTCCCACTTGGCATGCCCATGAGCCTGGAGCGGCGGTTGGCGCTACTGGCGTTCGCCCGCCGCCACGACGCCCTGGTGGTGGAGGACGACTACGACGGCGAATTCCGTTTCGAGGGGCGGCCTCTGGATGCGTTGAAAAGCCTGGACCGGGAGGGTCGGGTGGCCTATTTGGGGTCGTTTTCCAAGGTGCTGCACGCGGATCTACGGCTGGGTTACCTGGTGATGCCACCGGGGCTGGCGCCGGCGTTGTTGCAGGCGCGGGCCTTCAGTGACGGCTACCCGCCGCTGGTCACCCAGCGTGCGTTGGCCAGGCTGATGATCGACGGCGATTTCGCCCGGCACTTGCGACGTATGCAGCGGCTGTACACGGCCCGGCGCACGCGGCTGGGCGACGCCCTGGCGGCGTATCCGGCGCTGTGGACAGCGCTGCCCCAGGTGGCGGGTATTCATGTGGCGCTGTGTCTCAGGTCGCCGGTCGCGGACCTGTCGGCGCTGCTGGCGGCCGCCGACATCCGCGCCAATCCATTGGCAGCGTTCTACGCCGGCGAGCCCTCCCTGAACGGGGTGTTGTTGGGGTTCGGCGTGATTGACGGCGATGCCATCGACCGGGGCGTCGCCGCGCTGGCCGAGGCTGTCACCCGCTGAGCGTCGGCCTATTGCTTGGACGCCCAGATCGCCAGCTTGTGCTGCATGGATTGCTGCGACACCTGATCTTCCGGTAACGGCTGGATCAGGTTGTCGTGCACCAGCAGCCGGTAAATGTATTCCACTTTCTCTGCGGCGGAGTCGGTGGCTTCGAACTCCACCACGCCGCGCTTCTCGCCGTATTCCATGCCCAGGGCGATGGCTTTCTTGACCAGTTCTTTCTCGTTCTTGAGTTTTTTCATGACGGGGGCTCCACGCGCAGCAGCTTGCCGTCCGGGGCGTCGGTGAGCAAGTAGAGGTAGCCGTCCGGGCCCTGGCGCACGTCGCGGATGCGCTCGCCGCGCGCCTGCAAATAGCGGGTTTCACGGGTCGCTTCGGTGCCGTCGAACGCTACCCGGTTGAGGTGGGTGAGTTTCAAGGCGCCGGACACCACGTCGCCGCGCCAGTCGGGGTAGCGGTCGCCGGTGACGAACGCCATGCCGGAGGGCGCGATGGACGGCACCCAGTAGTGCAGCGGCTGGGCGTAGCCTTCCTTTTTCTCCTGGCCGATGTCCGGGCCGTAGTATTCGTTGCCGTAGGTGATCACCGGCCAGCCGTAGTTGACGCCGGCTTCTACCACATTGATTTCATCGCCGCCGCGCGGGCCGTGCTCGTTGAGCCAGGGCTCGCCGGTGTCCGGGTGCAGGGCCAGGCCCTGGGGGTTGCGGTGGCCCCAGCTCCAGATCGCGCTCTTGGCGCCGTCCTGCTCCACCAGCGGGTTGTCGGCGGGCACGCTGCCGTCGTCGTTGACCCGGATCACGCTGCCGCCGTGGCCGCCGGTGTCCTGGGCGCGCTCGCGCTGGCCCCGGTCGCCCACGGTGATGAACAGATAGTCGTCGTTGTCGAACAGGATGCGGCCGCCGAAGTGCTTGGCGGTGTCGGTGCAGGCGTCGGCGATGAACACGTCCTGGAATTGCGCCAGCTCGCCGTCGGCGTAGAGGCCGTGGCCCACGGCGGTGGTGGCGCCGCCGTCGCAGGCTTTGGCGTAGCTGATATAGAGGCGCCGGTTGTCGGCGAAGTCGGGGTGGGGTACGACGTCGAACAGACCGCCCTGGCCCTTGGCCACCACTTCGGGCACGCCGGTCACCGGGGCGTCGAGCAGCTTGCCGTCACGAACCCGGCGCAGGTCGCCGCTGCGTTCGGTGATCAGCCATTCATCGGCCTCGCCGGGCAGAAACGCCAGCGACCAGGGGTGGTTCAGACCTTCCACCAGGGGGATGGCGCTGACGGTGGGGTCGTCGTCTGGCTCAACCGGGCTTTTGGCGTCCGCGCAGGCGGACACCAGCAGCGCACCGACCAGCGGAAAACAGCGGCACAAAACGGAGGCGGGCGTGGGTCGAATCATGGTCTCGGGTCTCACCGGCGAATGAAGGACACCAGTGAGCATGCCATGACGGCATCGGGCCGTGAAGGAAACCGCCCGCCACCCGGGGTTTATTTGCCGCCGCGGGCGTACTTGAGGAACTTCTCCATGGCCAGATCCCGCTCGGCGGCCACGCTTTGCGCGCTGTCGCGCTGGTTGAGGCGCGCCAGAAGCTCGGCGCTGCCCGGCGCTTCCGCCAGCAGATCGATGCCGAACAGCTTGCCGGCCACCGCCTTGGCCAGGTCCGCGCTGTACAGGAAGAACACGTCCGCGGCGGTCAGTTGATCGCCGGCCAGGAACGGCTGCCAGCGTGCCTTGCGCGCCAGGCCGCGGATGCCTTTCAGCAAGGCCTCGCGGGTCTGCTCTTTGGTTTCGTCGCTGACCTGGCCGCCGAAAAAGACTTCCGGGTAACAGCGGCGGGCGGGCAGTTCCAGGTACAGCTCAATGTGCTTGGCGAGCTGTTTGACCTGGGCTTTCTCCAGCGGGTCGGCGGGGTACAGCGCCGGACCCTGCGCGGTGTCGTCCAGGTATTCCAGAATCACGTTGGTTTCCGACAGGAAGACGCCGCCGGTTTCCAGCACCGGAACCTTGCCCATGGGGCTCAGGCTCAGCACCGCCTCTTCCTGGCTGGGGTAGAGGGTGGCCTGCTCGAACTCGAGGCCCTTTTCGCGCAGCGCGAATTTGACCATGTTCACGTAGTTGCTGGCGTCGAAGCCGTGCAATGTCAGCATTATTGTTCTCCCGAAAAACGATTCATTTTGGTAAGCCGGTATGTTCAGAGCGCGGTAAGACCGCCGTCCACCGCCAGCTGGTGGCCGGTGACGAACGACGAGGCGCCGGAGAGCAGCCAGATCACCGCCTCCGCCACTTCGTCCGCTTCGCCGACCCGGCCCAGCGGGTGCATGGCGCGATGGAACTGGCGCTGTTTTTCTTCGCTGGCGTAGCCGGCCTTCGCCGCCTGCTCAATGGCCCGCTCCATCATCGCGGTGCGGATGATGCCCGGGCAGACGGTGTTCACACGGATGCCCTGCAGGGCGTACTCGGCGGCGACACTCTTGGTCATGCCGATCACCGCGTGCTTGCTGCCGGCG
>DGNT01000150.1 GCA_002389055.1 Alcanivorax sp. UBA4485
CATCGGCGCCGGCATTGCCCTGGCCTGGGCGGGCACCGGCTTTCTGCTGGGGCGTGCCCAGCGGCGCCGGGAAGCGGACGGCGACTCCGGGTAAACACGGCGTTTCACGGAAGGCTCACGCCGCCGTGACGACGATGTCGGGCTTGGACCACCGGGAGCCCGATAATGATAACCGCACGCTACTTGCCGCTTGTTGCCCTGCTTTCCACGATGATCGGGTCGCCGTCCGTGCTGGCCGCCGGTGGCGGTGACGCCGCCGGCGCCGTGCCCGCCCAGGTGTTGAGCGAGCAGGGGCTCTACCGGGTCGAGGTGCGCCAGGCCCCCGAGCCGCTGCCCAAGGGCGAACACTTCAGCCTGGGTTTGCGGGTGGTGAGCATGGATAACCCCGACACGCCCCTGGAAGCCTCCGCCGTCACCGTCGAGGCGGGCATGCGCCACGGTCGCGACGACGGCTTCGCCCACGGCATGCAGTCCGAGCCGGTGGTGAGCGTCCGCGACGGCCTGATCCTGGTGGAAGGGCTTTATTTCCATATGGGCGGTGCCTGGACCCTGCAGGTCACCATCGACGGTGACGACGGCGAAGACCAGGCCTGGCTGACACTGCCCTGCTGCGGGGGATGAGCAGGCTTTGCAAAGGCGCCGCCCTGGTCGCGGCGCTGGCCCTGGCGGTGTCGACGCCCTCCCAAGCCGCCAACGAAACCGCCTTCACGGACGCCGAGCGGGCCGCCGTGCGGGCGCTGGCGGTGTCGCCGGGTCACACCCCGCCGGAAGCGTCGGAACCGGCGTTGGCGGACTTCGGTAAGCGTTTGTTCTTCGACCGCCGGCTGTCCGGGGACGGTCGCTTTTCCTGCGCCTCCTGCCACCAGCCGGATCGCGCCTTCACGGACGGGCTGGCCCTGCCGGAGGCGGTCGGGCGCGGCACCCGCAACACCCCCACCCTGATCAATGTGGCGGACAACCCCTGGTTCCAGTGGGACGGCGCCGCCGACAGCCTCTGGTCGCAAATGCTGCTGGTAGTGGAGAACCCCCGCGAGCTGGCCAACGACCGCCTGAACCTGGCGCACACGCTGTATCGAAACGGGGATTTGCGCGCCGCCTACCAACGCCGCTTCGGCCCCTTGCCGCCGTTGTCCGACGGCGAGCGGTTCCCCGCCCAGGGTTCGCCGCACGCCGCGCCGGACTCGCCCGGGGCCCTCGCCTGGCGGCGCATGACGGCGGCGGACCGGGACGCGGTCAACCGGGTGATGGCCAATCTGGGTGTGGCGCTGGCCGCCTGGCAGCGCCGGTTGATCCGCTACGACGCGTCGTTCGACCGCTTCGCCGCCGCGCTGGCCGAGGACCCGGACCCGCCAACGAATAAAGCCTTCCCCGCCGCCGCCCGGCGCGGGCTCAAACTGTTCGTCGGCGAGGCACAATGCACGCTCTGTCACAGCGGCCCGGACTTCAGCAACCAGGCGTTTCATAACCTGGGCCTGCCGGTCGCCGACCACCGGGATACCGGCCGGGAACGGGGGTTGCGGCGCCTGACGGCGAGCCCGTTCAACGCCGCCGGGCCCTACGCCGGCGGCGATGACGACGCCGAGCGCCTGCGTTTCCTGCCGCCGCCGGAAAGCCTGCGTGGGGCCTTCAAAACCCCCAGCCTGCGCAACGTGGCGCGCACCGCGCCGTATTTTCACGACGGGCGCTTCGCCACCCTTGAGGAAGCGGTGCGGTTTTACCTGGCTCCGCCGGAAGGCGAGACCCTGGGAGAGCGCGAAGCCACCCTGGACCTGATCCCCGACCTCAGCGACCGCCAGGTGGCGGACCTGGTCGCCTTCCTGAAAACCCTGGACAGCGCGCCCCTGCCGGAGGCCGTTACAACGCCGCCGTCTCCTTGAAGGCGCCGACCTCCGCCACCAGCCAGGCGCTGAAGGCGCTCAGGCTGGGGTCTTCCGCTTTGCGCTCCGGCAATACCAGGTGATAGGCCTTGGCGGTGCGGTAACTGTGCTGAAACGGCACCACCAGCCGCCCGGCCTCCAGCTCCTGACGGATCAGAAAGGGCGGAATCAGCGCCACGCCCATGTCCTGCATGGCGGCTTCGGCGAGCATCGAGAACAGCTCGTAGCGGGGGCCGGCCATGTCCTGGTCCACCCGCAGGCCCAGCGAATCAAACCATTCCCGCCAGGCGTAGGGGCGCGTAGTCTGTTGAAGCAGGGTCTGTTCGGCGAGCTGCTGCGGGGTGCGCACGCCGTTGGCGTTGAGCAGGCGCGGGCTGCACACCGGCACCGGCTCTTCATGCATCAGCGCGGTGGTGCGGGTGCCCGGCCACTCGCCGTCGCCGAAATAGATGGCGGCGTCGAATTCGGTGTCCGCGAACAGGAACGGGCGGGTGCGGTTGGTCAGGTTCACGGTGATGCCCGGGTGGGCGTCGTGGAAGCGGCGCAGCCGGGGCAGCAGCCAGCGGGTGGCGAAGGTGGGCACCACCGCCAGTTCCAGGGTCTGGCCCGGACCGTGCTGGCCCATCACCGCCAGGGTGTCGCGCTCCAGGTCGTCCAGGCGGGCGGTGACCCGGCGGCTGTAGGTGCGACCGGCCTCGGTGAGCTGCACGCCGCGCCGGGTGCGCCGGAACAGTTTGACGCCCAGGAAGTCCTCCAGGTTGGCGATCTGCCGGCAGATCGCGCTCTGGGTCAGGGCCAGTTCCTCCGCCGCCTTGGTGAAACTCTGGTGGCGGGCGGCGGCCTCGAAGCCCACCAGGGCGGTGGTGGCGGGAATTTTGCGTCGCATGGTTCACTCGCTTGGTATCTACAAGTGACAAAATAGCACAGGTCGGTGCGATTTAATCGTTTGAAGGCGGGCCTGGATTCTCTCTAGGATGGCCCGCAAATCCAACAAAGAGCCCGGCTGGCGATGCCTGAAGGCGGCCCGCCGGGAAAAATCCGGAATGAAGAGGACGAATTCCATGGCACAGAACGCTTCCTTTGATTGGGCCAGCCCGCTGCTGCTGGATCAGCAACTCACCGAAGACGAGCGCATGGTGCGCCAGACCGCCGAGCAATACGCCCAGAACAAGCTGGCGCCGCGTGTCCTGGAAGCCTTCCGCCATGAGAAGACCGACCCGGAAATCTTCCGCGAAATGGGCGAGCTGGGCCTGCTCGGCGCCACCATCCCGGAAGCTTACGGCGGCGCCGGCATGAACTATGTTTGCTACGGCCTGATCGCCCGCGAAGTGGAGCGGGTGGATTCCGGCTACCGCTCCATGATGAGCGTGCAGTCCTCCCTGGTGATGGTGCCGATCAACGAATTCGGCAGCGAAGAGCAAAAGCAGAAGTACCTGCCCAAGCTGGCCAGCGGCGAGTGGATCGGCTGCTTCGGCCTGACCGAGCCGGACCACGGTTCCGACCCGGGCAGCATGGCCACCCGCGCCAAGAAAGTGGACGGCGGCTACAGCCTCACCGGCAACAAGATGTGGATCACCAACAGCCCGATCGCCGACGTGTTCGTGGTGTGGGGCAAGACCGAAGACGGCAAGATCCGTGGCTTTATTCTCGAGAAAGGCATGGACGGTCTGTCCGCCCCGGCGATCCACGGCAAGATGGGCCTGCGCGCCTCCATCACCGGTGAAATCGTGATGGACAATGTGTTCGTGCCGGAAGAGAACATGTTCCCGGAAGTGACCGGCCTGAAAGGCCCGTTCACCTGCCTCAACTCGGCCCGCTACGGCATTGCCTGGGGCGCGCTGGGCGCCGCCGAGGACTGCTGGTTCAAGGCCCGCCAGTACACCCTGGACCGCAAGCAGTTCGGCCGCCCGCTGGCCGCCAACCAGCTGATCCAGAAAAAGCTGGCCGACATGCAGACCGAGATCACCCTGGGCCTGCAGGGCTGTCTGCGCCTGGGCCGCATGAAGGACGACGGCACCGCCGCCGTGGAAATCACCTCGCTGATGAAGCGCAACTCCTGCGGCAAGGCCCTGGATATCGCGCGCCTGGCCCGTGACATGCTTGGCGGTAACGGCATCTCCGACGAGTTCGGCGTGATCCGTCACCTGGTGAACCTGGAAGTGGTCAACACCTACGAAGGCACCCACGACGTGCACGCGCTGATTCTGGGCCGCGCCCAGACCGGCCTGCAGGCCTTTACCGGCGAATGACCAAGGGCGCCCTGGACGGCCTCCGCGTCCTGGATCTGTCGCGGGTTCTGGCCGGCCCCTGGGCCGGCCAGATCCTCGGCGACCTGGGCGCCGAAGTGATCAAAGTCGAGCGCCCCGGCCGGGGCGACGACACCCGCGCCTGGGGCCCGCCGTATCTGAACGACGGCCAGGGCGCGCCCACCTCCGAATCCGCTTACTACCTGAGCGCCAACCGCAACAAGCAGTCGGTCACCATCGACATCACCCGCCCGGAAGGCCAGCGGCTGGTGAAAGAGCTGGTGGCGGAAAGCGACGTGCTTCTGGAGAACTTCAAGGTCGGCGGACTCAAGCGCTACGGCCTGGACTACGATTCCCTGGCGGCGATCAACCCGCGCCTGATCTATTGCTCGATCACCGGCTTCGGCCAGGACGGTCCGTACGCGGAGCGCCCCGGTTACGATTTTCTGATCCAGGGCATGGGCGGCCTGATGAGCATCACCGGCCAGCCGGACGGTGAGCCCGGCGGTGGCCCGGTAAAAGCCGGCGTCGCCCTCACCGACATCACCACCGGTCTGTACGCGGCCATCGCGGTGCTGGCGGCGGTGAACCATCGCCATCAATCCGGCGAAGGGCAGCACATCGACATGGCGTTGCTGGACGTGCAGGTGGCCACCTTGGCCAACCAGGCGATGAACTTCCTTACCAGCGGCACCGCGCCCGGGCGCATGGGCAACGCCCACCCCAATATCGTGCCCTACCAGACCTTTCCCGCCGCCGACGGCGACATCATCCTGACCATCGGCAACGACGGCCAGTTCGCCCGGTTCTGCGAGGTCGCCGGCCGCCCGGAGTGGGCCAGCGACGAGCGCTACGCCACCAACGCGGCCCGCGTCGCCAACCGAGATACGCTGATTCCCGCCCTGCGCCAGACCACGGTGATGAAGACCACCGCCGAATGGCTGCGTCTGCTCGAAGACGCCGGCGTCCCCGGCGGCCCGGTGAACACCATCGAGCAGGTGTTCGAGGACCCGCAGGTGCGACACCGGGGCTTGCGCATCGATCTCTCCCACCCGCTGACGAAAAGCGTGCCCCTGGTGGGCAGCCCCCTGCGCCTGTCCGCCTCGCCGGTGCGCTACCAGACCGCGCCGCCGCTGCTCGGCCAGCACACCGGTGACGTGCTCGGCCAGGTGTTGGGCCTCGACGCCGCCACCATCGAACAGCTGCAACGCGACGGCGTGATCTGAACCGGTCACAAATGTTCCAGAATCGTCGGCCGAAAACGTCGTAAGCTTAGTGATTCGATTTACCGTCGAGCAGGACAACGCCAGACATGCACACCGCCAACTGGGTGGATTTCTCCAGGGACCAGGGCACCGGCATCGAGAGCATCCGCGCGCACTTCGAAGGGCACGCCTTCGATCCGCATTGGCACGATACCTACGCGGTCGGTCTCACCGAGCAGGGCGTGCAGCGTTTCCACGCCCGCCGGGAACGCCATGTCAGCACGCCGGGGCGGGTGATCCTGCTGGAACCCGGTGAGGTGCACGATGGCGTGGGCCCCGAGCCCGGCGGCTTTACCTACCGGCTGTTGTATCTGGACCCGCAATGGCTGAGCCGAGCCCTGGTGGGGTTGTTCGAACAGGCGCCGCCTCGGCACGAGATCGCGTTCGCCGCCACCCTGTCCGATGATTCCAGTCTGGCGCACGCCATCGGCAGTGCCTTCGAAGCCCTGCATACCGGTGATATCCGCATGGCGCGCCAGGCCGCCCTGGACCGCTTGCTGGACCGGCTTACCCGCCACGTCAGCTGGCGACAGCAAAGCGGTCCGTCGCTGATCATGCCCAGCCTGGCGCGCCGCGCCCAGGAGTACCTGCACGATCACATGATGGACGACCCGGGGCTGGACGACCTGGCCGCCGCTTTGGGCACGGACCGCTTTCGGTTAAGTCGTGCGTTCAAGGCCGCCTTCGGCCTGGCGCCCCATGCCTACCTGGTACAGCTGCGGTTAGCCCGTGCCCGCCGGCTGTTGGCGGGCGGCTTTTCGCCGGCGGACGCGGCCGCCGCCGTGGGGTTCGCGGACCAGAGCCATCTGGGGCGCTGGTTTCGACGTGCGTACGCGCTCACGCCGGCGCAATACCGGCGCCTCTGCTCAAAGCTTCCAGACTGAAACGATGGCTCAGGCGACACTGGCCGGCCTCTGAAAAGGCCTGAGTGCTCTGATGCAATCCTTACCTTCCTTTTTGCTGTTCGCCCTGGTCGCCGCCGTCACCCCGGGGCCCACCAATATCCTGGTACTGGCCAACGCCTCGCGCCATGGCCCGGCCGCGGCCGTGCCGATGATGTTTGGCGCCAGTGCCGGTGCCGCCTCGGTGTTGCTGCTGGTGAGCAGTGGCCTGGGTGTGGCCCTGGCCGGGCATCCCCTGTTGCGGACCTTGCTGGGCTGGGCCGGGCTGGCCTGGCTGAGCGTGCTGGCCTGGCAACTGTTCCGCGCCGCCGGCGTGGACAGCGACCAGGCTGGCCGCGATGGACGTCTGGGGTTTATCGGTACCGCCGGTCTGCAGTTCATCAACCCGAAAGCCTGGATCATGGCGCTGGCGGCCACCGGCGTGTTCGCGGTCCCCGAGGGGGGCGATGTGGTGTCGTCGCTGTGGTACGCCGGGGTGTTCTTCCTGGTGGCGCTGCCCGGCGTGGCGGTCTGGGCCTGGCTGGGCAGCGGAGCCGCGCGTTGGATCACCCGGCCTGAAAGTCAGCGCCTGTTCAACCGGAGCATGGCGCTGCTGTTACTGGTGTCGGCCTGGTCCACCCTGCTGATCTGATTGGAGTGGGCACTGTCCATTGGTATGCTAGCCAAATGGACAGTGCCCCGACAGCCAACGTCACCCTGGACGATCCGTTCTACTACCTGCATCACTTCCACGAAGTGCTGAGCTGGGTGGCGTCCCGCCATGGCGATCTGCTCGACAATCAGGAGCACGCCTTCGTGTCGGCGTTCGCAGAACTGCCCCGGCCGTCGCGGGCCTTGCTGGTGCGTATGGTGACGCGCAAGGGCGAGCACTTCCGGGCCGACAAACTGGTCTACCCGGAGATCGGCGATACCCTCAGCGCCGCCGCGCCGCTGATCGATCACGGCTGGCTTGACCCGGACCCGGCGCTGGATGTGCCGACTCTGTTCCGGCTGTTCACCAAGGCGGAACTGCGCCACCTGCTGCGCGAACCGCTGGCCGCCGTCGGAGTGCCGGGTTCGGCCCGCAAGGCCGACTGGCTGGAAGCGCTGTGCGCGCTTGAGGATGTGTACCAGGCGCCGCCGGACACGCCGGTGTACCGCCTTACCCTGATGCCCCTGTGCGACC